>NZ_JBGLRB010000010.1:0-154950 GCF_041402305.1 Aeromonas sp. S12(2024)
TAGCGCCGTGGAACCACCTGATCCCATGCCGAACTCAGAAGTGAAACGCGGTAGCGCCGATGGTAGTGTGGCATTCGCCATGCGAGAGTAGGACACTGCCAGGCACCCAATACAAGAAACCCCGCTCATCGAGCGGGTTTTTTTATTGCCTGCAATTCATCACGTCGCCGGATTATTAGACTTCCCCCTTCTTGTCATTCATTGATTAGCCTTCTAAAGCCCCAAAAAGACCTCTTTTTCTGTTCGATATTTGCTCACTAATTCAATGTGTTGGATACAAAAAGTACAGAATGTGATGCCTCTACCTTTCTTGTGATGTCTCCTCTGGTTTAATTCTTCAGTCCATATTGATGGACCAAGGAATCACAATAATTTAAGGAATAGACTCATGTTCAAGAGAACAGTAACGATGATGCTGGCGGCGGGAACCCTGGTATTAGGCGGTTGCGCATCCAATGGTGGTGCAGAGCAGGCTGGGACAGACAACAGCGACTTCGGTGGCAAGTCCATCTACCTGCGCGGGGAGATGAACGATTGGATGGCTACTGATGAAAGCAAGGTTGTCAAGGTGGCCGACAAACTCTATATGGCCAAAGGCACTCTCAAGAAAGAGTGGGCCCCCTACAAGTTCAAGTTTGCTGATTCAGGCTGGAGCTGCGGTACCAACTTTGGCTACAAGAGCCCGAGTGATGGTGTTGCCGTGTTGGGTGGTGAGGCGGTGCCGGTAAACCCCTGCTCCAAGTATGAGGACATGAAGTTCTCACCGGATGCTGATGGCGTCTACGAGTTCTATCTGAATATGGCGGGTGAAACACCGACCGTTTACGTCAAGAAGCCCTGATCTATCTCTGAGTGTTAAATCTCTCAGCAAATTAATCAGTTAAGTGCCCTGGCCCAGAAATCTGCTGGCCGGGGCATTTTTTTAGGTTAGAATCGGCGCCCTCATGGCATCAGGTGTACTATATGTTGTGCCATTAATTTTAGATGGCACCATTGGTTGTGTTTTCTGCTGTTGTCATGATGTTGATGCATTCACATAAGGTTGATTGAAAATGGCTAAATCGAACCCGGTGCTGGAGAGTGAGCTTGGCTCCCGCCTTATCCCCATGCAGGAAACGTCCCTCGAGATCTGGGATAGCAAGTATTGCCTCAAGAGCAAGGATGGTACTCCCATCGACAGCTCTATCGATGAGACTTACCAGCGGGTAGCCCGTGCGTTGGCAGAGCAGGAGCTGGAACCTGAGGCCTGGTATGAGCCGTTCCTGTGGGCGCTGCGCAATGGTGCCATTCCGGCGGGCCGCATCACCTCCAATGCGGGGGCGTTTGAGCACAAGCCTGCCACTTCAACCATCAACTGTACTGTTTCCGGTACCATCGAAGATTCGATGGACGATATTCTTGGCAAGGTGCACGAGGCCGGTCTGACCCTGAAAGCCGGGTGCGGTATCGGCTATGACTTCTCGACCCTGCGCCCGCGCGGTGCCTTTGTCTCCGGTGCCGGTGCCTACACTTCCGGCCCGCTCTCCTTTATGGATATCTATGACAAGATGTGTTTCACCGTCTCGTCAGCCGGTGGCCGTCGCGGCGCCCAGATGGGCACCATGGATATCCGCCATCCCGATGTGATCGAGTTTATTCAGGCCAAGCGTGAAGATGGCCGCCTGCGTCAGTTCAACCTCTCCCTGCTCATCACCGAAGATTTCGTCAAGGCGGTGAAAGAGGATGCGCCCTGGTCGCTGATCTTCCCCTATACCGCCAAAGAGGTGGAGCAGGATGGCATTGCGCTGGACGATCCCGCTCAGGTGCTATGGGCCGACTGGCCCAACAAGGAAGGGGTTGTATTCAATGAGTTGGGGCAGGTCGCTTGTAAGGTCTACAAGACCATGCCCGCCCGCAAGCTGTGGAATGTCATCATGACCTCCACCTATGACTATGCAGAGCCCGGTTTCATCCTGATCGACAAGGTCAACCAGATGAACAACAACTGGTTCTGTGAAGAGATCCGCGCGACCAACCCCTGTGGCGAGCAGCCGTTGCCGCCTTATGGTGCCTGTCTGCTGGGTTCGGTCAATCTGACCAAGTTTGTGCGCGACCCTTTTACTGAAAGCGCTGCGTTCGATTGGCAGGCGTTTCGCAAGGTGGTAGCCATCTTTACCCGCATGCTCGACAACGTGGTAGAGATCAACCAACTGCCACTGGCCAAACAGCGCGAGGAGATCACAGCCAAGCGCCGGCATGGCATGGGTTTCCTGGGTCTTGGTTCGACCCTCACCATGCTGCAGATCAAGTACGGCTCTGCGGCATCCGTCGCCTTTACCGAGCAGGTATCCCAGGATCTGGCGATGACCGGCTGGCAGGAGTCCCTGCGTCTTGCCAAGGAGAAGGGCCCAGCCCCCATCCTGGAGCAGGAGTTCGAAGTGACCGGCAAGATGCTGCGTCTGCGCCCGGAAATGGCGGCTGATGGCATCAAGGTGGGCGACAAGGTGAAGGGCAAGGTGCTGCATGCGCGCTACAGCCGCTACATGCAGCAGGTTGCCGAAGTGGATCCTGCGCTGGTCGCCGAGCTGGCCGAAGTGGGTGGGCGTTTCACCCATCACAGTAGTATCGCGCCGACCGGCACCATCTCGCTGTCTCTGGCCAACAACGCCAGCAACGGCATCGAGCCGAGCTTTGCCCACCACTACAGCCGCAACGTTATCAAGCCGGGCAAGAAGAGCAAGGAGAGCGTCGATGTCTACTCCTTCGAGCTGCTGGCCTACCGCGAGCTGGTGAATCCGGCCGCCATGCCCTATGCCGATGATGAGGCGAGCCGTCTGCCGGACTATTTCATTACTGCCGATGACATCAGCCCGGCGCAGCATGTGGACATTCAGGCGGCGGCCCAGCGCTGGATCGACTCCTCCATCTCCAAGACTGCAAACGTGCCAACCGATTTCCCGTTCGAGCAGTTCAAGGATATCTACATGTATGCCTCGGACTCCGGCCTTAAGGGCTGCACCACCTTCCGCTTCAATCCGGAGGCCTTCCAGGGCGTGCTGGTGAAGGAGAAGGATCTGGAGAACACCCTGTACGATTTCACCCTGGAGGATGGCTCCGTCATCTCCGTCAAGGGGAACGAAGAGATCGAATACGATGGCGAGCTGCATACGGCCGCCAACCTCTACGACGCCTTGAAAGAAGGCTATTACGGTAAATTCTGAGAACGACATTATGGTCAAGAAGATCGACAAGAAAATCGTCGCCTACAAGGTGCGTACCAAGGATGAGCCGCAAGAAGATCTCTCTGTGCAGGATGACGTGGTGCACATGCACGAAACCGTGCTGCGCCCGGAGCGGCTGATGGGTACCACCTACAAGTTGAAGACGCCGGAGCATGTCTCCGAGCACTCACTGTTCATCACCATCAACGACATCATTCTCAACGAGGGCACGGTTCACGAAACTCGCCGTCCGTTCGAGATTTTCATCAACTCCAAGAGCCTGGAGCACTACCAGTGGATCGTGGCGCTGACCCGCATCATCTCGGCGGTATTCCGCAAGGGTGGGGATGTCACCTTCCTGGTGGAGGAGCTGCGCTCGGTGTTTGATCCCAAGGGCGGATACTGGAACAAGGGCAAGTACGTTCCATCGCTGATCGCCGAAATTGGCAACGTGATCGAGAGCCATCTCACCGAGATCGGCATGCTCAAGGCAACCGGGCTGGACGAGCATCAGCAGGCATTTCTGGCCGAGAAACAGGCTGAATTGAAAGCCGCTCAGGAGGCCGAAGAGCAACAGGCGGGCAGTGGTTTCCCGGCCAATGCGGCGCTCTGCTACAAGTGCCACACCAAAGCGCTGGTGCTGAAGGATGGCTGCATGACCTGCCTCAACTGTGGCGACTCCAAGTGTGGCTGACAGACATACCCAAGTAGTTGAACGATAGAAAAAAGACCGGCCATAGCGTCGGTCTTTTTATTGCTGTTTTTATGCTCAATCAAATCAGGCGGCCCAGTGATTTGTTGCGCGATAGTAAAATCGGGCGTAGCGTTGAGGGTAATAAAACTGTCACGGCCGTGTGGTTTCAATGACATCTGAGATTCACACACGTGGCCCTTCAGTGCCAAGGAGGATGCTTATGGACAATACGGACCGAAAGCTGTTTATCCTGGATACCAACGTTCTGCTTCACGAACCCCTCGCTATCTACTCCTTCAAAGAGCACGACGTGCTCATCCCCATGACGGTGCTGGAAGAGCTCGATAACATCAAGGATCGCAACAAGGATGTCAGCCGCGACGCGCGGGTGGCCATTCGTGCGCTGGAAGATGTGTTCCGCGATGCAACCCCGGATCAGATCACCCAGGGCGTTCCGCTGGTTGGCGAAGCGAGCGGCAATATCTGCATCTTCAGCGATCACCATCTGCCGCAGGATGCCGAGGTGTTTACCGACAAGGAGGCCGACAACCGCATCATCAACGCGGCCCTCTATCTGCAAAAGCACGAGTTGAAGCGTCAGGTGGTGCTGGTCACCAAAGACATCAACATGCGCCTCAAGGCCAAGGGGGCCGGGCTTGCTCACGTTGAAGATTACCGTAGCGACCAGCTGATCGATGATATCCGCCTGCTGGCTAAAGGCTTTCAGGTTGTGCCCGGCAGCTTTTGGGAGCGGGTTGGCGAGTGCGAGAGCGAGACCCATGGCCGCGACACCATCCATGTGATCGATGCCAATCTGCTGGAAGGGGTTCACGTAAACCAGTATCTGGTGGATGAGGAGAATTTCTTCGCAGCCCGGGTGCTCAGCCACGATGGCAACAAGATCCGCATCAAGGATCTGGGCCGCGAGCGACTGATGTCCCGCAAGGCGTGGGGTGTCCATCCCAAGAACGTCTATCAGGGGATGGCGTTGGATGCACTGCTCGATCCGCACATCGATCTGGTGATCCTGACTGGCCCGGCGGGTTGCGGCAAGACCTTGCTGGCCATGGCTGCTGCGCTGGAGTTGGTGATTGAGAAGGGCATTTACGAGAAGGTGATCGTCACCCGGAATACCCCGGAAATTGCCGAAAGCATCGGCTTCCTGCCCGGCACCGAAGAGGAGAAGATGATGCCCTGGCTGGCGGCGGTGACTGACACCCTGGAGGTGCTGCACAAGCAGGACGAGAACATGAGCGGCTCGCTCAGCTACATCATGGAGAAGGCCAACATCCAGTTCAAATCGGTCAACTTCATGCGCGGGCGCAGCATCCAGAACACCTTCGTGCTGCTGGATGAGTGCCAGAACCTGACGGCTTCCCAGATCAAGACCATCATTACCCGTTGCGGGGAGGGCACCAAGATCGTCTGTTCCGGTAACTTGGCCCAGATCGACTCCAACTACCTGAGCCCGGTGACCTCGGGTCTCACCTACATCGTCGAGCGTTTCAAGGATTTTGACGGCAGTGCCAACATCTTCCTCAACGGCGTGGTACGCAGCCGACTGGCCTCGTTCGCCGAGGAAAACCTCTGATTAAACTGAATATTTCCAGATACAAAGGGAGGCCAATCGGCCTCCCTTTTTGATCCCGGCGCAGTCTTGTGCCAAGGGCTATTGACCCAGGTAGCGCAGCAGCCCCGGGTGGTTGCTGTTCTGCAGAATATCCGGCTTCCCCTGCAGGGCGATGCGGCCCTCGTCTATAAAGAGCACCTGATCTGCAATCAGCTGGGCATCTTCCGGATTGTGGGAGACCATCAATACGGTAATGCCCTGCTCGCAGGCGAGGCGCGCCACTTCCGCCAGCATCTCCCGACGCAGGGCCGGATCGAGGGCCGAGAAGGGTTCATCCAGCAGCAGCAGCGGTTTGCCCCGCACCAGCGCACGGGCCAGCCCGACCCGCTGCTGTTGGCCGCCGGAGAGCTGTTCAGGCTGGCGGTTTAACATCTCGCCAAGACCAACACGCTCGGCTGCATCGATCACCTGTGCCCGTTGGGCTGCACTCAGGCGCAGACCCGGGTGCAAGCCGATGGCGATATTGTCGAACACCGACAGATGGAGGAACAGGTTGTGATCCTGAAACAGGGTGGTGACTGGTCGCTCGGCGGGGCCCAGTGGCAGCAGATCTTCGCCATCGAAGCTGAGGCGGCCCGACTCCACCGGCACGAATCCGGCGATCATCCCGAGCAGGGTCGATTTACCTGCGCCGCTTGGGCCGATCAGCGCGGTGATCTCTCCCTTGGGCAGGGTCGCGCTGAAGCTGACGCGCCAGTCGGGGTAGCTGGTCACCAGCGTATCAATGTTCAGCATGTTTTCCTCCTCAAAGGGTCCGTTCGACCAGCCAAAACAGCCGCAGAAACGCTAGCACAGGGGCGCAAGGCGTTTAGTATCTCAATGTTGCTCGCCATTTTTTCCTCCAAGACCCCGCTCCACCAGCCAGAACAGGGAGAAACAGAGCGTCAGCAGCAGCAGAGCGGTGGCGGCTGCCTCGGTCAATCGATAGCTGCCGAGCTGCTGATAGAGCAGCCAGGGCAGGGTGGTGAGCTCCTGACTGCCAAACATGGCGATGGCACCGAGATCCCCCAGCGAGAGGATCATCGACAGCGCCATCGCCAGTGCCAGCGGACGGCGCAACAGCGGCCACTCCACCAGCCGCAGGCGATGCAGACCACGTACCCCCAGGCTGTCCGCCAGCCGGTCATACTGGCGCACCACCAGCTGCATGGGGGCGGAGAGGGTGCGCAGCACGTAGGGCAGCGCCATCAGGGCGTTGACCAGCACCACCAGCCAGGGGCCGAGGGCGAACACATCGGCGAACGGCATAAACAGGATGAAGAGACCGGTGGAGAGCACCACGGCCGGGATCATCAGGATCATCGAACCGCTGGCCTCCCAAAGGGCGGCAGCTCGCCGCTGGCGGGTGCGTACCTTGAGGTGGCGACTGGTGAGCAGCAGGCCGCTGCCGAGCAGGGTCGCCAGGGTGCCCGCCGCCAGCGCAATCAGCAGCGACTGGCCGCTCGCCTGCCACAGTTTGGCGGAAGTGAGCGCCGTCAGCAGGCCGGGGTGGAGGCCAGCGACGACGATGGCCAGCAGCGGTGGCAGAAAGATGGCGAGGCCGATACAGAGCGAGAGCAGATCCACCACGGCCGTGCCCGGCTGATGACGGTCCGGTCGCAGGCAGGGGCGACGGGGAGTCACCCTGCTGGCCGGGGGGCTCTGCAGCTTGTGCTGCAGGGCGAGCAAGGCGGCGGTCAGGATCAGCTGCACCAGCGCCAGTCCGCCCGCGGTGGCGAGATCGAAGTCAAAGCGCAGCGCCTGATAGACAGCCACCTCCAGGGTGGTCGATTTCGGCCCGCCCCCCAGCGCCAGCACTGTGGTGAAGCTGGTGAAGCAGAGCATAAAGATGAGGCTGGCCAGCCCCGGCAATATGCTGCGAATAAGCGGCCACTCCAGCAGCCGGAAGATGTGGGATGAGCGCATGCTGAGCTGGCTGGCGAGGCGCCAGCTCGATTCGGGGATGCTCTCTATGCTCTGCAGCATCAGGCGTGCCGCCAGCGGCATGTTGAAGAAGATGTGGGCCAGCAGGATACCGAACAGGCCGTAGAGATAGTTGCCGGGATCCTGCCCCAGGGTGCGCAGCAGCTGCGGCAGCCACCCCTGTTTGCCGTGTACCGCTACTATGCCGAAGATGGCGATGATGACCGGCAGCACCAGCGAGAGGCCAAACAACTTGATCAGCAGGGGACGGCCAATGAAACGGCGCCGCGCCAGGGCGCGGGCCACCGGAATGGCCAGCCCCAGGCTCAGCAAGGTGGAGAGCAGTGCCTGCCCCAGACTGAAGCCCAGCACATGACGCAGATAAGGATCTGCGAACAGGGTGCGGGGTGCCAGCGAACCGGCCTGCCACAGCAGGGCCGCGAGCGGCCCGAGGGATAACAGCAGGATCAACAGGGTGGCTGCACTGCCCGGCAGCCACCAGAGGGGACGAGCCTGTGGTTTCAGATAACGGCTCACTGGGTGACGGCTTGCAGCCACTCGCGGATCCACCCTTTGCGATTGGCGGCCACCTCATCGCTGCTGAAGGCGAGCGGCTTGGCTACGGTGATCATCTGCTCGAAGCCCTTGGGCAGCGGCGTGTCGATAACCGGATACATCCAGTTGCCGGTCGGGATTTCCTGCTGGAAGGCGGGGCTCACCATAAATTGCAGGAACTGGTCAGCCAGCTTCTCCTGTTTGGCGCTCTTCAGCTTGGCGGCCACTTCTACCTGACGGTAGTGACCCTCCTCGAAGGCGGCAGCCTGATACTGGGGCTTGTTCTCGGCAATCAGGTGATAGGCCGGAGAGGTTGTGTAGGAGAGCACCATGTCCGCTTCGCCATCGAGGAACATGCCATAAGCCTCTGACCACCCCTTGGTGACGGTGACCGTCTTTTTGGCAAGCTCGGCCCAGGCGGCAGGCGCCTTGTCGCCGTAGACAGACTTCATCCACAGCATCAGCCCCTGTCCCGGGGTAGAGGTGCGGGGATCCTGATAGATCACCTTGAGGTCGGGGCGCTCCACCAGCTCTTTCAGGCTCTTGGGTGGTTGCTTGAGTTTGTCCTTGTCATAAACAAAGGCAAAGTAGCCGTAGTCGTAGGGGACGAAGGTGTCATCCTGCCAGCCACCCGGCACCTTGATGCCATCCAGCTTGGCGGGATGGGGGGCGAACAGGCCGCTCTGCTTGGCTTCGCTGATGAGGGCATCATCCAGCCCCAGCACTAGGTCGGCCTTGCTGTGGTTGCCCTCCAGTCGCAGCCGGTTGAGGATGGCTACGCCATCTTCGAGGGGAACCAGATTGAGGGTACAGCCGCACTCCTTCTCGAAGGCTTGCTTGATCTTGGGACCGGGTCCCCAGTCGGCAGTGAAGGAGCTGTAGGTGTAGACGGTGAGGGTGTCGGCGGCGAACACATTGGCCGACAGCAGGCCGGTGGTGATCAGCAGCAGGGTCTTCATGGGTGGCACTCCCTATTACTTGTTAATAACGAGGTGCCAGCGGGTGAGGGCGCAAAAAATGAGCGCCATGCCTCAAATTCCTCCGCCAGCATTATCTGGATCAGGTACACGGGTATAATCTCAGCGGTAAACCGCACCCCGTTTGAGAAACGAACCGCATTGTATTAACGTTCTTTTGGGTAGACCAGCACAATTGTGCAATACCCATGAGATGACGCCCACCCAACAGAGGATGTTCGCGTGCTTACCAATACCAAGGAAAGGCGTGCCTTTGCGCGCATGGTCATCAATGCTCCGGTCACCGTCTATCAGCAGCAGCTGGTGCTGGAGGGGATCTGCCGGGATCTCAGTGCTAACGGCATGGGGATTGCGGTCTCTGAACACCAGCTCGACATCAATCAGCCCATCCGGATCAGTCTTGCCACCAACAACAACCTGTTGCCTCCCTTTGAAGCCCATGCCCGTATTATCCGGGTGCTGGAGGAGGAGAGCGGGTTGCTGCTGGCGGTAGAGTTTCTGCCTCAGGGTTAATCCTCTCTCCCCATCGGCAGAGGGAGGGGATTAGCCTTTTTCCTGAACCGGCTGCACACTCAACTGCTTGCTATCGACCAGCGTTTTGCTGGTCGATGCTATTTGGCCCGCAGGCAAGGTGGCGGGGCCGGTAGGTTCGAGCAGCAGGTAGTTCTGCCCCTGCCAGTTGAGGGTCACATCCCCCGGCTTGGCGGGCAGGTCAACGGCCAGCAGGGCATGGCCGGGGACGAACACCATGGCCTGTTTCAGCTCGGGAAAGAGCTGGGCCAGCATGGCGGCCATCAGGGTTACCTTGCTGTCGCAATCACCCCGGTTCTGCTCCAGCACCTGACGGGGAGATAGAAATCCCTTGCCCTGTCTGCCGTTCAGGCTGTCGAGCTGCTGATAGGGGATGCTCTGGATAAAGGTGAGCATATGGGCCACGGTTTTCTGGCGCGCTTCCGTTTCGGTGCTGCCCTGCTGCTTGAGTTGATCCGCCAGCGGAGCCAGCCCGCTGCGACTCTCCAGCGCGATGCGCACATGATCCTGCTTCACTGCCAGCTGCCCGTCCGGGGTGTTGAAGTACTGGAAGTAGTGTTTGGTCAGCCACGCCTGCTCCTCTTTGCTCCGCTTGGATTGCAGAAAGGCCATCGCCTCGCGCGCCTTGTCCTGATTGCGGCTTTTCAGATGCAGCTCCAGCGAGGGACGAGCGAGGGTGAACTGCACCTCGGGGTAGTTCTGGCGCACCTCCCGCAGCAACACCTGCAACACCTCCTCCTGCATTCTCGCCGGACGATAGGCGATAAGGGGCGGCAACTTGCCCTGTTCGAGCCGGTAGGTGAGCTGTTGGGATTTGCCTTCGCTATCCTGCCAGCCGACGCTGATCTGGCCGAGGCTGTTGTTGAAGCTGGTTTGGCTGGCCCCCGCAGGCATGGCAAGCAGCAGGGCACAGAGCAGAGGGATTGCCATCGGTCTCTTCATCATCCTTTCCTGTGGCACGGGCCAGTTCCGGTGGCCCAAAGTGGGAAGCTTCGCGGACAGTAAAACAGGGAGCCGAAGCTCCCTGTTGATTCTACTCGTTTTTTTGCAACTGGCGCGTTAAATCCAGCTCGGCTGCTTCGCCTCAAAAGCGCTGATGGCGGCCTCGTGCTGCAGGGTCAGACCGATGGCATCCAAGCCGTTGAGCAGACAGTAACGGCGGAATTCATCGATCTCGAAACCGAAGCAGAGGCTACCTGCACGTACCTGATTGGCTTCCAGATCCACCTCGATCTCGATGCCCGGTTTGGCGGCCACCAGCTGGAACAGGGCATCGACCTCCTCCTCCTTCAGACGCACCGGTACCATGCCGTTGTTGATGGCGTTGCCGTAGAAAATGTCGGCAAAGCTCGGGGCTATGATGGTCTTGAAGCCGTAGTCGGCCAGCGCCCAGGGGGCGTGCTCGCGACTAGACCCGCAGCCGAAGTTCTCGCGGGCCAGCAGAATGCTGGCACCGGCGAATTGCGGCTGGTTCAGTACAAACTCGGGGTTGGGCTGCTGGCCGGCATCGTCCAGAAAGCGCCAGTCGTGGAACAGGTGCTTGCCGAAACCGATGCGGTTGACCTTCTGCAAAAACTGCTTCGGAATGATGGCGTCGGTGTCGACGTTGGCGCTGTCGAGGGGGACGACGATCCCTTTATGCTGTTTGAATCCTGTCATCGTAATGTCCTCTTACAGTACGCGAATGTCGGCGAAGCGGCCGGTGACGGCGGCGGCGGCGGCCATGGCCGGGCTGACCAGATGGGTGCGGCCGGCGCGGCCCTGACGCCCTTCGAAGTTGCGGTTGCTGGTGGAGGCGCAGCGCTCTCCCGGTTGCAGCCGGTCGTTGTTCATCGCCAGACACATGGAGCAGCCGGGCAGGCGCCACTCAAAACCGGCCTCGATGAAGATCTTGTCCAGACCCTCGGCTTCGGCCTGCGCCTTCACCTGCTCGGAACCCGGCACCACCAGCGCCTGCACGCCAGCGGCCACCTTGCGACCGCGAGCGATGGCGGCGGCGGCGCGCAGATCCTCGATGCGGCTGTTGGTGCACGACCCGATAAATACTTTGTCGATGGCAACGTCGGAGAGCTTCTGACCCGGTTGCAAGTCCATGTAGGCGAGCGCCTTGCGGGCTGACTGCTGCTCCATCAGATCGCTGAAGGATTCCGGCGCCGGAATGGGTTCATTAACGGCAATCACCTGCCCCGGGTTGGTACCCCAGGTGACCTGTGGGGCGATATCGGCGGCGTCCAGCACCACTTCGGCATCGAAACGGGCACCTTCGTCACTCTTGAGGCTCTGCCAGTAGGCGATGGCCTGCTCCAGTACCTCGCCCTTGGGGGCAAACTCCTTGCCACGGATATAGTCGATGGTGGTCTGGTCGGGGGCGATCATCCCCGCCTTGGCGCCCAGCTCGATGGCCATGTTGCACACCGTCATCCGCCCTTCCATGGAGAGGCTCGCAATGGCATCGCCAGCGAATTCCACCACGTAGCCGGTACCACCGGCGTGGCCGACCTTGCCGATAATGGCCAGTACCACGTCCTTGGCACTGATGCCCTCGGCCAGCTTGCCGTTGACCGAAATGCGCATGGTCTTGGCGCGGCCCTGTTTCAGGGTCTGGGTCGCCATCACATGTTCCACTTCGGAAGTGCCGATGCCAAACGCCAGCGAACCGAAGGCGCCGTGAGTAGCGGTGTGGGAGTCGCCGCAGACGATGGTGGTGCCGGGCAGGGTGATGCCGAGCTCGGGGCCCATAACATGGACGATCCCCTGATATTTGTGGTTGAGATCGTAGAGGCGAACCCCGAACTCTTTGCAGTTGTCGGCCAGCGTCTCCATCTGGATGCGAGCCATCTCGCCGGAGGCGGCGATGTCCTTGGTAGTGGTGGAGACGTTGTGATCCATGGTGGCCCAGGTCAGGTCCGGGCGGCGCAGCTGGCGATTCATGGCGCGCAGGCCGTCGAATGCCTGCGGGCTGGTCACTTCATGCACCAGATGGCGGTCGATGTAGATGAGGGGGGTCTCCCCTTCCACTTCCCGTACCACGTGGTCGTCGAATACTTTCTGATAGAGGGTCTTGGCCATTGCTTCTCTCTTCCTTGTTCTCAGTTATGCGGCTCAGATCCGGGCGGCGATCTGGCTACCCATCTCGGACGTGCTCTGCACCGGATGGCGGGCGCTGGCCTGATGCAGGTCGGCGGTGAAGTAACCCTCGGCCAGGGTCTGGGCCACGGCCTGCTCAATGGCCTGGGCGGCAGCCTCCATCCCTAAGCTGTAACGCAGCATCAGGGCGGCGGAGAGGATCTGGGCGATGGGGTTGGCAATCCCTTTGCCGGCGATATCCGGGGCCGAACCACCGGCCGGTTCGAACAGGCCGAAACCTGATTCGTTGAGGCTGGCGGAGGGGAGCAGCCCCATGGAGCCGGTGATCATGGCGCACTCGTCGGAGAGGATGTCACCGAACAGGTTGGAGCAGAGCAGCACATCGAACTGGGACGGATCCTTGATGAGCTGCATGGTGGCGTTATCGATGTACATATGGTTGAGGGTTACGTCCGGATAGGACTTGGCGACTTGCGTCACCACCTCGCGCCACAGAATGGAAGAGGCGAGCACATTGGCCTTGTCGATGGAGGTGACCTTGCCACGGCGTACGCGAGCCGATTCGAACGCAATCTTGGCGATGCGCTCAATCTCGAAGCGATGGTACACCTCGGTGTCGAACGCCTTTTCGTTCGCCCCTTCTCCCTCGCGCCCCTTGGGTTGGCCGAAGTAGATGCCACCGGTCAGCTCGCGCACGCAGGCGATGTCAAAACCGCGATCGGAGATGTCGGCACGCAGCGGGGAGAACTGTTCCAGACCGGTATAGATACGGGCCGGACGCAGGTTGCAGAACAGCTTGAAGTGGGCGCGCAGGGGCAGCAGGGCGCCACGTTCAGGCTGATCGTTGGGGGGCAGATGTTCCCATTTCGGGCCGCCCACCGAGCCAAACAGCACGGCATCGGCCGCTTCACAACCCGCGATGGTGCTTTGCGGCAGCGGGGTGCCGTGGTTGTCGATGGCGATGCCGCCCACGTCATGGCGATCATACTCGAAGGCGAGGCCGAACCTGGCCTGCACCTTCTCCAGCACCTTGACGGCCTCGGCCATCACTTCCGGGCCAATGCCGTCACCCGGCAATACTGCGATCCGATAACTGCTCATACACTCTCCATCCTGATATTGTCTTTGAGAGCCCTCTGTCCGGTTTCCCCGACGCTGCGCGCGGTTGCCGGTTCAGACGTTCCCCGTCCCGATGTTGTCATTCCATTCTGTCTGTTTGGTACCTAGTTCGGCTCAGACGGTTTCTGATTTGATGCTGTTATTTCGTTCCATCTGTTCGGCCACCTGATCGGCGCGCCAGATGCTGTTGATCACATGGAGCAGGGCGTGGGCCGAGGATTCGATGATGTCGGTGGCCAGCCCCATGCCGTGGAATTTGCGCCCCTTGTACTCGGCGACGATATCGACCTGACCGAGGGCATCTTCCCCTTCGCCCTTGCTCTTGAGAGCATATTTATCGATGCGGATCTCATAGCCGGTGATGCGGTTGATGCACTGGTAGACCGCATCCACCGGGCCGTTGCCGGTAGCCGCTTCGCAGATCAGATCCTGTCCCACCTTCAATTTGACCGAGGCGGTGGCCAGTACCGAGCTGCCGCTCTGCACCCCGAGGTACTCCAGCTTGAAGTGCTCGGGCTCTTCGTGGATCTGGCTGAAGAAGGCCAGCGCTTCGAGGTCGTAGTCGAACACCTGCCCCTTCTTGTCGGCCAGGGTCAGGAACTTGCCGTAGAGGTGGTCGAGGTCGTAGCTGCTCTCGGCATAACCCATAGACTCCATCCGGTGCTTGATAACGTGGCGGCCGGAGCGGGAGGTCATGTTGAGGTTGTTCTGGGTCAGGCCAATGCTCTCGGGGGTGATGATTTCGTAGGTATTTTTCGCCTTGAGTACCCCATCCTGATGGATGCCGGAGCTATGGGAGAAGGCGTTGGCCCCGACGATCGCCTTGTTGGGCTGCACCGGCATGTTGCAGAGCTGGCTGACCAGCGTGCTGGTGCGATGAATTTCGTTGTGACGGATATTGGTTTGCACCCCGAGCAGGTCGGCGCGGGTTTTGAGGATCATCGCCACCTCTTCCAGCGAGCAGTTGCCCGCCCGTTCGCCGATGCCGTTGATGGTGCACTCGATCTGGCGGGCCCCCATCTGCACCGCGCCGATGGAGTTGGCCACCGAGAGCCCCAGATCATCGTGGCAGTGGACCGAGATGATCGCCTTGTCGATGTTGGGGACCCGGTTGAACAGGGTGTGGATGATGCCGGAGAACTCTGTCGGCACCGTGTAGCCCACGGTATCGGGGATATTGATGGTGCGGGCGCCCGCCTTGATGGCGGCCTCCACCATGCGGCAGAGGTTATCGATGGGGGTGCGGCCTGCATCCTCGCAGGAGAACTCCACATCATCGGTGTAGCGCAGGGCGTGCTTGATGGCGCCGACCCCCATCTCCAGCACATCCTCGAAGCTCTTTTTCAGCTTGCTCTCCACGTGGATGGAGGAGGTGGAGATAAAGGTGTGGATGCGAAACGCCTCGGCGACCCGCAAGGCTTCGCCGGCGGCGTCGATATCCTTGGGCAGGGCGCGGGCGAGGGCGCAGACCCGGCTGTTTTTGATGTGGCGGGCGATGGTCTGCACCGATTGAAAATCGCCGGGAGAGGAGACCGGGAAGCCCACCTCCATGACGTCGACACCGAGCCGCTCCAGCGCCTGGGCGATCTGCAGCTTCTCCTTGACTGTCAAACTGGCCGCCAGGGCCTGCTCACCATCACGCAAGGTGGTGTCGAATATGATGACCCGATCTGACATGTGACTTCCCTCTTCCTAAGTTCGGTAACGTGCATCCTGCGGCGGCATAAAAAAACCCGTGCAGGGTGCACGGGTTTTTGTAAATTCCGGCTATGCCTTAGCCCGGCTACAAGGATCCCGCGCGAGTTAACGCGATTAGGGAGATTAGTAGTAGCGGGGTGGCGATACGCATGACGTTGTTATTCCTTCCAGTCGATAACGCTTTTACCAATATCGAGATTTTTATGCTGTGTCAACACGGAAGGTCAGGGGCAATCTGCTGACGTATTTAATCGGATTGTAAAGGATTGCAAATTTCCTTGTCCCATATTCGGCCCATGACCGATTATCTGGTCATTCCTGCTGTGCTCTATTCTCTGCACAACCAGATCGACTTATCAGCATTGGCTGAATTATCTGAGGTGTTAAATGGAAAAACGTAGACCTGGTCGTCCGGTCGGACGTTCTGACATTCGTGACAAGTTGCTTGCTGCCGCCCGTGAGCGTTTTCTCAATACTCCCTATAGCAAGGTGACTACACGCGAAATCGCGGAGCTTGCTGGCTCCAATCTGGCAATGATCCACTACTACTTCGGCAGTAAAGAGGGTCTTTACAAAGCGGTGCTGGGCGATGTCGCCGAGCCCCTCGACCATGCCTGGCAAGATGAACACAGCAATCACAGCCTCAACGAGCTGCTCAACACCTACTATCAGGTGATGGCGCCCAACAGCGAGTTGACCTCTGCCATCTCCAGCGCATTGTCGACCGAGAAGAGCCCGGGCCGGGATTTTGTGCTGAACCGCCTGCTGGAACGCCAGCTGCCGCAGTTCGATGCCCTGCTGGAAACCATGAAGTCCAACGGCGAGCTGGGTGACAACCTGGATCCCGACATGCTGAAGATCTCCTTCCTCAGCATGATGTGGCAGCCATTCGTGATGAAAGATCTCTACGAGCAGGTGTTTGGCCTGAAAGTGGATGAGCACTTCATGGCCCGTCTGGCGGACCACAATTGCCGTCTGATGGAGACCGGTCTGCGCGGCAGTCACTGATTTTGCCGCCACATCGAGATTAGAAAGGGCCATTCGGCCCTTTTTTCATAAATCTGTTATCCCTTGTTCAACGTAACGTCATCCCGCTTTCTTACTCTGCAAGCAGAATTCAGGGAAGGAGGGGATATGAACAAGATCCAGCAATGGGACCTGCAGGTGTGCCGGGTCTGTCTGCTTCACGGCTACAACCGGCAGCAGGCGAGGGTGAGTCGTCTCATTTCCCGCACCGGCGATGGCCCGCTTTACGCTGTGCTGGCCGCCCTGCTCTGGTGGCAGGGGGAGGCAGAGCGGGAACTGGTGCGACTGGCGCTGCTCGCCTTCGCCATCGAACTGCCCCTCTATCTGCTGCTGAAAAACAGCCTGAAACGGCAACGGCCGGTCGGCTTGCCGGTCTTTATCACTCCTTCCGATCGTTACAGCCTCCCCTCCGGTCACACCGCTGCCGCTTTTCTGATGGCTACCATACTGGCCACCGGCTTTCCGCTCTGGGCACCCCTGCTGTTTGGCTGGGCGGCGCTGGTGGGAGCATCCCGGCTGCTGCTCGGGGTGCACTACCTGAGTGATTTGGTAGCCGGTGCCCTGCTGGGGGGCGGTTGCGCCGTGCTGGCGCTCAGCTGGAGCCACTCATGAGGATACTGTTTGGGGTGCAAGGCACCGGCAACGGTCATATCAGTCGCAGTCGTACCCTGGCGCGGGCGCTGCGCACGGCAGGGGTCGAGGTGGATTATCTCTTTAGCGGCCGCCCCGCCGACCGCTACTTCGACATGGAGGAGTTCGGCGCCTACCGCGCCTTTCCCGGCCTCACTTTTGTCAGTCACGAGGGGCGAGTTTCTCCGTGGCGCACCCTGCAAGCCGCCTCGCCGCTCACCTTCTGGCGGGATCTGCGGTCTCTCGATTGCAGCGAATACGATCTGGTGGTGAGCGATTTTGAGCCGCTGACCGCCCACGCTGCCCGCCGCTATGGCAAGCCGAGCCTCACCGTCAGCCATCAGGCCAGCTTCAACTGGCCCATCCCGCGCTGGGGGGAGGATGGGGTCAGCCGCCAGCTGATGCGCCACTTTGCTCCTGTGGATCAGCCGCTCGGGCTGCACTGGTTTCACTTCGGCCACCCCTTGTTGCCGCCGGTGATCGACCCCATTGCCGCTGCGCCGGATAACGGCGAGATCCTGGTCTATCTGCCGTTCGAGCAGACCGAGGCGATCGCCGCCCTGTTGTCGCGCTTTGGTCAGCAGCGCTTCGTCTGCTTTCACCCCGCCATTCGCACCCCCAGCCAATGGCGCAACCTGCGCTTTGAGCCCCCCTCGCGCCCCGCTTTTCTGACGGTGCTGGCGGGATGTCGCGGCGTCATCTCCAACGCGGGTTTCGAGCTGGCTTCCGAGGCGCTCACCCTCGGCAAGAAGCTGCTGGTCAAGCCCCTCGGCGGCCAGTTCGAACAGCTGACCAACGGCAAGACGCTCGAGATGATGGGGCTGGCAACTCTGATGGATGTGCTCGATGCCAATCTGGTACGTACCTGGCTCGACAGCGCCTCGCCGGGGGGTGTCTGTTACCCCGATGTAGCGGGGGAGCTGGCCCGCTGGCTGGCGGCGGGCGCTGACGAGAGCGTGGCCTCTCTGTCACGGCGGCTCTGGGCGCGCACTCTGTTTCCGGAGGAGGTAAGTGATCGCCTGAGCGAGCTGGATGGGGGCGACTGTTTATCCAGTTGCTGGTTATCGCAAGTGAGCGTTGTTGACTAGACTGAAAGGCGATCCCACCAAGGAGAGGACGGAGCAAATGCGCTTTACCAATGAAAACGGCGAAGTCATGAACCTGGCTGACAATCTCACCCTGCACGAGTTGCTCGATATGGGTGTCAGCATTTCGGTCAGTGAAGAGACCGATCCGGATCAGCAGATCTGGCTGGCGGAGCCGGATCAGGAGAACTGAGTCATCATTCGGCATCAAGCCCACCGCTGAGCGGTGGGCTTTTTTGTGGCTGTTTTTCCCCTCTGCGGAATGATCCGCTGGCCATTCCCCGACTTCCTTCCCTTTTGTCTCATGGTCGCTACGGCAAGTCATTGAATGTTAATAGCCGGTTGAAATGTATGACTGTTCTGGTCAGATAAAGCCGTGGACAAGCGTTATGAAGCGGGTTAAGTTGGTTTTTCACCCTATTTTCGGGTGAATGACGGAAAAATCCTTTTTTTCTACTGTCGACGGGGCTGAATTGGGCCGATCTGCATTCAGATAACAACAAGAAACGGATCGGGCCGTGCCGGGAAGCACGGCATCGTCGGCGGGATTCGCTAAACGGAGCAAAGCCTGGAGGGCTTTATCATGGAGATGTTATCAGGCGCCCAGATGGTGGTTAGAGCGCTGGAAGATCAGGGAGTTGAGCACGTCTTCGGCTACCCTGGTGGCTCAGTGCTCGACATCTATGACGCTCTCTTCGAAAACGGCAAGATGGAGCATGTCTTGGTGCGGCACGAGCAAGCCGCGGTTCACATGGCTGACGGTTACGCCCGTTCCACCGGCAAGGTGGGGACTGTGCTGGTAACGTCAGGCCCGGGAGCGACCAACTGCATTACCGGTATTGCCACCGCCTATATGGATTCTATTCCGCTGGTGATCCTCTCCGGTCAGGTGCCGACCAGCATGATCGGTGAGGATGCGTTCCAGGAGACCGACATGATCGGTATCTCCCGCCCGGTGGTGAAGCACAGCTTCCTGTGCAAGAAGGCGAGCGATATCCCTGAGGCCATCAAGAAGGCCTACTACATTGCCGCCAGCGGCCGCCCGGGGCCGGTGGTGGTGGATCTGCCCAAAGATGTGCAGAACCCGAAAGAAAAATTCCCCTACCAGTATCCCGAGACGGTCTCCCTGCGCTCCTACAACCCGACCAAGTCTGGCCATAAAGGGCAGATCAAGCGGGCAGCCAAGCTGCTGGTAGAAGCCCAGCGCCCGGTAATGTACGTGGGCGGCGGCGCCATCAACGCCAATGCGGACCATCTGGTGACCAAACTGGCGGAGCTGCTGAACTTGCCGGTGACCACCACCCTGATGGGGCTGGGGGCTTTCTCCGGCGTCCATCCGCAATTTATCGGCATGCTGGGGATGCACGGCACTTTCGAAGCCAACAAGACCATGCACAACGCGGATCTCATCTTCGCCGTGGGTGCCCGCTTCGATGACCGCGTCACCAACAACGTGGCCAAGTTCTGCCCCAATGCGACCGTGGTTCATATCGATATCGACCCCACCTCTATCTCCAAAACGGTGCAGGCCCATGTGCCCATCGTCGGCTCGGTGGAAACCGTGTTGGAGCAGATGCTGGAAGTGATCCGCGAGTGTGGCTTCGATAACGACAAGGAGGCGCTGGCGGACTGGTGGAGCAAGATCAACCAGTGGCGCTCCCGTCACTGTCTGGCCTACGAAAAGTCGGCTACCCAGATCAAGCCACAGCAGGTGATCGAGACCCTCTACAAGGTGACTCAGGGTCAGGCGTTCGTTGCCTCCGACGTGGGCCAGCACCAGATGTTTGCTGCCCTCTACTACCCGTTTGCCAAACCGCGCCAGTGGATCAACTCAGGGGGCCTAGGCACCATGGGCTTCGGCATTCCGGCCGCCATGGGGGCCCAGTTTGCTAACCCGGATGCGGTGGTCTGCTGCGTCACCGGCGATGGCTCGGTGCAGATGAACATTCAGGAGCTCTCCACCTGCATGCAGTACGGGGTGCCCATCAAGATCATCTCCATCAACAACCGTGCGCTGGGCATGGTCAAGCAGTGGCAGAAGATGTTCTACGGCGGTCGTCACAGCCACTCCTACATGGAGTCCCTGCCGGACTTCGTCAAACTGGCGGAAGCCTACGGCCACGTCGGTATCGCGGTGAGCGATCCGGCCGAGCTGGAGAGCGCCATGGAGAAGGCCTTCGCCATGAAGGATCGGCTGGTGTTCATGGATATCTCGGTCGACCCGGATGAGCACGTCTATCCGATGCAGATCAAGTTTGGTGCCATGGATGAGATGTGGCTGAGCAAGACGGAGAGGACCTGATGAGACACATCATTTCAGTACTGCTGGAGAACGAATCCGGCGCCCTGAGCCGCGTGGTGGGCCTCTTTTCCCAGCGCGGCTACAACATCGAGACCCTGACGGTGGCGCCGACCGAGGATCCCACCCTGTCGCGCATGACTATCGTCACCATGGGTGACGAGCGGGTGCTGGAGCAGATCCAGAAGCAGCTGCACAAGCTGGTGGATGTGCTTAAGGTGTGCGACTTGAGCGAAGGGGAGCATATCGAGCGGGAGATCGCGCTGGTCAAGGCGCGTGCCGCCGGTGGGGCTCGTGACGAGCTGAAACGGCTGGCGGATATCTTCCGTGGCCAGATCGTCGACGTCACCCCCGAGCAGTACACGGTGCAGCTGGTGGGCACCAGCGAGAAGCTGGATGCTTTCATCAAGACCGCAGCCCAGACCAACGAGATCATCGAAGTGGTGCGCTCCGGCGTCTGCGGCATTTCGCGGGCGGACAAGGCGCTGCGGCCCTGATGGCTGGCGGGACAGCTGATGACACGTCAGCTGCCGCAGAGTGAAAGAAAAGAGGGCTCTGCGGAGCCCTCTTTGTTTGGTTTTGCTTTACGAGGGGAGGGATGATGTTCGGTATTCATGATCTTGCACTGTTTATGGTCTCGGGGCTGCTGCTCAACATCATGCCGGGGCCGGATTCCCTGCTGGTTATGCTGCGCAGCGGCTCGCAAGGGTGGCGTGCCGGTTCAGTCGCGGCCCTTGGCATCGGCACAGGTGTCATGGTGCATGTGCTGGCGGCGGCGCTGGGTCTGTCGGCCCTGCTCAGTGCGTCGGCCGAGTTGTTTGCCCTCATCAAGCTGGCTGGCGCCATCTACCTCATCTATCTGGGGTTCTCCCTGCTGCGCCAGCAAGCAACGGGTTCCATGGAGAGAGGGCTCACCTTGCCCGCCCTATCCTATGGCCAGATTTACCGGCAGGGTGTGCTGACCAATGTACTCAACCCCAAGGTCGCGCTCTTTTTCCTCGCCTTCGTGCCCCAGTTCATCGCACCGGATGCCCCCGACAAGGCGCTCGCCTTTATCCTGCTCGGTTGCATCTTCAATCTGGGCGGCATCATCTGGTGTCACCTGCTGGTCTTTACCACCGTCTATGCCAGCCACAAGGTTCGGTTGTCGCAGCGTCTCGGTCGCTGGTTCAACCGGGGCATCGGCACCCTGTTTGTCGGGCTCGGGATCAAGCTGGCTTTTTCAAGCCGCTAACTGGCTGCCAAGGGGCGTTCAAGAAGGGAGCTGGCGCACAGGGCCGAGCCGAGAACATGGCCCCAAGCAGGTCGCTGTGACAATGCAACAAAAGGGGCTTGCAACTGCAGGCCCCTTTTCGTTGATTGTTTCATCCGCATAGAGGCGTTTGCAGTGGGCAGCTAGCGTGCCGGTTTCAGCGTGCGCTGCGCAACAGCAGGGGAAGCTGGTAGAGCACCAGGGCGCCGAGTACCAGTCCGGCACCGGCCAGTTTGGCGCCGCCGAGGGGTTCGCTATAGAAGAGGGTGCTCAGCAGCAGAGTCCAGATCGGCTCCAGCAGCATCATCAGGGCGGCGTGGGCGGTGGTCATCTTGCTCAACGCATGGGTGAGCAGCCAGTAGCGCAGGGTGGTGGCGATCAAGACGCTCGCCGCAAACCAGCCCCAGATGCCGTGGCTGACTCCAGCCTCGGGCCACTGTTCGGTCAGCAGGGAGAGCAGGGTGCCGAGCAGGCCGGTCATCGCCAGCTGGATGCAGGTGAGCCAGGTGGGGGCAATAGATTGGGCGAAGTGGCGATGGACGGCAAGCTGGATACCGAGGGTGGTGGCCGCCGCCAGAAACCAGAACAGCGAGAGTGACACGCCCCAGTGGGTACTGCTGGAGAGCAGCAGCAAACCGGCGATGGCGATGGGCAGGGTGAGCCAGTAGTGGCGGCCGGGCTTGGCTCGAAAGGCTCCCCAGGCGGCCAGCGGGGCCATCAGGGTGGCGACGCTCATGATAAAGGCGCCGCTGCCCAGCGCATCGCTCTGGCTGATTGCGGTGACCCACAGCAGCAGGCTGGCGCCGAGGAGGGTGCCGCAACCGGCAGCGCGCACCAGCTGGGCGCGAGTCGGCGGTGGCTCGCGCAACCAGGCCAAGGGGAGCAACAGCAGCGCGGCCAGCAGAAAGCGGCTGCCGATAAAGGCGGCAGGGGGCAGTTCGCGGATCGCCTCTTTCGAGAAGAGCCAGCCAGCGGCGGCCAGCAGGGTGACCAGTACCATCAGCAGCAGGGGAGTGCGGTTCATCGGGGTCGTCATGGTGAAATGGAGGGGAGAGCATAAAGGAAAGGCGCCAGGTATTGCTACCTGGCGCCTTTCGCATCTGCCTTGAACCGCCGTCGCGGCTCGCGGCCAGCAATCAGTTCATGCCGTAACGCTTGAGCTTCTTGCGCAGGGTGCCACGGTTGATACCCATCATCACGGCAGCGCGAGTCTGGTTACCACGGGTGTACTGCATGATCACGTCCAGCATCGGCGCTTCGACTTCGGAGAGAACCATATCGTACAGATCAATCACTTCCTGACCGTTCAACTGGGCCAGGTAGTTACGCAGGGCCTGTTGCACAGAGTCACGCAGGGGGCGCTGGGTCGGCTCGGCAGCGTGATTGTGAGTAGTTGTTACCAATGCATCAGAAGTCAGGGTTTGTTCGAACATATTCGGTCGGCTCTTTAGTTATCTTGTTAACCTAATCCATCGAAATACGCTTCGAGTGCCTCAAGTTGCGCGTCTGCGCAATCCAGGGCATTGAAGTGCTTACGGAATTCTCGGCCCGTCTCTTCTTCATCCAGATACCAGCCCACGTGTTTACGGGCTATGCGCGCTCCCAGATATGCACCATAAAACCGGTGCAGGTTGGTTACATGCTCGTTCATCAGGGTGCGAACCTCTTCCCTCTCGGGAGGCGGCAGCTTGGTGCCCGTCTCAAGAAAATGACGGATTTCCCGGAAAATCCAGGGTCGTCCTTGCGCAGCTCGGCCGATCATCACGGCGTCAACGCCGGTATAGTCGAGGACATACCGGGCTTTCTCCGGGCTGTTGATGTCACCATTGGCGACAACAGGAATCGATACGGCCTGCTTAATCGCCCTGATCGTGTCGTACTCCGCTTCGCCCTTGTAGAGGCAGGCACGGGTACGACCATGCACGGCAAGGGCCGCGATACCGCAATCTTCGGCGATTCGGGCGATCTCCACGCCATTGCGGTTATCCGGATCCCATCCTGTGCGGATCTTCAAGGTGACAGGCACCTCCACTGCATCAACCACGGCCCGGCAAATTGCTTTGACCTGATCGGGGGCACGCAGCAGGGCAGAACCTGCCAACTTCTTATTCACTTTTTTTGCCGGACATCCCATGTTGATGTCGACGATCTGTGCGCCCTGCTCCACGTTGTAGCGGGCAGCAAACGCCATCA
Source organism: Aeromonas sp. S12(2024) (assembly GCF_041402305.1). Classification (NCBI taxonomy): domain Bacteria; kingdom Pseudomonadati; phylum Pseudomonadota; class Gammaproteobacteria; order Aeromonadales; family Aeromonadaceae; genus Aeromonas; species Aeromonas sp. S12(2024). The sequence continues at coordinate 23,879 of NZ_JBGLRB010000010.1, forward strand.
TCTCGGGGTCGGCTCCGGCAATCTGGACCGATCGCAATCCGCCTTCTGCAGAGTGATCCATCCTCATCCGGGTTTTCTGGGTATCCCAGACATCCGGGTTGGCCAGCAGCATCTCGGAAACGGCCATGCCAGCCCCCAATCGCAAACAAAGTTCACGGAATGGTCGGTCAGTTACACCGGCCATGGGAGCCACAATCAAGGGAGTTTCAAGCGTGTGGGGACCTATCTGCATTCCACGGTTACCATCGGCTTAGGGCGGCGTATATTACGCATTTTTTAGGCAGGAGAAAAGGTTAGTATTTGAGCGTCAGCCATTTTTTTCTGAAAAAAACGTCGCGCCAAGGCTTGCAAATTCTGGAGTTATTGAAAAACGGCCAGATTGCCGGAGACTGATCGCTGTACCATTCGGGTCGGACGCCTGCATAATTGTCAGTCCACTTGCAGGCCCGCTTTGCGTTATGATAGCGGGCTTAAGTCGAGCAAATGCTCCAAACATTTATGCAACAAAAGCGGATTGGGGATCTATGACGTCAAGGTTCATTAAATCACTCTGGCCGTGTCTGATGGGGGCCGTGCTGGGGTCGGCGCAGGCGCAAACCATCAGTTTTGGCGAAGCCTGGACCCGGGTCATCCAGCAGGATGAAGGGCTGGCTGCCGAGCAGGCCGGGGTCGATCGGGCCAAGCAACTGCGCGAGGCGGCCAAGGATATGTATCTGCCCAAGGTGGATCTGGGGGCCAGCTATACCCATCTTGATCAGCCGATTGAACTTGATGCCCTCGATCTCAATCCGCTGGCCAAGCAGAAAGATCTGATCCTGGCGCTCGGCAGCCTGTTCGGGGTCGGGGCCAACGCATTTGTCACCCCCCTGACCAAACAGAATGTGGTGACCAGCTCGGTCAAGATGCTCTGGCCGCTGTTTGCCGGTGGTCGCATCGATGCGGCGCAGGATATCCGCCAGGCGCAGGTGAGCGAGGCTCAGCAGCTGCTGGTGCTCAAGCAGCAATCCACCTTCGAGAGCCTCTCCCAGACCTATTTCGGCGTGGTGCTGGCTGCTCAGGTGGTGCAGACCAAACAGGAGATCGAAGAGGGGCTCGCCCACCATCTGGATCACGCCAAGAAGCTCGAAGCACAGGGGCAGATAGCCAGGGTGGAGCGCCTCTCCGCCCAGTCGGCCTATGACAGAGCGCGCATCGATACCCAGAAGGCGTGCCGCAGCCTCGAGATCGCCGAGCTGGCCCTTGGCCGCATGCTGAAGTTGCCAGATGCCCAGCCGGGCAGCGGCCTGTTCGTCAACAAGGAGCTGCCGCGCCTTGAGGGGTTGGTGAGCCAGACCCTGGAGGTGCACCCCGGTCTCAAGCTGCTCAGCGCCAAGAAGGAGCAGGCCAAGGGGCTGATCCGTGTCGAGCAGGGCAAATATGCCCCCGAGGTGTTCCTGTTCGGCAACTACAACCTCTATGAAGATGATTCACTCGCCTCCAAGACCGCTCCGGACTGGCTGGTGGGGGTGGGTGTCAGCATGCCGCTGGTGAGCCGCGATGGCCGCTCCGAGACGGTGCAGGCCGCCAAGAGTGCCGAGCTGCAGGTCAATCTGCTGCAGGCCAAAACTCGCGATGATCTGAAGCTGCTGGTGGAGAAGACCTGGCGCGAAGCGGCGCAGGGGCTGGAGGAGTATCAATCCCTCTCTTCCACCCAGGCGTTGGCAGAGGAGAACGTGCTGCTGCGGGACAAGGCCTTTGGGCAGGGGCTCTCTACGTCACTCGATGTGGTGGATGCCCAGAACCAGCTGGCAGGAGTCAAGACCCAGCGTGCGGCGGCGGCTTATCAATATGTGGTGTCGCTGGCCCGCCTGCTGGCACTCTCCGGCCAGATGAACAGTTTCAATCAATATCAGCATGGTCAGGTGATCGAGGTGAACTCATGATCCCGGTCCTGTCTGTTCCTTTTTTCATGTCTTTTCCGACCGTCAAGGGTCGCCCGTTTGTCGAGGTGAAGTGATGAGCCATCCCCCCATCAAAAAGAAGATGAGCCAGGGTAAACCGCTGTTGTTGCCATTGGCGCTGGTGATCCTGGTGGTGTGGCTCGGTTGGCGTTTCTGGCTGGCCTATCAGCCGGAGCCGGTGCATCTGCAAGGGCAAATTGAAGCGCAGCAGTATTCGGTCTCCTCCAAGGTGCCGGGTCGCATCGACGAAGTGTTGGTGAAAAAGGGTGATCAGCTGACCAAGGATCAACTGGTCTTTACCCTGGCGAGCCCCGAGATCGAAGCCAAGCTGAGCCAGGCCAAGGCCGGTGAGGCCGCTGCGGGCGCCATGGCGCAAGAGGCCGAGAAAGGGGCCCGAGCCCAGCAGATCGCCGCTGCCAAGGATCAGTGGCAAAAAGCCAAGGCTGCCGCCCAGCTGCGCGGCAAGACCTATGAGCGGATTGCCAGCCTGCACCGCGATGGCGTGATGCCGCTGCAAAAACGCGATGAAGCCTGGACTGCCTGGCAAGCCGCCCGCTACAGCGAAGGGATGGCATGGCAGCAGTACCAGATGGCGTTGGAAGGGGCGCGGGAAGAGACCAAGATCGCCGCTCGCGAGAAGGCCAAGATGGCGGCGGGTTCCGTGGCCGAGGTTGAAGCCTATCTGGCCGATACCCGCATCACCAGCCCCCACAATGGTGAAGTGAGTCAGGTACTGCTGCGTAGCGGCGAGCTGGCGCCACAAGGCTTCCCGGTGGTGACCCTGCTCGACATGAGCGATGCCTGGGCCCAGTTCCACGTTCGCGAGGATCTGCTGCCCCGCTTCCCGGTCGGTACCGAGTTTGATGCCCGCATCCCGGGCCTTGGCGATCAGACCGTGCGCTTCAAGGTGACCCATGTGGCCGTGATGGGGGATTTCGCCACCTGGCGTGCCACCGATACCCGTCAGGGTTTCGATATGAAGAGCTTCCAGGTGGAGGCTCGCCCGCTGCAACCGGTTGAGGGGTTGCGGGTTGGCATGAGTGTGCTGGTTGAACTCTGATGGGACGTGAATTTCGGCTGCTGTGGCAGGATCCCTTCAGCCGTGCCCTGATGAGCTGGGTGCCGCTGCTGCTGATGGGGATCCTCTGCTGGATCTTCTCGGCAGGGCTGGCCCGCGACCTCAAGGTAGGGCTGGTGGATCTCGACCACAGCGTGCTGTCGCGCCAGCTCGCCTTCTCGCTGGATGGCTCGGCCGGGCTCAAGGTGGCGCAACAGTTTGACTCCATCGATGCTGGTGCCCACGCCCTGCGCGGCGGCGACATCTATGCGCTGGTGGTGATCCCCAACCATCTGGAGCGGGATGCCCGTCAGGGCACCCAGCCGCAGGTGACGGTGTTCAACAACGGCCAGTTCATTCTGATCGCCAAGCTGGTCAACTCGGCGCTGGCGCAGGTGGTAGGCACCCTTAACGGTCAGGTGGGCGTGCTGGAGGCGATGGCTGACGGCAAGGCACTGCCCGGCGCACTCGGGCAGTCGGTGCCCATCAGCAGTCAGGTCACTGCGCTCTATAACCTCAACTCCAGTTACGCCCAGTTTCTGCTGAGTGCCATTCTGCCCGCGGTATGGCAGATCCTGGTGGTGCTGTTTGGCCTCAATGCACTGGCCCGTAATGATCGGCTGGGGCTGGACTGGACTACTCGCGGTGTCTGGTTTGGTCTCTGGCGCACCCTGCTGCCCCACATGCTGATTGGCTGGGGGTGGGGAATTGTCTGGACACTGCTGCTGTTCAAGGGCTTCTCCTACCCCATGCACGGCAGCTGGCTGGTGCTGGTGGTAGGTCTGGGGCTCGCCTCGGCGGCCTGCGTCACCATGGGGGCCTTTTTCTACGGCATCATTCGGGATCCGGCCCGCGCCCTGTCGCTGGCGGGGGCTTACACTGCGCCCGGTTTCGCCTTTATGGGAGTCACCTTTCCGGTGAGCGCCATGGGGGATTTCGCCCGCTTCTGGCGCAGCCTGTTGCCGGTCTCTCACTATGTGGAGCTGCAGATTGGTCAGAGCAACTACGGTCTGCCTCTCGCATCGGCGTTGCCGCAACTGGGGGCGCTGTTGCTGTTTCTGCTTCCCTTGCTGCTGGTGGTGCGTCGTTACAAGCAGCAGGCCGAGCTGGCCCGTCAATCAGCCGCAGTGGCGAGCGCCGAAAAGGAGCCTGAGTGATGCTGGGATTTGTCGATTTGTTGCGCCTAGAGCTGCGCACCCTGCTGGCGGATCGCGCCATCATGCTGACCCTGTTTGGCGGGGTGATCTTCTACTCGTTTCTCTATCCCCAGCCCTATCTGCATCAGCTGCCGCGGGAAGAGGCGGTAGTGGTGGTCAACGACGATGGCAGTCAGCTGTCCCGTCAGCTGGAGTTTATGGCCGATGCCACGCCGCAGGTGAAGCTGGTTGCGCGGGCCAATTCGCTGGCCGAGGCGCGCCAGCTGATGATGGCCGGGGAGGCGAGCGGGATCCTGCATATCCCCAGCCACTTCTATCGGGATCTGATGCTGGGCAAGAGCGTCACCCTGAGCTATGCCGGTGATGCTTCCTACTTTCTGGTCTACGGCACCATTGCCGAAGGACTGGCGCAGGCCGGTGGCACTCTCGCCGCGCAGGTGAAGGTGGCGCGGCTGTTGAGCCACGGCGAGGCACTGCCACAAGCGGTCATGGGCTGGAATGCGGTGGCCCTCAACGTGGTGCCGGTTTTCAACCCCACCATGGGTTATGTCAACTACGTGGTGCCGGCGGTGTTCGTGCTGATCCTCCATCAGGTGTTGCTGATGGGGGCGGGGATCCTGGGGGCAACCCAGAACCAGCGCAGCTGTCGCGGCGAGCATGGTTACTGGCAAAACGCGCCGGTGTTGCCGCTGCTGCTGGCCAGAACCCTGGTGCTGGCTGGGTTGTTCCTGCTGCCGGTGAGCTACTTCCTCGGCTTCTGCTTCGATCACTACAATATCGCTCGTCATGCAGATCCGGTGCAGCTTTGGCTGTTTGCCCTGCCGTTCCTGCTGGCGACATGTTGGCTCGGGATTGTGCTGGGGGCCCTCTTTACCCGGCGGGATCTGCCGACTCAGGTGGTGCTGATCTCCTCCCTGCCGCTGGTTTTTCTGGCGGGCTTTATCTGGCCGCTCGAGCTGATCCCGGCGCCTCTCAACTGGCTGGCTCAGTGGGTGCCCACTATCCCGGCCATCGAGGGTTTTCTGCGCCTTAACCAGATGGGGGCCGACTTTGCGCAGGTTGCCCGCTACTGGTGGCAACTGTGGGGTCTGGCGCTGCTCTACGGCGTGCTGGCCTGCCTGCTACTGCGTTGGCGGCAGCAGTCATTGCCGGTGGCCAGCCAGCCGATCGTGCAGAGTGAGACGACCGCCGGTTAAGCCGGATAGGGCAAGCGCCCGTGAGATGGCGTGTGCGGTAAGGCGAAAACGGTCAGCCCTTGGGCTGACCGTTTTGTTATGTGGTGGGGTTAAGCGGTTTACTGCTGCTTTAGCCACGCTGGAGCGTGGGATCGCCGATGGCGTAGATCTGCTCTACCGCCGTCTCATCCGCCAGCAGACGCAAGCCTTGGGCGGCCACATCGGCGCGGCGTACCAGTCCATGAACCTCCTTGTCCTGACTCAGTTCGGCGCGGCCGGTGGCGTCGCCATCCTGAAGGCCCGCCGGGCGAAGAATGGTCCATGCGAGGGAGCTGGTCTGCAGCCAGCTCTCCGCCAGACTCTTGAGACGTACCTCGTGACCGAAGGCGGCGCGGGCCCGCTGCGGCAGATATTGCCAGCTGTCGCCGCAGCCGAGGGAGGTGACCAGCAGCAGCCGTTTCAGCCCTGCCTGCTCCATGGCATCGATCACATGGCGGTTGCCCTGATAGTCCACCGGCGCGGCTTGACGGAAGCTGCCGAGGGTAGAGACGACCTGTGCATCTTGCCCCGCACGGGCACATGCCTGCTGCACCGCAGCCTGATCAAGCGCATCCCCTTCGATCACCTCAACTCCCAGCGCACTCAGTTCTGTGGCCATCTCGGGGTTGCGTACCAGCGCAACGACCCGGTGACCCTGGCTCAAGGCGTGATGAGTAAAGGCGCGGCCCAGCCCGCGGCTGGCTCCGAAAATCAGTGTGGTTGGCATAGATGAGCTCCCTTGGCAAAAGGGGCTAGCCTAGTGGCTTGTTTGCTTGCTGTAAATGAGAGTTGTTTCTATTTGTGAGCTGGCAGGGAGGAGAGAGTGCGAGCCGTCAGCGACTCGCACTCTTTGAGAGGCATCAGCCGTTGTAGTTGCCGATGCTGGGGCGACGGCTGGGGCCGCTCAGGTGGATATCCACCGGATTGAATGCCTTGATCGCCTCATAGCTGAAATCACCGATCGCCTGATGCAGGGTCTGGGGCGTGTGGTTGGTGATGATGATGACGCTCTTTGACAGGTTGCGACGACGGCGCAGCAGGTGGCCGAGGAAGCTTGACTGACTCTCCGCCATCTTGGCGCGGTTGGCCGATACCTCATCGATGATCAGCAGATCCACCTCTTCCAGCGCGCGGCGGTACTGGTTGCGCTCGTCCTGATCGGGGATCACGTTGAAGAACAGCCGATCGACGATGGAGGCCCACTGCTGGAAGATCACCGATTTCTGGTGACGGGCGATCAGCTCATGCGCTACCGCCCCCGCCAGGGTCGACTTGCCGGTGCCGTAGTCGCCATAGATCAGCATGCAGCCGCCACCGCTCTTCTCCCAGTGCTCGAAGCCGCTGATAAAGTAACGGGCGGTTTCGATAGGGTATTGCAGCGCCGGATCTGTGGCATCCATTTTGTCGAACACCCAGTCGGGGTTGAGGTCGGCCTGGGCGATCAGTTTCTGGATCCGTTCCTGGCGGGCTGCCTTCTGCAGCTCGCGCACCTCGGCGTTGGCCTTGGCGTCGTACTCCTTGCGCAGGGTCTCGTAGTCATACTGACCGCCGCCGGTCTCTTGTTGCAGGCGACGAATGCGCTCCAGCAGGCCACCCACATGGCGGCTCAATTCCGGGTCGTGAATGCGGTGATCCTGCTTGGCCTTGGCGATCTTCTGGCGCTTGGCTTCGATCTCTTCCAGCTCCTGGCGCAGGGGATCTTGCGGGTCAGTCATGGAATGCTCCTTCTGCTCGATCAGGGATGGGTAGACAAGGGGTTGATTCTGCCTGCAGGCGGGGGCCGCTATCAATCATTATCCGGCTCCTGCTGCGCTGCGGGTTCTTGCGTCTGCTGTTGGGCCAGTCGCTTGGCCTCTTCAATCATCTGTTGGGCCCGTTTGCTGGGGCCCGACTCTGGCGGGGCCGGCGTCACCTGCTGGTAGCCCTGCACCTCCATCGGTTTGCGACGGGTGTAGCGGCGGGTCTTGAGGGCGCGAATAAACTTGAGCATCCATTGATGCTGGGAGTCGAACACCTCGGGGCGCCCCAGCCAGTAGGCGATAAACTCCCCCAGATCCTCTTCGCTATAGCTGGCATCGATCACCCCGCACAGGCGGGCGAGGGCGGGCAGCTCCTCGTCCGGTCGCCATTGCAGATGCATCTGGAAGGGGCGCTCCGGCAGCGGGCTGCGCAATTTCTGGGTCAGCAGCGGCAACTGAAACGGGCACTGATGGTAGTGCTCACTCTCGGGCTGAGCCTCGACCTGCAGCAGGCCCGCCTCCATCAGTTCATCGAACAGCTCGGTGAGCTGGCGGGCATTGACCTGAAACGAAAAGCCGCAGGGATCACCCGGATCGACCACCGCCAGCGCCCGACCCAGCTCGGGATAGTTGAGCCTTGCCGCCTGATTTTCCAGCACCAGTCGGCGCAGCTGCAGGGTATAGAGACTGCGAGCCGGATGGGACAATCTGGGGTGGGCAAGGGCGCTGTATTCGGCTGGGGTCATGGTCTTCTTCACGAGCTGGAGTGGGGGGCATTATCCCTTATGGCGCCCACTTGCACAATTCGGATGGCGGTCGCAGTCGCGGGGCCACCCGAGTGAATAGAGCTGCGCGGACGGATGGGGTTCTCTTGATGCCATCATATGAGCGAGGTCTACTTTTGACGCAGGGTTTCCGCGCTGACCACACTTTTGAGCTAGTCTTAATACCTAAATAACCAATTGACTAATAAGAGCTTTATCAAGATGTCAAAAGCCGGGCTACGGATTCTGGTGGTGGAGGATGAGGCCGTTTTTCGCCACTCGTTAGTGAGTTACCTCGCACGGGACGGGGCAACGGTGTTTCAGGCCGAAGATGGTATTGAGGGGTTATCGGCCGCGGCTCTCTACCATCCCGATGTGGTGCTCTGCGATCTCAACATGCCCAATATGGATGGCCACGAGGTGATCGCCTGCCTCTCTGCGCGCTATCCCCATATCCCGGTGATCGTTATTTCGGCCCAGAGCACCATGGAGGCGGTCGCCAGCGCCTTGCGTGCCGGTGCGCGGGACTATCTGCTCAAACCCCTCGAGGATTACGCACTGGTCGAGCGCAGCATTGAACAGTGTTTCAACGGCAGCGCCAACCGGGCGCAGCAGCTGGAGCTGATGGATCACATCGACTATTTCAGTGCCCACGACAAGGCGGCCAGCCGCCTGCTGGCGGGGCTCAAGCCGCCGGGCTTGCAGGAGTGGGGCCCCTGGCAGGTCACGTTCAAGGGGCTGGGGCAGTTGTTTATTCCCGATACCTTCAAGGTGGAAGACAAGCTGCTGGTGCTGGTGATGGAACTGCCGATCATGGGGACGGATGCGGCATTTTGTGGGGCACTGGTGCGATCCTTGATGAACGTCCCCTACCGCCAGTTTCAGCAGAACGAGAGCCGGTTGCTGAGCCAGCCGCACCGGTTGCTCGACTACCTCAACCATCAGTTGATGGCGTCCGGGCTTCGCCACTCTTTTGCCATGGCGGCGCTACTGTTTGATCAGCATGATGGGTTGGTGTTTGCCAACGCAGGGCTCACCTCTCCCCACTGGCTGATGCGCTCAGGCGGCCTACCCCTTGGTCTGATGCGCAGCAGCCACTACGCCCTGCACAAACGCAGCTGGCATGAACCGTTCGCCCTGCAGTTTCGCAGCGACAGCGGCGGCTCGCTGGATGTGCAGGTTCGTCATCACTGATGCCGCCTGATAAACAGGCGAAAACAAACAGGGCGCCGATGGGCGCCCTGTTTGTTGTTTACAATCCTGACCGTTTAGACGGTGGCGGATTGCAGTTTCTTCTCTTGAGCTTGTGGCTCTTTGGCCGGGCCTTCGGCACCGTGCATCCAGTAGACCAGGCGGTTGGCCATGGTCAGCAGGATCAGGGCGCTCAGTACCGCCGCCAGGGCGATGCCACCGAAGATGGCGATCGGACCGGCTTCACCCACGAAGGAGCCGATAAAGCCCGCAGCGTAGTTGGCCAGGGCAACGAAGCCAAACCAGGCGCCCATCATCAGGGAAGCCAGACGCAGCGGAGCTAGCTTGGTCACCATGGAGAGGCCGATCGGGGAGAGGCAGAGCTCGCCCAAGGTGTGGAACAGGTAAGCACCTACCAGCCAGAACATGGAGGTCTTGACGGTGTTGTCACCACCCTGCTGCAGCACGGCACCGACCATGAACAGGAAGCCGATAGCCAGGAACAGCAGACCCATGGCGAATTTCACCGGAGAGTTCGGCTCTTTCTTGCCGAGCTTGATCCAGATGGCCGCAACGACCGGTGCCAGGGTGATAATGAAGAAGGGGTTCAGGGACTGGAACCAGGCGGTCGGCACTTCGAAGCTGCCGATCATGCGGTCGGTATACTCCTGGGTGTAGAGGTTCATCAGACCACCGGCCTGCTCGAAACCGGCCCAGAAGATGATGGTGAACAGACCCAGTACCAGAATAACCTTGATGCGATCCACTTCCTGCTTGGTCAGCGGTGCTTTCTGCTCGGTAGTACGCAGGGCGGCTGCGCGCTGGGCGGCAGTGACGCGACCGATGTCACCCAGGAAACGCTGGGCCATGGTGGCCTGGATCACCAGAGAGAGCAGCATACCGATACCGGCGCCGACGAAGGCAGCTTGCCAGCCGTAGGCCGTAGCGGCAGCACCACAGATCACGCCTGCCAGCAGGGAACCCAGGTTGATACCCATGTAGAAGATGGTGAAAGCACCATCACGGCGGTGATCGCCCTCTTCATAGAGGTCACCCACCATGGTGGAGATGTTCGGCTTGAACAGGCCATTACCCACGATCAGCAACGCGAGGCCCGCGTAGAACATGGTGTTGACCATATCCGGGAACATAGCGTGGGGCAGTGCCAGGGTGAACTGACCTGCGGCCATCAGCACGGCACCGATCAGGATGGCGCGACGTTGACCCAGGAAGGTGTCAGCCAGCCAGCCGCCGATCAGCGGAGTGATATAAACCAGACCGGTATAGATACCGTAGAGTTTGAGGGCATCTGCCTGACTCCAGCCCAGACCGCCGTTGGCAGTCAGGTCGGTCAGATAGAGCACCAGTACGGCACGCATGCCGTAATAGGAGAATCTCTCCCACAGTTCGGTACTAAAGAGCAAAAAAAGCCCTTTAGGGTGACCTAAAAAGGTCCCTTTTGACGGGTTATTCATTGGAACTTCCACCTGTGTCTTATATTTTTTTGAGTTTTTTATGCAAGGGCGAGAAACACGCCTCAATCCTTATAGAGCATGTGTGAATAAATTACAACATTATGATTTGCTGAGAGTTTATTTACTCTTGATTGATTTTTTGTTGCAAAAATGAAAAAGGAGCATCATTTGATGCCCCTTAAATACGTCTATAAAAAACAGATTTATCAGCGATTACAACTGCTTGACGAACTGCTTCAGCCAGCCGATGAATTCACCATTCAGCTCGTGATGGCGAACACCATATTCCACATTGGCTTTCATATAACCGAGCTTGCTACCGCAATCGTGGCTCTTGCCCTTCATGAAGTAGGCGTTGACTTGTTCCTGCTCCATCAGCATGGCGATGGCATCGGTCAGCTGGATCTCGTCACCGGCACCGGCCGGGGTTTTCTCCAGCAGCGGCCAGATATTGGAGGAGAGGACGTAACGACCCACCACCGCCAGATTGGAGGGGGCTTCGTCACGGGGCGGCTTCTCGACAATGGCCTGCATCGGCAGGGACATCCCCTCGCTCAGGGCCTCGCCCTTGATGTCGGCGATGCCGTACTTGTCCACTTCGCTCTCGGGAACCGCTTCCACCATGATCTGGCTGATCTGGTTCTCTTCGAACATGTGTACCATCTCGGCCAGGTTGTCTTTTTTCGGGTCGCTGGCCACTTCATCAATCAGTACATCCGGCAGCAGCACGGCGAAGGGGTTGTCACCGATCAGCGGGCGGGCGCAGAGCACAGCGTGGCCCAGACCTTTGGCCTCACCCTGACGGACGTGCATGATGGTGACGTCTTTCGGGCAGATCTGTTGTACCTCTTCCAGCAGCTGACGCTTGACTCGCTTCTCGAGGGTCGCTTCCAGTTCGAAACTCTTGTCGAAGTGGTTTTCGATGGAGTTCTTGCTTGAGTGGGTGACCAACACGATCTCTTTGATACCGGCGGCGATGGCTTCACGCACTACGTACTGGATCAGTGGTTTGTCGACCACCGGCAGCATCTCTTTCGGGATGGCCTTGGTGGCTGGCAGCATACGGGTACCCAGACCGGCTACCGGGAGCACGGCCTTACGAACAACAAGAGGAGTCTTTTTCATGGAAAACTATCCAGCGGGATTAAAGTGCGGCAATCATACCCCAAGAAAAATGGGGCAGCCACAGGCTGCCCCATTTGCAACTGATCCATTCGACTTTATTTGACTATTATCATGTCCCTGTTGGCTTCCAGCGTGGCCGGGCCAATGCCATTGACATCCGCCAGCTGATCGACCGAGGTGAACTTTCCCTGTTTTTCCCGATAGTCGACGATGGCTTGTGCCTTCTTGTCGCCAATCCCTTTCAGGCTGGTGAGTTCGGCAAGGGTGGCGGTATTGATGTTCAGCTTGCCGGACTCCTTGGCGACCTCGGCTGTGGTTGTTTGCTTGGGTGCTGCCTTATCTGCGGCCAACACGGGTTGGCTGAACAGGGGCAAGCAGGCTAACAGCATGACTGCAGAGAGCTTCTTCATCAGCATTTCCATTCCTCCATGATGTGGATATTGCCGAGTGGCACATTGATGAATAGCGTATCAAACGGGTCTTTTTCACTGCTATTTCTAACAGGTCAAATCCTCATGCCGATGGCGAAATATTTGCTATAAGCGCTTCGCTATGAATGCCCTCATATATCTAAGAGTATGATCTTGAATCTATTTTAGATGCATCTTTAAGGTGGCGGACACGCTTTCCCGCAGAGTTACGCTCGAAACATTTCTTGCACATCACATGGCATTATTCTACATAACACTGTGCTGATGGCATGTTTCACTGGTCTTCAAAAAAGAACCAATAAAAAAGGCTGCTCACCTGGGGTGAGCAGCCTTTGTGATCGGTTTTTTCAGACTAAAGCTGATTAGGCTTGTTCGTCAGCCTGGGCAGCCTGGATACCGGTCAGGGCGATGGTGTAGACGATGTCGTCAACCAGGGCGCCACGGGAGAGGTCGTTGACCGGCTTGCGCATGCCTTGCAGCATGGGGCCGATGGAGACCAGGTCAGCGGAACGCTGCACCGCTTTGTAAGTGGTGTTACCCGTGTTCAGGTCAGGGAAGACGAACACGGTGGCTTTACCTGCAACCGGTGAGTTCGGTGCCTTGGACTTGGCCACGTTCTCCATGATGGCCGCGTCGTACTGCAGCGGGCCGTCGATGATGAGGTCGGGGCGCTTGGCCTTGGCCAGCTCGGTCGCTTCACGCACTTTCTCTACATCGGCACCGGCGCCAGAGGTACCGGTAGAGTAGGAGATCATGGCGACGCGCGGCTCGATGCCGAAAGCGGCAGCGGAGTCGGCGGACTGGATGGCGATCTCGGCCAGCTGCTCGGCAGTGGGATCCGGGTTGATCGCGCAGTCACCGTAGACCAGCACCTGGTCAGGCAGCAGCATGAAGAAGATGGAGGAGATCAGGGAAGAGCCCGGAGCTGTCTTGATGATCTGCATCGGCGGACGGATGGTGTTGGCAGTGGTGTGGACCGCGCCGGATACCAGGCCGTCAACTTCATTGCGCTCCAGCATCATGGTACCCAGTACCACGTTGTCTTCCAGCTGCTCGCGGGCAACCACTTCGGTCATGCCCTTGTTCTTGCGCAGCTCGACCAGACGCGGCACATAGCGCTCGCGCACAACGGCCGGATCGATGATTTCGACGCGATCGGTCAGTACCACACCCTGCTGTTCGGCAACGCGACGGATCTCTTCCGGATTACCCAGCAGTACCGGACGGGCAATGCCACGCTCGGCACAGATGGCGGCAGCCTTGATGGTGCGCGGCTCGTCGCCTTCCGGCAGCACGACACGCTTGTTGGCCTGACGGGCCAGCTCGGTCAGCTGATAACGGAATGCCGGCGGGCTCAGACGACGGGAACGGGTAGAGCTGACAGTCAGTGACTCGATCCAGTGCTTGTCGATGTGGCCAGCGACGTAGTCCTGTACCAGCTCGATACGCTCGCGGTCATCTTCCGGAATATCGACGTTGAAGTTCTGCAGGCTGACGGCGGTCTGCCAGGTGTTGGTACCGGTCATCATGATCGGCAGGCCGGTGGCCATGGCCTGTTGGCACAGCGCCATTACCTGCGGCTCCGGATGATAGTTGCCGGTCAGCAGCAGGGCGCCCAGCTTGACGCCGTTCATGGCGGAGAGGCAGGCGGAGACGATGACGTCAGAGCGGTCGCCGGAGGTGACCAGCAGGCTGCCCGGACGGAAGTGCTCGACCATGTTGTGGATGGAGCGGGCACAGAAGGTCACGGTCTGCAGGCGACGGCTGTCCAGCTCACCCTTGTGCAGGATCTTGGCGGCCAGATGCTTGGCGAGATCCTTGGCGCGCGGGGCGATCAGCTGGGTGTTCCAGGGGATGCAACCCAGGATGCGCAGCGGGCTCTTGCCGAACACTTGCAGCACTTCCAGGTTGTGAGCCGCGTCAGAAGCGTGGTGATGAGCTTCGAACATCTCGGTCAGGTCAGGGCGGGTTACGCCATGCTCGTCAACCGGCGCGCCCACCTTGTTGATCACGCAACCAACGATGCGGGGGTTGTTGACACCACCGAAGTTGGAGCAGGCCAGCTCGATGCGCTCTTTCAGCTTCTGGCTGGAGTCATGGCCCGGATGGGTCACGAATACCATGTCGGCATCCAGAGCTTTAGCGACGTCGTAGTTCAGCTTGTTGGCAAAGGGCTGCTTGTCGGTCGGCACCATACCTTCGACAACCAGCACTTCGGCACCGCTGGATTTCACGTGCTCTTCGAAGCGGGCCACAATCTCTTCCAGCAGGATGTCGGTGTTGCTGGAGCTGATCATGTTCTCGGCGTAGGAGAGGGTGAAGGGCTCGGGCGGATTGATGTTGGCAGCAGCGCGGATAACGGCGGTTGAGCGCTCGGCACCGGTTTCACCCGGACGCGGCTGGGCAACCGGTTTGAAGAAGCTGACATTGACACCGTGACGCTCCATGGCGCGAACAACGCCAAGGCTTACGGAAGTTACGCCGACACCAGTGCCGACCGGGATAAGCATAATAGTGCGTGCCACTTTATACCCCTTGTTCATTTTTTGGGATCAGGAAAAGGCCGCCCTGGTGGGCGGCCTCGAGTTACTGCGTCAATTAAGCGCCGACCAGTTCCAGCGCGTCGTGGGCGATAACCCACTCTTCGTTGGTCGGGATAACCAGGGCCTTGGTAGAGCCAGCCTTGGTGATCTCGCCACCCTTGCCGAAACGAGCCTTCAGGTTGGCGTCGTGATCGACGTCAAAGCCCAGCAGACCCAGCTTGTTCAGGGTGATTTCACGGATCGGGGCGGAGTTTTCACCGATACCACCGGTGAAAACAACGGCGTCCAGACGACCGTCCATGGCGGCAGCGTAGGCGCCGATGTACTTGGCCAGGCGATAGCAGTAAACGTCCATAGCACGCTTGGCTTCTTCTTTGCTGTCGTAGTTGTCTTCAACGAAACGGCAGTCGGAGGTCACTTCGGTCAGACCTTGCAGGCCGGACTCTTTGGTCAGCATGGTGTTGATATCGGCAACGCTCATGCCCAGCTTGTCGTGCAGGAAGAAGATGATGGCCGGGTCCAGATCGCCGGAGCGGGTACCCATCACCAGACCTTCCAGCGGGGTCAGGCCCATGGAGGTATCAACAGATTTGCCGTTCTTGATGGCGCAGACGGAACCGCCGTTGCCCAGGTGGCAGTTGATGATGTTCAGCTCTTCAACCGGCTTGTTCAGCTGCTTGGCAGCTTCAAGGCTGATGTAGTAGTGGCTGGTGCCGTGAGCGCCGTAGCGACGGATGCCGTTCTCTTTGTAGAGTTTGTAAGGCAGAGCATAGAGGAAGGCTTCTTCCGGCATGGTCTGGTGGAACGCGGTATCGAATACGGCCACGTTCTTGTCAGCCAGCGCCGGGAATACGCGGCGAGCTTCACGGATACCGATCAGGTGAGCCGGGTTGTGCAGCGGTGCGTACGGAACGGCGGCTTCGATGCCGGCAATCACGTCTTCGCAGATGACAACGGAAGAGGTGAAGCGCTCGCCACCGTGAACAACACGGTGACCGATGGCGATCAGGTTCTTGGACAGTTCCGGATTGAGCGGCAGGATCTTGTTGACGATGAAGTCCAGTGCTTCCTGGTGAGCGGCACCCGCGCCCAGATCGGCACTGCCTTTCTCGCCATTCAGTTTCCACTTGATGCGGGCGTCGTCGAGGTTGAAGCACTCGGCCAGGCCGGACAGCAGGTCATCACCGGTGGTTGCGTCAATGACGGCAAACTTCAGGGAAGAGCTGCCACAGTTAAGAACAAGAACCAGCTTACTCATGAATAAATCCTATCGCAGATTGGGTTGTGTAGGCGGATGCGTTGGACGCGGTGCGGCCAAAAACTTTCAACTTATCCTTATGAGGGTTGGCAATCTGTTGCTTGCCCCTTGTATAGTGATACAAGACCCGAAATCCAGACGTCCCTGACAGGTCAATAGCAAGAAGCTTTTGACGCAAAAATGGGCGTACAAAGGATAACCCGATTGTTGAAAAATAACAAAGTCATCCTCAACCTTTGTTACTTTGCATCAAATTTTGTCGAGGTTTTGCCGTTAGTACGTTCAAAAAGCGCTCGGAGGTAGTATGAGCATGAACATTTTTGGAACTAAGTTACAGCAAGGCCGCCATTATATGACGCTTTGGCCGCGCCGTCCCGAGCTCAATTCGATGTTTCCTGAAAATCGGGTGATCAAGGCGACCGAATTCGCTCTCAAGGTGATTCCGGCGCTGGCGGTGTTGAGCGTGATGTTGCAGTTCCAGTTTGGAGAGCTGCACTACTGGCCTTCCGTCATCACTTCCGTGCTGTTTCTGCTCAGTTTGCCGCTGCAGGGTTACTACTGGCTCGGTCAGCGGGCCGGCACCCGGTTGCCCCCGTCGCTGGCGAGCTGGTATCGGGAGATCAACGGCAAGATGAACGAGCAGGGGGGCCGCCGTCAGCTGGTCTCCCAGCCCCGCTATGAAGAGCTGGCCGATACCCTCAAGGCTGCGTTTCAGCAGCTGGACAAATCGTTTCTCTACGAATAACCCGATTCAGATGCAAAAAGGCGCCAGTTGCGCCTTTTTTGTTGCGGTTGGTATGCGGATCAGGCCGCCAGCACCTTGCGGATCTCCTGGATGGAGAGCTTGTACTGACGTGGACACTGACGCCACACCTGCAGCATCCGCTGGTACTTGTCGCGCATGGCGATGTCGCTGGAGAGCTCGTCGCACGGGCACTTGAGCTCGGGGAAGCGCTTGTCCACCTCCAGCAGGAAGCAGACGTAGTCAGCCAGTTCACGCTCCTGGCTGCGGCTGTAGCCGTTGAACTCCAGACGGCTGGCATTGATCTCGCCCTGATCGGCCGCATCCAGATTGCCCCATGAGATGGCCAGTGCGTGGTGCAGCTCCAGGGTGTCGATTACCTCCTGGCAGGTAGCCAGATCCAGATGGCTGAAGCTCTTCTCCAGCTCGAGGATCTGCAGGCAGTAGCCGCGCTCGATGATGGTGCTGGCGCGCTGGTAGACGTCCGCTTTCTCCGGGTTGAGTTTCGCCAGAATTTCGTACTGGTTGCTCAGGATCAAACGCTCAGTGTTGCTCATGTTCATGGGATATCTCGCTGGAAGATGATTCTGGGGTCACGTTAACCCATATATAAAATGAATTTTTTGATCTGGGCGGGGGAGTTGGTGAGAAAAATCCGCTGGCAAGGGGCGGCTGAGCAGACGAAAAAGGCCTGCATGGCAGGCCTTTCAATGACGCAGGGGAGGGTTATCCCTTGAGGAAATCCAGTACCACCTGATGGTGATCGCTGGTTTTGAACTTGTCGAAGTGGTGGGCAATGTTGCCCTCTTCGTCGATCAGGAAGCTCTGGCGGTGAATGCCGTCATACTCCTTGCCCATGAACTTCTTCGGGCCCCAGACGCCAAAGGCATCGGCGACGGCGTGGTTTTCATCAGCCAGCAGGGTGAAGTTGAGCTGGTCCCGCTCTTCGAATTTCTTCAGACGTTTGGCCGGATCCGGGCTGATGCCAAGCACCACCACATTGAGGGCGGCCAGCTCGGCGTTCACATCGCGCAGGCTGCAGGCCTGGGTGGTGCAGCCGGGAGTCATTGCCTTGGGATAGAAATAGACCAGCACCTTCTTGCCGCGCAGGCCAGCAAGGCTGACCTGATTGCCATTCTGGTCGGGCAGGGAGAAATCGGGGGCGGGGCTGCCAGCTTGTAGTGGTTGCATGGGGTCTCCTCGGGTAAAACGCCCTCAGGCGTGTTTGCGATTGACGATAAACTCGAACGATTCGGCACCCAGTTGACGACAGAATTCGGCGAAGGCGGTTTGCGAACCTTCCACTTCACCCTCTCTGGCCAGATTGAGCTGAAAACTGATCTTCAGCAGGTTGAACGGCTGCTGCTCCAGGGTCATGGATTGCATCGCCTGAATGTTCCAGCCATGTTCGCTGAAGAACTGGGTGCACTGGCTTACGATGCCGGGCTCGTCGCGGATCAACAGGTCGGCACTGGCGCGGACGTCATACTGCAGGGACTGGTGGCGTTCGGTGCGTTTCATCATGGTGATGAGATCCCACTCCTGGCTACGCAGGGGCAGGCTGATTTCGAGTTGCATCATGCTGTTCCAGTCGCCCGAGAGCAGCATGATAAAGGTAAATTCATTGCCGAAGATGCCAAGGCGGCTGTCCACAATGTTGCAACCACAGCCACTGACGTGGCGGGTCACTTCATTGACGATGCCAGGCCTGTCCGTGCCGATGGCCGTTACGACCAGGTAGTGAGTCATAAATCTTCTCTCGTCCGTTATTTCGTTGCGAAAGCCGCGCTGGCAAGCCAACCCTCCGGCCCTGATGACCACTCCCTGAGGGACGCTGCCGACTTTCGTTCATTACTTTTTGTTCCGGATGGTATCACGGCTTGCCCCCTCTCTCCCTTGTTTTTCAAAGGGGTCAGCTTTACCATTACGCCCCTGAAAATCGGGAGAAAAGTCCATGTTACGCGGTAGTATTGTTGCGCTCGTTACCCCCATGCTGGCTTCAGGTGAAGTCGATTGGGCCAGTCTGGCCAAACTGGTCGACTATCATGTCAGCGCCGGGACCAGCGCCATTGTTGCGGTGGGTACCACAGGGGAATCGGTGACCCTGAGCGAGCAGGAGCATATCGCCGTCGTTGAAAAGACCGTTGAGTATGCCGCCGGACGCATTCCCGTCATCGCCGGTTGCGGCTCCAACAATACCGCCCATGCCATTGAATTGGCAAAGCGACTGGCCAAAACCGGCGTGGTGGCGGGCCTCTCGGTGACTCCTTACTACAACAAGCCCACTCAGGAAGGTCTCTATCGCCACTATTGTGCGATCGCCGAGGCTAGTGGTCTGCCCCAAATTCTTTATAATGTGCCCGGTCGCACCTGTTGCGATCTCAAACCGGAGACCGTGGCCCGTCTGGCCAAGGTTCCCTGCATTATCGGTTTGAAAGAGGCAACCGGCGATTTGAGCCGCACCCCGCTGCTGCGCGAGCTGTGCGGGCCGGAGTTTGCTCTCTACAGTGGCGACGATGCCACTGGTTGTGATTTTATGCTGCAAGGTGGCGATGGCGTGATTTCGGTCACCACCAATATTGCAGCGGCCCAGATGGCCGACATGTGTCGTGCTGCGCTGGCCGGTGATGCCGGGCAGGCGCATGACATCAACAATCTCTTGATGCCGTTGCACAAGACTCTGTTCTGCGAACCGAGCCCCACCCCGGTGAAATGGGCCTGTGCCCAACTGGGGTTGATTGCAACAGCCACCTTGCGTCTGCCGCTGGTTGACCTCACCCCCGAGGGCGAACAGCTGATGGCGCGAGCACTGACCACAGCGGAGTTGATGGCGAGTGTTTAAATCTAATGGAAAGGGAAATAGAGCCCGTCTGGTGCTGAGCGTTGCGACTGTGGCCGTCTTGGCCGGTTGCAGCACCCCCCAGGATCGCAAAATGGCCAACCGCGACTTCGGTTACGAAGATGCCCGCCTCGAGGGCCGCGCGTTCTTGATCCCCGCAGGATTGAGTGCCCCCACCTTCAACAGCCAGTACGACATCCCGCCGCTTCCCGAAAGCAGCCGTGAAGGTGCCCTCGGCGCCCAGGTCGATGTGCGCCCACCCGCTCAACTGCTGACAGTGGTACCGGGCAGTCAGGTGGTGCAGAGCGCAACCGAACCGACCGTTGCCTTCTATGCCCTGAGCACCAGCCAGAGCGTGGAGCGCGATACCTGGTCGTTCCTGATGAACTTCCTGGCCAAATACAAGGTCACCACCGAGAAGCTGGATCAGCAGGATGGCGTATTGCAGACCGGCTGGTTTGACAACACAGTCGCCCTCGATGGCTGGGGTGAAGATGACGAAGACTTCAAAATCCGTCAGCGTTACCAGTTCACCGTGCGCAACGATGCCCAGCGCCACGCCGTCAATATGTCGGTCCGGGTACTGGATCACGAAGAGACCATCGACGGCGAGACCAGCAACAAGCTGACCCCAGCCGATGCCCAGCGCTATGCTGCGCGAGTGCTGAACCAGTTCTCTCTCTATTACGACAGCCAGCTGAAAGCCCGCGAGCAGCACAAGTCCAACGATGGCATGGGTCTGCAACTGGGTCTGGACAACAACGAGCTGAGCGCCTGGATTGCCGAAGGCTCCTTTGATCAGGTGTGGCGTCGTCTCAACCAGGTACTGCCCGCTTACGGTTTCACCATCAAGGATACCCAGCAGTCACTGGGCTGGATCGACGTCGAGTACGAAGAGCCGGGCGCCGAGTTCTGGAAGGCGAAAGGGAGCGAGCCGTTCAAACTGGAGGAGGAGAAATACCGCTTCCAGCTTGGCGAAATGGCGGGAGGCAAGACCTCCATCACCCTGTTCGACAAGGACAAGAAGCCGGTATCGTCCGGGGTTATCTCCCAGATGTATATCAGCCTGTCCGAGGCGTTCGCCAAGGGGCTGGCCGATCAGGCAGCAGCAAAAGCAGAATAAATACAGGGGCCTTGTGCCCCTGTTTTGTTATCAAAATCCCCCTGAAAACGCGGGGATTCCGAGCAGTTTTCGATGATGCGAGCCCCCTTGCCAGCCCGTTGCAAACAGAGCGCGCAGGTGAGTAACTCGCGATGTTTACCCCCCACAAACAGGAAGTGTTATTAGCCATGAGTCTTGCAGATCAAGTATTGGCGGTGAATGACGATTTGCCGATCCGTACCGATAAACCTGTCCATTCCGGCAAAGTGCGCAGCGTCTACTGGTTGACCCCCGAAGACAGTGCCCGGCTCATAAAAGAGAAAGGCTATGATGTGCCGGCCGATGCGCCCCTCGCCCTCATGGTGATCAGCGATCGCATCTCGGCCTTCGATTGCATCTGGCAAGGTGTGGATGGCCTGAACGGCGTGCCGGGCAAAGGGGCTGCGCTTAATGCCATCTCCAGCCACTGGTTCAAGCTGTTCAAGGAGAAGGGACTGGCCGACAGCCACATTCTGGATATTCCGCACCCCTTCGTCTGGATTGTGCAAAAAGCCCGTCCGGTGATGATCGAGGCGATTGCCCGCCAGTACATCACTGGCTCCATGTGGCGTGCCTACAAGGATGGCGAGCGCGAGTTCTGCGGCATCACCCTGCCGGAAGGGCTCAAAAAGGATCAGAAGTTGCCGGAGATCCTCATCACCCCTTCCACCAAGGGCGTGCTGACTGGGCTGGATGGCGTGCCGGAAGCCGATGACGTCAACGTTTCCCGTGCCGATATCGAGCGCCACTACAAGGGCTTCAACTTCAGCAAACCGGCTGACATCGACCGTTACGAAGTGCTGCTCAAAGAGGGCTTCAACGTCATCAGCGACGCGCTGGCCGGGCTGGATCAGATCTTCGTCGATACCAAGTTCGAGTTTGGTTACGTCCACGATGCGGCAGGCAACGAGAAGCTGATCTACATGGACGAAGTGGGTACCCCCGACAGCTCCCGTATCTGGGATGGCGCGGCCCTGCGCGACGGCCAGATTGTCGAGAAGTCTAAAGAGGGTTTCCGTCAGTGGCTGCTCAACCACTTCCCGGATCCGGACATCCTGCTCAACAAGAACCGCATGCCGGAACGTTTTGCTCTTGCCCGCGACAACAAGCTGCCGACCGAAGTGATGATGGATATCTCCAACACCTACGTCGGGATCGCCGAGAAGATCATCGGCCACAAGCTGGCGCGTTCTGCCAATCCCAAGCAGGAGATCATCGAGGTGCTGCGCGATCAGTACGGTCTGATCGACTAAGGGTTGCTCTCTTTTTTTGTCGCCCAGAAACAAACGTTTGCTGGTGGCGAAAGATAGAGGCAAATAAACAGACGGGCCCCTCAGCGGGGCCCATTTTTATTGCTGGTCTGGCGGCAAGCGAGCGGCGCTCAACCGTTCACTCTGAACACCTGACCGGTCTGGATGCCCAGCACCGACTTCTTGTAAGCCTGCGCCACCTTGGCGGCGGGCACCGGCACGAATCCCGGGAAGAAGTCGGCGTATTTGTCCATCGACTCCGCCAGCACGGTAGGGCTCACCACGTTGATGCGAAGGCCCCTTGGCAGCTCGCAGGCGGCCGCTTTCACAAAGTGATCGATGGCGCCGTTGACGGTGCTGGCGCTCACGCCCCAGTTGATCGGCTCCTCGCTCAGAATACCGCTGATCAAAGTGATGGAACCCTTGTCAGTCAGATAGGGAATGGCGGCTCGGGTCAGGTTGATCTGGCCCATCAGCTTGCTCTCCAGTCCCACCTGCCACTGCTCGTCGGTCATCTCGGTCAGGCCGTTGAAGGCCACGCTGCCGCTGGCGACGACCAGCGCATCGAACTGCCCCAGCTTGGCAAACAGCGCCTTGATAGAGGCTGGATCGCGCATGTCGACCGTGGCATCGCCACGGCTGTGGCCGACCCGGATCACCTGATGATCTTTGGCAAGCAGTTCACTGACCGCGGAGCCGACGGTGCCGGAGGCACCCACAATCACAATTTTCATCTGCATCACTCCTGGTTGGGATGTATCGATTCTAGCGCAACAGAAAATGCGAAAAAGCGCGTAAAATAAACCCATTGTTTCCATATTGGAGCTAATGATGGATATCGCCCATCTGGCCAGCTTTTACGAAGTGGTGCTGCGCGGCAGTTTCTCGGCTGCTGCCGATACGCTGGGGGTTAGCAAGGGGATGCTGAGCCGCCATGTCAGCGCGCTGGAGACCTCCCTCAATGCACAACTGTTGCAGCGCACCACCCGCCGCCTCAGTCTGACCGAGGCGGGCAAGACCCTCTATCAGCAGGCGGGGGAGATCTTCGCGCTGGCTCGGCAGGCGGAGCAGGATATTCAGGCGCTGACCGAAGAGGATTGCGGACGATTGCGCTTTACCTGCCCGGTCAGCACCGGCGATCGCATGGTGAGCGAGCTGCTGGCCAGCTTTGCCGTGCTCTGTCCGGGAGTGGAGGTGGAGCTCAACTTCACCAACCAGATGGTCGACATGAGTCAGGGGGAGAACGACATCGCCCTGCGCGCCATGAACGAGGTGCCGGACAATCTGGTCGCACTTCCTCTTGGCCGACTTAAGGATGTGGTGGTGGCCAGCCCCGCACTGGTGGCGCGAGAGGGGCGTCCAGCTACTCCCTATGAGCTGAGCGGGCGCAGCTGCCTGTTGCAGGGACACAATCCGGCCTGGGAGCAGTGGCACTTTATCCGTGAGGGGGAGGAGGCTCACATTCTGGTGCAGGGCAAGGTGCGGGCCAACCACTACAGTACCGTGTTACAACTGGCGCGTGCCGGTATGGGCTATGCCAAGTGCCCGCTGATGCTGGTGGAGTCGCTGCTGACGGCAGGAGAGCTGGTGACCGTGCTCGACGAGTGGCAGAGCGGCCTGCATCAGCTTCATGTGCTGCATGCCCAGCAGCGGCGGGTGCCGCGCAAGATCAGGCTGTTCAAGCAGGTGCTGGCCCAGTGGTTTGCCGAGCGACCCCACTACCTGCTCTGAGCGGCGTTATTTTTCTGTCATCTTAGGCTGCTACCCTGCGCCCATCATCGGCATCAGGAAGATCAGCGGGAATGAAGAGTAATAGAGGGTTGACCGGTTTTGTGCTGCTCTGTGCAGTGTTGGGGGCAGGCAGTGTACAGGCCATGGTGGACGTGAAGGTGCCGGAGAATTTCCGCATTCTCGCGGTGAGCAACGGCACCTTGCAGGATGAGCAGCATGCCACCCTGGCGGATGGCGAGCAGCAACTGCTGGTACGCTTCGAGGGGGTGATCCCCAGTCGCAGCAGCAGTGAGAATGATCGGCAGGTACGCTCCGAGCCGCAGGTGGTGCGCTATCAGGGCAGCAATCAGCATTTGCAGCTGACGGCCAGCGTACCGGGAGACGAGCGGGGGATGCAGGCCTATGCCAAGGATCCGGTGGTGACGTTGCAGGAGAATGGCCGCACGCTTGCCATCCAGCAGGACGCGCTGGTGACCAGTGGCATGCTGCTTGGGGTGGATTGGAACGGCAAACTGGCTGAATACAACCGCAGCGGCGGCAAGGCGGCGCTGACGGCCGTCGCTGTTACTACACAGCCAACGGCTACGCTATCCGGTGGGGGGCAACCCGTTGTGGCAGCCAGCGAGCTGGAAGGGCAGTTGCAGCAGCTGTTCCTCAAGGCAGATCCGGCCCTGCGCAAGCGCTTTATCGGTTGGGCCGTGCCACAGCTTTAAGTTTTCTGCCCGTTGCAGTAACGTGGACACTCCTTTTTCAGGCGCTCTGTTCATCGTACTCAACGAGGTTTTCATGTTTGAATTGCATTCACGCCTGCAGGCAGATACCCGGTGGCTCGGGGATCTGCCCCTCTGCCGTGTCTTGCTGGCCAAAGACAGCCAGTATCCCTGGCTCATTCTGGTTCCGCGAGTAGCCAACCTGCGGGAAATTCACCATCTGGCGCCAGAGCAGCAGCAACAGCTGATGCAGGAGTCCTGCGCCGTCGCCGCCCTGATGGAACAGGCCCTCAGCCCGGACAAGATCAACATTGGGGCGCTGGGTAATCTGGTGCCGCAACTCCACCTTCACCATGTCGCCCGCTTTGCGACGGATCGTGCCTGGCCAGGCCCCATCTGGGGCGCTCATCCGGTCGTGCCTTATGAGCCACAAGTTTTGGCACAGCAGGCCGATATATGGCGTGCCCGGCTCGCCAAGCTGAGCGGTTTCACCCCTGTGGCTGCTGATAACGGAGTCAACTGAGAGGCGTGTCGCTATTTCAGTCTCCGGGCCGCGCCATCTGTTAGAGTTATGGTATAGATAAGCCCATTTTCGATGTTCAGGAAGGTCCCATGATAGTGACAAGATCCGATGACGATGCCGTATTGACCACAGAGGATGTGCTGCTCAGCCTGTGCAACTCGGTGACGGACGTTTTGAGTGCCGCGACCATGAGTCAGGTGCGGTTTTCCGGCATGGTGCAGCGGATCAGCAAGACCTGCCTCAAGCCGGATATCGGCTGCTTCGTGCTGTTCGATGGCGGTTTTTCCGGTCTGGTGGTGATCAACTTCTCCGCCGCCGCCGCCATGGAGCTGTACGAGAGCTACATGTTGAGCATGGGACTCTCCAAGGAGGATCTCGCCATCTCCCACACCTCTGACGAGGTGAGCAACGTGATGGGCGAGCTGATGAACCAGATCGTCGGCAGCTTTACCGTCAAGGTGGGCCGGGATCTGCAGACCCACATCACCCAGAACCAGCCGAAGATGCTGGCCCTCAACAAGCAGGTGATGCTGAGCGTCGATACCAATCTCGACAGCCCGGAGTCCCGCCGTGTCACCTTCTTCACCGCCCGCAACAACATCTTCTATCTGGAGCTGGCGATGGACAAAACCGAGTTCATTCGCATCCACAATGAGGGGATGGAGCATGAAGAGCTGGATCCCGATGCGCTGATCGCCCAGGCCAAGCAGGATGCCGCCAAGCCGGTTCAGGCTGCGGCCCCGGTCGCCAACGATCACGACGATCTGCTCGACTCTCTGGGTATCTGAGGCAAACGCTGGATAGCAACAAGGCCACCTTCGGGTGGCCTTGTTGTATACGTGCGCACAACAGTTGTTAGAAGTTGTAGAGCAGGCCGGTGTTGAACATTACGGATTCAGAATCGTAGAAGTTGATGTCGGAATCGGACTTGGCATAGCCAGCAGTAAAGGTTGCGGAGAGCGGCGCGATACCGAACAGGCGGTGCCAGAAGAAGGTACCGGTCAGGGCAAACTCGTCGGAGTCGGCGCTTTGGCCAAAGATCGGGTTGGCCTCATCATATTTGGTCTGGCCCAGATAGGCGTTGCTGACGAAAGACCACTGGGAAGCGCGCATGCCGTAGGTCAACTGCAGGCCGTTGCTCTTGTAGCTTTGGGCGCTGCCATCCAGATCGGCTTGGCGGTAAATAAAGGCTGGCTCCAGCATCTGACCGGGTGCCAGCTGCCATTTGTAGGAGAGGTCGAGGGCGTGGATCTTGCCGTTGCGATCCAGTTTGGCGGCAGTATCGGCGCCGTACTGACTGCCGCTGCGCTCCTCATCTACCTCGATGTTGCGGGTGGTCAGGCTGCCATTGAAGTTGCTACCCCAGATGCTGTCCCAGGCGAAGCGCACCCCTTTTGACTTGATATCGGTCGACTGGCGATCAACGCCTACGGCGAAGGGATCGCTCCACTGCTCGGTCGGCATGGCATTAAAGACCACGGAGCCAGCTACGATGCCCTTGTCGCTCATCTCCTGACGGATACCGAGCTGCTGGGTGAAGTCGAAACGGATGGCATCCTGGATCAGGTTACCAAGGAAGACCTGGGTACGGGTATCGGCAAAGGTGTAGCGGATATCGGCGTTGAGCAGCGGGGCAACGGCGGAGCTGCTCTCGGCACTGCCCAGTCCGCTCAGGCGGCGGTTTTCATCATCACCGCTATAAAAATTCGATTCGTAATTGATGACACTGACCCCGCCAAGCAGGAAACCGGACCAGCCAGACTCCTTGGGAATTTCACCCAAATCAGCATAAGCACTATTTGCGACCAGCAGGCCCAGGCCCAGCAAGGTGGTATTGCGCATCGGATAACTCCTAAATTAAATGGTGGTGAATTTTTTCGGCCGGTGAGTATAAAGAAAAAACCTTAATGGCAACTGACTCAATATTGCCAATTATCCTAACCCACTCATTTCATTCGGCGAATCGTTAATTAATTGTGCGAGATTAAGAAGAGTTCACTCGGTTGTGCTGGTATTCTGTACCGCGAATATCGGGGGAAAACAATAAGATGAAACAGATTAAATCCTGGGCGCAATATTATGTCGATCTGATGACCAAGCTGGGACTGGTGCGCTTCAGCATGTTCCTGGCGGCGGGCATTATCGTGCTGGCGGTCGCCATCCAGATGGGGGTGACCCTGTTCCTGCGCGGCAATATCGATGTGATCGACTTCGTTCGCTCGGTCTTCTTTGGCCTGCTGGTGACCCCCTGGGCGGTCTATTTTCTCTCCATCGTGGTGGATCAGCTGGAGGATTCCCGTCAGCGACTGAGCCGGATGGTGCGCAAGCTGCAAGATATGCGCGAGCGGGATCTGGAGCTCAATACCCAGCTGCAGGAGAACATCAGCCGCCTCAACGCCCAGATTGCCGAGACCAACCGGGCCGAGAGTCTGCGTCTGCAGGCCATCGAGGATCTCGAGAACGAGGTGTTCCAGCGGGAGAAAGCCCAGCTTCATCTGGGGGAGCGCACCGCGCTGCTGCGCTCCTTTATCGACTGCTCCCCGGATCTGGTCTACTACCGCAATGAGGATGAGCAGTTCTCCGGCTGCAACCGCGCCATGGAGGAGCTAACCGGCAAGGTGGAGGCCGAGCTGATCGGTCTGACCCCGTTCGATGTCTACAAGCAAGAGATCGCCAACAAGGTGGTGGAGACCGACAAGCAGGTCTTTGCCAGCAACGAGCCGCTCACCTACGAGCAGTGGCTGGAGTATCCCGATGGCCGCAAGGCTTACTTCGAGCTGCGCAAGGTGCCCTTCTTCGACCGCTTCGGCAAGCGACTCGGCCTGCTCGGCTTTGGCCGTGACATCACCGAGCGCAAGCAGTATCAGGACAAGCTGGAGAAGGCGAGCCGCGACAAGACCACCTTCATCTCCACCATCAGCCACGAGTTGCGCACCCCGCTCAACGGCATCGTGGGCTTAAGCCGGATGCTGATGGATACCCCCCTCGATCCCAAGCAGCATCAGCAGCTCAAGACCATTCACCTGAGTGCGGTGACCCTTGGCAATATCTTCAACGACATCATCGACTTGGACAAACTGGATCGCCGTCGCCTCGAAATTGCACCGACCCGTATCGATCTGCCCGCCTTCCTCGACGAGCTGGAGACCCTGTCGCGCATTCAGGCGGAGCAGAAGGGGCTCTATCTCCATTTCGATCGGGATGGCGACATGCCGCAATTCGTGATGGCTGACGGCACCCGCCTGCGTCAGGTGCTGTGGAATCTGGTGGGCAACGCGGTCAAGTTTACCGATGAGGGGGGCGTCACCGTGCGTTGTCTCTCCCATCCCGCCGATGAGCCGGGCAAGCTGGCCCTGCACTTCGAGGTGGAGGATACCGGTATCGGCATCCCGCGCGCCCAGCAGGAGAAGATCTTCGCCATGTACTATCAGGTGCAGGGCAAGAAGCACGCCACCGGCACCGGCATTGGGTTGGCGGTCTCCCGTCAGCTGGTGCAGGCGATGGGCGGGCAGCTCTATGTGGACAGCGATCCGGGCGAAGGCTCCTGCTTCACCGCCGAGCTGGAGGTAGCTTGCGCCGAGCCAGTGTTGCCAGAGCAGGAGGAGGAGATGCCTTCCCTTGATATCCTGCTGGTGGAGGATGTGGAGCTTAACGTGACAGTAGCCTGCGCCCTGCTGGGCAAGCTGGGTCATCAGGTGCAGGTGGCACGGGACGGCACCCAGGCGTTGGCGATGGCCAACCCGGATGATTTCGACCTCATTTTGCTCGATATCCAGCTGCCGGACATGACCGGCTTTGATGTGGCTAAAACCCTGCTGGATCGTTATGGCGACAGCCTGCCACCCATGGTGGCGCTCACCGCCAACTCCACCGGCGATCGCCAGTACTACCGGGATCACGGCATGCAGGATGTGATCAACAAGCCGCTTGGCTCCAAAGCGGTGCGGGAGGTGATTGGTCACCTGTTTGCCGATCTGGCCGAGGATGAAGCGGACGAGCAGGCTGATGCGGGCAATCAGGATGCCCTGCTGGATATCCCCTTCCTCACCGATTACGCCGATACCGTGGGTAAGCCGGTGCTGCTCTCCAGCGTCGATCTGTTCGAGAAGATGATGCCGGACTACATGGCAGTGCTCGACTCCAACATGATTGCCAAGGATCAAGCTGGGGTGGTGGAAGAGGCACACAAGATAAAAGGGGCGGCAGGCTCCATTGGCCTGCGCCGATTGCAGCAGACGGCACAGCTGATCCAGAGCCCGGATCATCCCGCCTGGTGGGAAAACGTGGAAGACTGGATTGAGACGCTGCGCCGGGAATATCCGGGCGATATCGCCCGTCTGCGGCGCTGGTTGCTGTCTTGAGGCTGGAGGTTATCTTGAGTCTGATGGAAGTGGCTGGCAAGGAGCTGCGAGATGTATAGCCGTTTGATTACCCCCGCGCGCATCCACCCCTGGGGGGACGAGGATCTGCTGGAGGCGACCGAGCAGGATCGCGCCCGCATCGTGCAGGCCGCGCCGGTGCGCCGGTTGCAGCAGAAGACCCAGGTCTTTCCGCTCGATGTGAAGGCCTCGGTGCGCAGTCGCCTCACCCACTCGCTGGAGGTGCAGGAGACCGGTCGCCAGATCAGCCGTCGTATTCTGGCCGCCTTGCCAGTCGGGATGGTCTGCGAAGGGGCCTTTATCAATCTGGTGGAGATGTCCTGCCTGCTTCATGACGTGGGCAACCCGCCATTTGGCCACTTTGGCGAGCAGGTGATGAGCCAGTGGCTCGGCGAGATGCTCGATCCCCTCTATCAGCAGGCGCTGGCGCAGCCCCCCTCGGCCCAGTGGGCTGAATTGCGTCAGGATCTGCAACTGTTTGATGGCAACGCCCAGAGTCTGCGGCTGGTGCACAGCTTGCACGAGCTCAACCTGACACTTGGACAACTGGCAGCGCTTTGCAAATACCCGCAGCAGCCCCGGCCCGGCGTGAGCTATGGCCAGCATCATGGCTGGAGCAGCAAGCGGGGCATCTTCTTTAGCGAGCAGCCGCTCTACCGCGCCCTCGGCCAGAGTCTGGGATTGGCCCCCGGCTGCCGTCATCCGCTGGTCTACATCATGGAGGCGGCCGATGACATCTCCTACTGCATCGCCGATCTGGAAGATGCGGTAGATCGGCGGATCCTGACTCAGGGTGAACTGCTGGCGGCACTGCGGGCCGCTGACCAGAGTGACTACATGGGCACCTTGCTGGATGAGGCGCTGGCTTCTGGTCGGGGCTTTTTCCCCCATTTTCGCCAGCAGCTGACCCGGGATCTGGTTACGCTGGCGGCGCAGAGCTATGTCAGCGAACATCAGGCCATTTTGCAGGGCTCCTATCCGCAAGCACTGCTGCATGGTCAGGCGCCGGCGGCGCGGGTGCTAGATATCCTCAAACGGGTGGCCCGCGAGCTGGTCTTTATGCGCCCCGAGGTGGAAGCGCTCGAGCTGGAGGGGTATGCGGCGCTGCGCGGGGTGCTGACCAGTTATGCCTGTCTATTGGCGCTGCCAGCGCCACAGTTTGCTCGCCTGCTGGCCGGGGAGGGGAGTCAGGCGCTGTTCTTTGCGCGCCGCCTCTATCACCGTCTCTCGGCCCGCCATCTCAAGGCCTATCGATTGGCGATCGCCACCCCGGATCCGCGCTTTGCCTGCCAGAACGAGCAGGAGTGGTATTACCGGGTGCGGCTGCTGCTCGATTATGTCAGCGGCATGACGGATACCTACGTGCTGGAGGAGTACCGGCTACTCTCGGGGATCTGATGCCCCAAGCTCCCCTTCGGGCAGCATAAAATGCCGTAAAAACGTTTAAAAAGGAGTCGCAAGAGGCTTGTTTTAAATTCGGATATTTTTTAGACTTCTGCAGTCTGTTCAACTTTTACTCGGTAAGGAGACGAAAATGCAACATCTGATGCTCAATATTGCATTCTCTCGCGGCACTGCGTGCGGCGTGAAATCTCGTGCTCTTTTACCGCGTGGCGTAAACAGGTAACCCCTGTCTTTTTATCACCCGCGGTTCGTCCCGCAGGGTGATATCCACTTTCTCCGGGAGAACCGCATGTTCAACTGGAGAATGTCATGTCTATCGAACTGGTTTTACTGCGCAGTGTTGAATCCTTGGTCCAGAGAAGGATTGCCCGGGTCGAGCGTCGTCTCGTGCAGGTCAATCTGTCACCCGCCCTGCTCAGGGATATCGGGCTGGAAGGATATCAGGGTCAAATTGCCCTCGTTCGCGAGCGGGAGTATCAAACCGGCTTCCGCCTCGGGAATCGAATAACCTGATCGCGAAGGGGAGAATAAGATCCCTCTCGCTAGTGAAATGGCAGGCTGCATGCCTGCCATTTTTCCATCTTATGGTTGATTCCAGGTTCACATGTTGGTGACTCAGTATTATCCTCTCTGCCCTCTTTGTAACAGCTGTGATTGTTTTCTCGCCTTGCGTCGTCAGGATCTGCAAGATTAGAGGTGGCAGCCCTATCTGTTTTACTTATCAGGACAAGACCTTATGCCACTCCTTCGTCAGCTTTTTCTTCCCATGTTGCTGTTGTTTTCGGGCATGTTGGCTGTTGCGGCTCCCCAACCGCAAGATGAGAGCACAAGTAACGAGATTTCTGCACAAAAGGAGCTGCTGGTTGGGGTTCCCCGTGGCGGCTATCTCCCTTTCATCTATCAACTCCCCAACCTGCGTTATGCCGGTCCGCTCAAGGAGCTGGCCTCGCGCATTGCAGCCGAAATGGGCGTGTCATTGCGTTATATCCCCTACAACTCCTACGTGGATGCCCAGATTGCTCTCCAAGGCGGCCAGATCGATGCATTAATCGGGGTTGAACGTAATGCTCTTGAATTGAAGGGGATAAACCCTATTGGCAGTATCGGTTCTTATGCTCGCTCCATTTTAATGCATACCCCGGATCAGCGATTGACCCTGGAGCAGGCGCGCAAGTTACGCTGGGTCTGTATTCGCGGGTTTGGCAGTTGTAATGAATTGGCTCGTTTGGGGATCTCTGATGTAACTGAGCTGGAGAGCCGCACTGAGGCGACCTATATGGTCAAGCTGGGCGCTGTCGATGCATATCTTGATTTGGAACCAATTGTTTCCTTTAAAATGGAGAGAATGCCTGCATCAATGGGGGTTGTCGCTCCTGGGTGGCTTTCTGGCAGCACGCTGACGATAGCGACCAGCTCCCGCCAGCCAGAGCTGAGCGAGAAGCTTTGGCAGGCATATCAACGGATACCCGTTGCAGACTCACGATTACGGTTGCATCAGAAAAATGAACGCGCCAACGCAGGTCTGTTGCTGGAACCAGATGAGGCTAGTTGGCTGAAGCAGAGAAACAAGGTCATCAAGTTCGCCGTTGCCCCCGGATTTGCCGGCATCAGCGAAATTGATGACGAAGGTGAATTGCATGGCTATACGGCAGACCTGATGAAGTTGTTGAGTCTGCGCTCCGGGATCCGCTTTGAGCTGGTGTCGACAAATACCTGGCAGGAGTCACTTAAACTGCTGAAAGAGCACAAAGTGGACCTTATTCCCTTGATGACACCGCTCAAGGATCGTCAGTCCTTTGCCTCTTTTACCTCCTCCTATCTGAAGTTCGACAGCTATGTTGTAGCCAGACACGGTGCTCGCCCGCTGAAGTCGTTGGTCGAGCTGAAAGGGCGTCTGATTGGTGGTGTGACGGGTTCTTACGAAGCCTCTCTCATTCACGCGCTGGGCGCCAATATTATCGAAGTAGGCAAAGATGCCGATTTACTGACCTTGCTTGACACTGGGCGAGCCGAATATGTGCTGTTGACCATGACCAATCTGGGACAGCAGGCGATGAAGGGTTTCAATGATAAGTATCAGGTAGTGCTGAGCTCCCCCGAATTTTCCGTACCTATCAGTATGGCCGTCGATAATGCTCAGCCCGAGTTGCTCCGCATCATGGACAAGTTGCTGCTGACCATCACGGATGAGGAATGGCAACTGCTGGAACGACGCTGGCTCAATGTGTCGGTCAATATCGAGTCTGATTACACCCTGATTTACAAATGGTTGGCCATAGGGGGGGGCGCCTTGCTCGTCAGCGGTTTGCTGGTGATGTTCTGGGCTCGCAGTTTGCGTCGCCAGATTGCGCAGCGGAAAATCGCAGAGGACAAGCTGAACGAACAGTTGCTGTTTGTGCAGACCTTGCTCAACTCACTGCCAACCATGGTGGCGCTACGTGATAGCGAGCAGCGGATCACCTTGTGCAATCAGGCCTATCGCGATGCTTTCCTTGGTGCTGGCAGTAGCAGTGAGGAGCTGCAAAACATGCCCGAGACACTCAGAAACAGTGTGTTGGAAGAAGAGCGCCGGGTGTGGCAGACCGGACAGGATCTGGAGGGGGCAGGGAGTAACCTGCGAGCTGATGGTACGCCCTGCCATGTTATCTATGCCAAACGCCCTTATCGCGATCCCGATGGCAATATGCTGGGGGTGTTGACAGTACTGACCGATGTCAGCCGGATCAAGGAGGCGGAGGAGCGCGCCCGTCAGGCTGAAAATCGCCTTACCCAGATTACCGACAGCATGCCTGGGGTGGTCTATCAGTATTTTTGGCAAGGACCCGGCAAGGGGCGGTTTTTGTATGCCTCTCAGGGTGCCAGCGAGATCCTCGGGGCTTCCCGGCAGGATCTGTTCAATGCCGAATCGGGTGGTGAGGTGTTCGGCTTTACCGAAGAGGCGCTTCAGGATTTTGTCAGCAAGGTGGCCAATCATGCCGAGACTCTGGCTCCCCTCGACCTGGAGGTCAAGGTGGAGCGACCTGATGGAGATCGCTATCTGCAAGTGCGTGGCAACTTTGTCAGACAGGAGCAGCAGGCACTGATCCTTAACGGGGTGATTCAGGACATCACTGCCCTCAAGCAACAGGAATATGAGCTGCGCGAAGCTCGCGCCTATGCCGAGCAGGCGATGCAGGCTCGCAGCCGCTTTTTGGCAACCATGAGCCATGAACTACGAACACCCATTTCAGGCATGCATGGCATGCTCGAATTGCTGCAAATGAGCGAGCTCAACGACGACCAGCGTTTTATGGTGCGCAATGTGGTCACCTCGACCAACAACCTGCTCTATCTGGTCAATGACATCCTCGATTTCTCCAAGATAGAAGCGGGTCAGTTGCAGTTGAATTACCAGAGCAGCCGTTTGCAAACGGTGATCTGCGATGCCATTCGTGGCCATGCGGCACTGGCTCATAACAAGGGGCTCAACGTGGTGCTGGAGTGGGAGCATCATGTGCCGGATTGGGCCGACATCGATGGGGTGCGTATTGGTCAGGTCATCTCCAACCTGCTCAACAATGCGGTGAAGTTTACCGAACAAGGGGGGATTACTATCCGGGTCAGCTACCTGAGCGAGCAATTGACCATCAGTGTCAGTGACACCGGCATCGGGATCGCCGAAGAGAAGCAGGCGCTGCTGTTCACGCCTTTTGAGCAGGTGGAGTCAGATATCAACCGTCGTTTTGGTGGCACCGGACTGGGGTTGGCAATCTGTGAGCAGTTGGTATGCAAAATGGGGGGGGCACTGACACTGACCAGCAAGGCAGGAGAGGGCTCCTGCTTCCGCTTTACCGTACCGCTTACCAATCCGCAGTGGGATCCCCCTGCTCTGGCTGATACAGAATGGTGGTTTTTCAGCGATGACACCAACCTCGAAGCGGCCATGGTACGGCAGGGGGCCAAGCTCAGGTACTTGGGGGCCAATGAGCTCAGTCGCTCACTGGAAGGGTTGCTGTTGGCCGATCAACGGTGGCTTGAGCAAGCGCTGGGGGGGGAATGGCAAAGCTGGCTGCAACACTCTGCGCTGAAGGGGATCATAGCGTCACCCGATGAGGCGTTACGGGGTCGGATTGGTGAACAGAAATGGTGGCGCCTGGGTCTATCTCCTCTCTATCCGGATCTTCTGCTGGAGAGCTGCCACGAATTGCTGCAGGAGCGAGTCACACCAATCCTCCCTGCGCTTGCAGAGAAGCTGGGTGGCAAAGTACTGGTGGCCGATGATCATCCGGTCAATCGTGCCTTGCTGGCACGGCAGTTGGCCATTCTTGGTATCGAGGCTCAGGTTGTGGAAGATGGCGACAAGGCTCTGCGGGCCTGGCAGGGACAGCAATTCTCGATGCTGCTGACTGATTGCCATATGCCGGTGATGGATGGTTATGCTCTGACCAAGGCGCTGCGGGCTGCGGGAGTGACGGCCCCCATCATAGGGGTAACGGCAGATACGTCGGAAGAGGCGAGTGCTCGTATGGTAGAGGCAGGCATGAGTGACATGTTACTGAAGCCCTACCCGCTGGATATCTTGCGCCAGATGCTGGCCCATTGGCTGGCAGAGAGGACGCCAACCAGAAGCGCGGTTGCGCCCGTTGTTGGGGCTACAGGCATGCAGGCTGAGCGCTGGTTGGCGCTCTTTGGTGACGAGCTGACCGCGCGAGCCATGGCGGTGGAGTATCTCGATTCCAACCGGCAGGATGGCGAGGCCATGATGGCAGCGCTGATTTGTCATGATGCCAGCGCCTTGGTCGAGACCGCCCACCGGATCAAGGGGGCTGCCCGAATGGTCGGGTTGGAGGAGCTTGCCAGTCAGGCCGCCATGCTGGAATCGGCAGCGCGATTGAAGCGGCTCGACGAGCTCGACGATCTGGTCAGCACAGTGCAGAGGTTGATGACGGCGATTGCCCACGACATTGGATTATGGCTCGATGAAAAAAGCACAACATGAGTTGGTCATCATGGTCGTGGAAGACCATGGATTTCAGCGCAAGGCGCTGCTGCACCAGATCCGCAGCCTGGGTTACCAGAATCTGCTGGAAGCGGTTGATGGTATCGAGGCGTTGGCGCTTAGCCAGCAATACAACGTCGATATCCTGTTTTGCGATCTGCGAATGCCCGGAATGGATGGCATGGCGCTGTTGCGCCGCCTGTCGCTGGGTGGTTTTCAGGGCGGCATTATCCTCTCCAGCGCGCTTGAGGGGGATGTGGTGGAAGCCGTATTGCGTATGAGTACCGCTTATGGCTTGCAGGTGCTCGGTCGCATAGAGAAACCCTCAACGCCGCAGCAGCTCCAGCGGCTTATCCAGGCTTGGTCACCCCGGCAGGAACCAGTCAGAGAAGAAGAGGGGCACAGAATAGGAGTCGATGAGTTGCGTCGGGCGATCGAGCAAGATCAACTGCTGCCCTGGTATCAGCCCAAGGTGAGTTTTGCATCCGGCGAGTGGGTCGGGATGGAGGCGTTGGCCCGCTGGCAACACCCCGAGTTTGGCCTGATCCCGCCCGGGCGTTTTATTTCACTGGCGGAGAGCAACGGACTTATCGATCCGTTGACCGAGGTGATCATCAGCAAATCTCTGAGTGATGGCCATTTATGGGAGGAAACCGGGTTGTCACTCAATCTGTCGATGAACCTCTCCACCACCTCACTCATTGAAGGGGATCTTTGCAACTTATTGATTGATCAGTGCAAGCGCTGGAGTATCAATCCTGAGCTCATCACCCTCGAGGTGACTGAGAGCGCATTCGTGCAGGATCTGGGCAAGTCTCTGGAGGTGCTGACCCGGCTAAGGATGCATGGCTTTGGTCTCTCCATCGATGATTTTGGTACCGGCTACTCCTCGATGCAGCAGCTGGCACTGTTGCCGTTCACCGAACTCAAACTGGATCGCTCCTTTGTCGATCGCTGCCATGCCGATCCGTCACGTTTGGCTATCATCGAGTCCAGTATCGAGTTGGCCCGCAAGCTGGGGCTGAAGTCGGTGGCGGAAGGGGTAGAGGATGAGGCGACCTGGCGAGTGCTGGCCCAACTCGGTTGCGACCTCTGTCAGGGATTTTTCTCTGCCCGCCCGATGCCGCGCAGTGAATTGGCTAATTGGCACCGGACTTGGCAAGATAGATTGCCTACACTGATATCTATCTGATTCTGTTGGCTGGATCCCTCCGTTTGAACAAGGATGTTCATGAAAATCTCAAGCAAGTTGCTGCTCAGCTTCGGTTTTATCAACCTGCTGATCCTGCTCTCCTCCACGCTGGTCTATTACCGGCTGACCCAGATCAATCAGGCCCAACACACCCTGCTGGAGCAGGCGCTGCCCGCCCTGCAGCGGGATGAAACGAGCCAGAAGGCGCTGGTTGCCACCGTTTCCGCCTTGCGTGGCTATCTTATCCTCGGCAAGGATCCGGCTCAGGCCTCCCGCCTCAAGCAGGAGTGGGAGTCGGCCTGGCAGGCCATTGCCCATCAGGCCTTCAGTCCGGCGCTCGCCAAGTCTCTCGAGACCTTCAAAAGCCATCAGGAGAAGGTGTGGACCATAGCCCAGAGTGAAGAGAATCTGCCCGCTCACACCCTGATGCTGCAGGAGGCGGGTCCGCTGGCGGAGGCGGCGCTCGATCAGTTGCAATCCTTTGCCAATGAAGAAGTTGGCACTCCGCAGGATCAACTCTCCGGCGATCGCCGCATGCTGCTCAAACAGGTGGGGGATGCCTACAACAGCCTCGCCAACGCCCTCTCAGCCCTGCGGGATTTTCTCATCTCAGGCGACCCCGAATACCGCAGCAAGTATCAGGATTACTACCAGTTTCATCAGCAGCGGGTGGCTGAGGTTAAACAGCAAGCCGCGCTCTTTACCGACACCCAGCAGAGCCTCTGGCAGCTGTTTGAAGAGATGGCGACCCCCTTCTCCGAGCTGGTGGGACAGGTGATCGAGAAGCGCCAGGCACCGGATTGGGATCAGGCAAACTACCTGATGGCCACCGACATCGAGCCGATGCAGTCCAGCCTCAGCGAGCAGCTGGTCCAGCAGGTGGGGAAAACCCGTGCCGAGGTGGATCAGATTTCGGCGCAGATGACCGGAGCCGGGAGGGCCATCAACCAGACTCTGCTGTTGGCTACCGGCAGCGCCATCGTGCTTGGCATGGTAGTCGCCTGGTTCTTTAGTCGCCGTCTGACCCGTGACATTGCCTGTCTGGTGAACCGGGCGGGGCAGGTTGCAGATGGTCGGCTGGCGGCCGAGCCCTTGCCAATCACAGGGCAGGATGAGTTGGGAGAATTGACTGGTTCCATCAACCGGATGTCTGCCCAGTTACATCATCTGGTCGGGGAGTTGCAGGGGGCTGTGGGGCAGGTCGAGGTGGCCTGTCTCGATGTGGGCAGCACCACCAGAGCCATAGTGGCGGATCTGACGGAGCAGGATCAGCGGGTCGATGCGGTGGCGGCGGCTATCGATCAGATGTCGGTTAGCGCCCGTGATGTGGCTGGTAACATTGCCGGTGTGGCGGATGGTGCCCATCAGGTGCGGCAGCAGACCCGTCAGGGAGAGGCCGCGCTGGCACGAATGAGCGATACCATGCAGCAGATTGCCGCCATGATTGGACAGGCCAACGAAGCCATGGGGCTGCTGGAGCATCAGAGTGAACAAGTGGGGCAGATCACCGAGGTAATCGCCACCATTGCGGAGCAGACCAATCTGCTGGCACTCAATGCGGCGATAGAAGCGGCGCGGGCAGGCGAGCAGGGGCGCGGTTTTGCGGTGGTGGCCGACGAGGTGCGCCAGCTGGCGAACCGCACCCATCAATCAACTGCCGAGATCAGCCAGACTATTGCGGCCATCTCCCAGCAGACTCGCCAGACGGTGAGCACCGTCAGCAGCGGAACCCGGTTGGTGGAGCAAGGGCGGAATGCTGTTGGATTGGTGACAGATACCCTGAGTGCCATGAACCAGCTGGTACAGTCGCTGTCGGGCCAGCTGGAGGCCATTTCGGTGGCAACCGAGCAGCAGTCGCGGGTGGCCGCCGAGGTATCCGGGACGGTCGATGACATTGCTGCGCTCAGTCGGCAATCCTGTCAGCGTAGTCAGCAGGGGGAGGAGATCGTAGCCAGACTGGCTGGTGATACCGGCAAGCTGAAGGCGGTCATCGCCCGCTTTGATCTTGATGCGTGAGATGGCGGGATCATCCCGCCATTGCTATTGTCATTCACCGTGCCGTCTGGCCCGTGGGTTTAGTCCAGACGTCTGAAGGTGTGGTTGTCGAAGCTGCTGGTGGTCTCCCGGTTGAGCAGGCTGACCAGCAAAATTGCCCGTTTCTCTCCATCCGGCTCCATATAGATGGCTTCGAAGCCGGCAAGCGGTCCCTCTTCAATCAGCACCTTGTCGCCCGAGCAGGGCAGGCTGGCGTAGCTGGCTCTCGCCTCGTCGCTGTCATCGCGACTCATCAGCTGATATACCAGCTTGCTGCTGATGGGGGTCCATTCACTGCCAAAGTGGATGATCCGGCTGATGCCGCGGGTCGATTTCAGGGTGACCGGTGTCACCTCTTCCAAATCAACGAAGATAAACAGATAGTTGGGGAACATGGGTTCCCGTACCGGAACTCGCTTGCCCCGGCGCAGCTTTTCGATCTCCACCATGGGGTAATAGGATTCGATACCCTGGGCATCGAGGTGGGCGCGGGCGCGGGCCTCTTCTTTTGGCTTGCAGTAGGCCAGATACCATTTTTTCATGTTATGAGTATGTTCGTGTTGCCGTGCTCGCGGATATGATAGCGGCGCCAATAAAAAAGGCCACGCATTGCGTGGCCTTTTTTGCCGAGTGAGCAATTACCAACCTTTTACCAGGCCGCCTTTGAACAGCTCGAGACCTTTCTTGTAAACATCATCGGTCTGGAAAGCTTGTACGAACTGTTTGACCTTCTCGTCATCCTTGTTGTTGTCGCGGGCGACGATCAGGTTGACGTACGGGGACTCTTTGTCTTCAACAAACAGGCCGTTCTCGGTCGGGGTCAGACCAATCTGGCCGGCGAAGGTGTTGTTGATGATGGCCAAGTCTACGTCTTCCAGCGAGCGCGGCAGTTGGGCTGCTTCCAGTTCCACAATCTTGAAGTTGCGCGGGTTGCTGGCGATATCCAGCACGGTCGCTTCCAGACCGGCACCATCTTTCAGGGTGATCAGACCCTGTTTGGCCAGCAGGATCAGCGAGCGGCCCAGGTTGGTCGGATCGTTCGGCACCGCGATCTGGGCGCCATCTTTCAGCTCGCTCAGCGTCTTGATCTTCTTGGAGTAACCGGCAATCGGGTAGACGAAGGTGTTGCCAACCGGCACCAGCTTGAAGCCGCGATCACGTACCTGTGCATCCAGATAGGGTTTGTGCTGGAAAGCGTTGACGTCGATGCTGCCATCGTTCAGCGCCACGTTCGGGGTGACGTAGTCGGAGAAGTTGACCACCTCGACTGTCAGACCGTATTTCTCTTTGGCTACCTTGGCAGCCACTTCAACCAGTTCGGTCTCCGGGCCGGCAATAGCGCCCACTTTCAGAACCTTGCTCTCTTCTTTTTGACCGCAACCGGCCAGAACCAGACCAGCCAGCAGGGCAGCCGCAACGGATTTGATGCCAAATTTCATAAAACCTCCTGTCAGAAATCGACGATTAACGATGATCACATTTGTTGACCAGGCGCTCACCCGCGCTCTGGATAAGTTGAACCAGTACTACCAGGATAACCACGGTCACCAGCATGACGGTCGGGTCAAAGCGCTGATAACCATAACGAATACCCACATCCCCCAGACCACCGCCACCGATGGCCCCGGCCATGGCCGAGTAGTTCACCAGAGTGACGAGGGTAATGGTGACGCTGTTGAGGATGCCGGGCAGAGCCTCGGGCAGCAGCACCTTGGTGATGATTTGCAGCGGCTTGGCGCCCATCGCCTTGGCCGCTTCCAGCAGGCCGTCCGGCACTTCCATCAGGGCCCCTTCCACCAGACGGGCGATGAAAGGGATGCAGCCGACAGTCAGCGGCACGATGGCGGCGATGGTGCCGATACTGGTGCCGACAATCAGCCGGGTTAGCGGAATGATGGCGACCAGCAGGATAATAAAGGGCACCGAGCGACCCACGTTGACCACCATACCCAGAGTACGGTTGAGCAAGGGGTTGGCCAGGATCTGGCCCGCCTTGGTCACGTGCAGTGCCACGCCGAGCGGCAGACCCAGCAGGCAGCCGAACAGAGCGGAGGCAAACACCATGATAAGGGTGTCGCCCAGGGCCGTGATGAGCAGATTAATCATGGCTTCGGACATAACCCATTACCTCCAGCTGAATGTGGTTGTCGATAAGGAACTGCTGGGTCGCCTCACACTGGGCTTCATCCCCGAACAGCTCGGCCAGCAGGAAACCGAATTTGACGCCACCGGCGTATTCGATGTCTGCGCTCAGAATGCTGATATCGATATTGAAGCGGCGGCTCGCCTCGGAAATCAACGGCGTATCGACCGTGCTGCCGGTAAAGCCGAGCTTCACCAGTGGGTAGCTGCCCGGCACCCGCTCCGCACTCATCCGATCCTGATACTCCTGCGGTACCTCCAGATGGATGGTGGAGTGGATAAAGTCACGGGCCAGCTGGGTCTTGGCGTTGCTGAAGAACCAGGCCACTTCGCCCTGTTCGATCAGACGGCCGTCGCTGATGATGGCCACTTCGTCACAGATCCCTTTCACCACATCCATCTCGTGGGTGATGAGCAGGATGGTGAGCCCCAGCTTGACGTTGATCTCCTTGAGCAGGGCCAGGATCGAGCGGGTGGTCTGCGGGTCGAGAGCAGAGGTGGCCTCGTCACAAAGCAGTACCTTGGGGGCCGGTGCCAGTGCGCGGGCAATCGCGACGCGCTGTTTCTGACCGCCGGAAAGCTCGGACGGATAGGCCTGGGCACGGGCTTCCAGCCCGACCAGCGCCAGCAGCTCGGCAACCCGTTGCTGGATCTTCTCTTTGCTCCAGCCTGCCAACTCCAGCGGAAAGGCGATGTTGGCAAACACGGTGCGGGAGGCAAGCAGGTTGAAGTGCTGGAAAATCATCCCGATCTGGCGGCGAGCCTGGGTCAGATCCCGTTCGCTCAGGGCGACCAGATCCTGGCCATCAACGATGACTTGGCCCTCTGTCGGGCGCTCCAGCAGGTTGACACAACGAATGAGGGTACTCTTGCCGGCACCGGAGGCACCGATCACCCCGAAAATTTTGCCTTGGGGTACATGCAGACTCACATCACGCAGGGCGTGCACGGCGTCACTGCCTGTACCGTAGACTTTGTTGAGACCGATCAACTTAATCATGGATTCTTCCGTGCTAACAGCCTTAAAGCACAGGGCGCTACAGGCGGGGAAATTGGGCAGAGGTTCCACTGGGTTACTCTGTCATCATGGAGGATGATGCTAAGATGTCTGGATGGCCATGTCAACGCATGTTTTTACGTCTAGACGTCTAAAAAAGTGATAAGGATTTCTGTCAGGCGGATAACGATCAGGATGGTATTGTTGCTCTTCCAGATCCTGTTTCGTCCCTGCGGCACATTACCGAATTAAAGATGGTTTATGCCGGGTAAATGCTGGTTTTATTAGTGTGCCAGCCCGTTTCTGTTCACATCGGCTATCGAGCCTGATGCTCCTCCATCGTTACACAAATTGCTGCACAAATCGTTCCCTATTCGTGACCGGATCACCTGATCGCCATTTTGTCGGCGTCAACCTTGATGCAGCGCAAGGGGGGCACGGATAGGGATTGGGTCGGTGGCGCCGGTTTTTTATACTGATGATGTCGACAAGCATGGAGGGCAGTGCGATGAGATTCCAACAGATCAAAGAGTTGCTGCACTATCTTGAGCAGGTTCACCACCAGCTCGGACTCTGTTACGGGCGTTTGACCAGTCAGGTGGACAGCGAACGCAGCCGGATGTTGCTGGTCTATCTGCAAGGGCGTGAGGATGCGGCCAGTGCCCATCTGCACGAATATGCCGCTCAGCTGGGAGAGGCGGTCAGGGAGACCTGGCTGAACCAGAGTTTCAGCGAGGATATGCTGCCTGCCATTACCCGCTTCGAGCTGCCGGCATCAGTCCAGACCCAGGATATCGTTACTCAGGTATGCCGTTGGGAAGAGCAGCTGGTGGGCGAACTGAGTCATCTGGCCCGGGAGTGCCCGACACCGGCCACCACCGCTTTGCTCGAGAATTTGGCCGGGCTGGAGCAGACCCGCTTGACCCGACTGGTGCACGGGGTGCATCGACTCGACGACATGTAACGGGTGATAAGCGCCAAACTCGCAAGATGACGGCCAAACACAAAGGGCCCGGCAGCAGTGCTGGGCCCTTTCAATTGGTATCTGCTGACTTGCAGTGAGCGTCGGTTAGCCCTGCTGCTCGGCCGCGTAGAGTGCAGCCCCGATAATGCCCGCCTGATTGAGGCTGGCCGCCGGAATAAGCGGCGCCCGGGTCTCGATGCGATCGACAAACTTATCCAGCTTGGCTGCGCTGCCGCCCCCCAGAATGAAGAGGTCGGGGGAGAAGAGAAACTCGAGGCGCGCCAGATACTTGTTGAAGCGCTTGCCCCAGCGGTTCCAGGATAGATCCTCCCGTTTGCGCGCCGCATCGGAGCAGTAGTGCTCGGCGACCATTCCTTCCAGCATCAGATGGCCCAGCTCGGTGTTGGGCAGCAGATGGCCATTGACGAAGATGGCGGTGCCGATACCGGTGCCGACCGTGATGAGGATGATGACCCCCTTGCGATCCTTGCCGGCGCCAAAGCGCATCTCGGCCAGACCGGCGGCATCGGCATCGTTCAGCACATAGCAGGGCTTGCCGGTGACATCGGCAAACAGATGCTCGGCATCGGTCTCAATCCAGCTCTTGTCGATGTTGGCGGCACTCTTGGCAACCCCGTTGTGGATGGTGGCGGGAAAGCCACAGCCCACCGGCCCTTTCCAGTCGAAGTGTTCGACCAGCGCCTTGAGGGTATGGGCGATGGCGGCCGGGGTGGCCGGTTGCGGTGTGGCAATACGATGGCGCTCGCCAATCAACTCGCCGGTTTTGGTATCGACCAGACAGCCCTTGATCCCCGAGCCTCCAATATCCACTCCCAACATATGCATCTGTGTTGTCCTTGTTGTGTGCCGAGCAGTTTGCAGTGACCACGCTGTTATGGGCACTGCAGGTCGGCAGAGCATGAAAAAAGTGCTGCAATCCGGCAAGGGGCAGATCACTTATGCGTGATCCGACAGACCTTTTTCGATGCAGCGGATCAGCAAACGGGTCTTCTTGTTCTCTTCATCCTGACGCCGGGCAAGGGTGGCCAGCGCCCATTCGATATGTTCGGCCACCATGGGCTCGGCGGTGGTCAGCCCCAGTTCCAGGGCCGCGATCACCTCGGGGGTCGCCGGGCCATTGCCAAGGGCGACTGCCAGATTGCGGCGCCAGCGTTGATAGCCGATGCGGCGGATCGGGCTCCCCTCGGTCTGTTTGAGGAAATCGCTCTCGCTCCAGCACCACAGCGCCAGCAGGGGTGGGCGATGCAGACTGGGGCGCGGGCTGAAATCGGGTTCCGGGCTGGCATCGGCGTAGCGATTCCAGGGGCAGATAAGCTGGCAGTCGTCGCAGCCGTAGATGCGGTTGCCCATCAGGGGCCTGAACTCTTCCGGAATAGGGCCGTCATTCTCGATGGTGAGATAGGAGATGCAGCGGCGGCCATCCACCACATAGGGTGCGACAATGGCGCCGGTCGGGCAGATGTTGATGCAGGCGACGCACTTGCCGCACTGCTCCTTCTCCACTGGCTGGTCGAGCGGCAGCGGCAGGTTGAGCAACAGCTCACCGAGAAAGAAG
The DNA here is from genome assembly GCF_041402305.1 of Aeromonas sp. S12(2024). NCBI lineage: Bacteria > Pseudomonadati > Pseudomonadota > Gammaproteobacteria > Aeromonadales > Aeromonadaceae > Aeromonas > Aeromonas sp. S12(2024). The sequence goes on from NZ_JBGLRB010000010.1 coordinate 68,375, forward strand.
AAGGATCCGGCCGATTCGTTGAGCAGCAGTGAGTGTTTGCCAACCCAGCCGAGGCCAGCCTTTGCTGCCAGTGGCCGCTCGAGGATGGGGGCGGAGTCGACGAAGGGGCGCCACTCACCCAAGGTCTCTTCAGTGCCTTGAAACAGCTCGGCGCAGCGCGCTTCAATGCGATCACCCAGCTGTTTGAGCCGGTTGCGCAGCACCTTGTGATAGTCGCGGCCGAGGGCATAGCGGCTGATATAGCCGAGGGTCGGATCGCGCAGGGTGGCGGCAAAACCCGCCTCGAACGGCAGGTAGTTCATCCGCACCGACAACACCCGCACCGTGCCCGGCAGCAGCTCGTGGGCGCGCGCGCGCATCATGCCGTGGCGCGCCATGTAATCCATGCTGCCGTGATAGCCCGCATCCAGCCAGGCCTGCAATCTCGGCTCTTCGATACGCAGATCGGTGTCGGTGATGCCCGCCTGGTCAAATCCTAGCTCCCGTGCCCAGAGCTTGATATCGTGGGCCAGCTGGTGGAAGTCAGGTGCGCTCATGCGGCTTGGCCTGGCCGGCGTTTGCTGGCGTGGGTCGATTGATAAGAGGCAGGAGCCGTCATGGTAGAGATCATCAGGGGCGCGTTGGGCACAAAAGAGGGGGGCAGTTTACCACAGGGGCTGTGGCAGACTGAACAGATCCGCGCACTGGAGCGCAACTGGGCCGCGCGTGAGGGGCAACCTCTCTATGCCCTGATGGAGCGAGCCGGTGCCGCGCTGCGCACCTATGCCACCCTGCATTGGCCCGACAGTCGCTGCTGGTGGATTTTCGTCGGCCCCGGTAATAACGGCGGTGATGGCTATGTGCTGGCCCGCCTTGCCCGCCAGATTGGCATCGAGGTGGTGGTGATTGCCGCCAGAGCACCCGACCAGCTGAAGGGGGATGCCAGACGGGCCGCCGATGAGTGGCTGGCGGCCGGTGGCCGGGTCTGGCTGGCCGAGCAGTTTGATGGGGACCAGCACTCCGCCCCGGAGCTGGTGGTCGATGCCCTGCTTGGCACCGGCGTCAACACGTCCCTCTCGCCACTACTGACAAAGATCGTCGCAACAATCAATGGCTTGGCTGTGCCCGTGCTGGCGGTGGATCTCCCCTCCGGCCTCAACGGCGATACCGGCCGTGCCATGGGGGCCGTGGTGCAGGCCACTCGCACCCTCACCTTTATCGGTATCAAGCAGGGGATGCTCACCGGCGACGGGGTGGATTGCGTCGGCCAGCTCGATTGTGATCCCCTTGGCGTGACGCCTGATGACACTATGCTGCCCGCTGCCTGGCGTATCGATTATCCGCAGCTGAGCACGCAGCTGACCCCGCGCCCGCGCGCTTCCCACAAGGGCTCTTATGGCAAGGTGCTGCTGGTGGGGGGCAATCGCGGCATGCAGGGGGCCATCGTGCTGGCTGCCCGCGCCTGCCTGCGGGCGGGGGCCGGGCTGGTGAGGGTGTGTCAGCATCCGGATCATCCGCCGGTCAGCCTCTACCAACCCGAACTGATGAGCCTCACCAGCGCTGGTGACGAGGGGTGGGCGTCGGTGCGGGTCATCGGTCCCGGCCTCGGTCAGGATGAGTGGGGAAGCGCGCAAATCGTCCGTTATCTCACCGAACGGCTGCCACTGGTTTTGGACGCCGATGGATTGAATTGGCTGGCGCAATCTCCCCGCCATCAGGATAATTGGGTGCTCACGCCCCATCCCGGCGAAGCGGCGCGCCTGCTGGGATGCACCATTGCCGAGATTGAAACCGACCGGTTTGCCGCCGTGCAGGCGCTGCAGCGGCGTTATGGCGGTGTGGTGTTGTTAAAAGGGGCGGGAACACTTATTTATGACGGCGAGCGGGTCGCTCTCTGTTGTGAAGGCAATCCCGGCATGGCAAGTGGCGGCATGGGCGATCTGTTATCTGGTATAATCGCCGCCCTTTTGGCCCAGGGCTGGTCTGCCACCATGGCAAGCTGGCTGGGCGCCGTGATCCACGGCGAGGCTGCAGATCAGGCCGCCGCTGACGGCGAGCGGGGCATGCTGGCGTCAGATCTGCTGCCGCTGATCCGCAAACTGGTTAATCCCGACACCATTACAAGTTAAAAAGAAGAACATGGCAAAACAGTTGATGATGACACTGCCGGACGAGGCGGCAACCGTGGCACTGGGTGGCCGTCTGGCACAGGCTTGCCAGCAGGCGACCACAGTGTTTTTGCATGGCACGCTTGGCGCCGGTAAAACCACCCTGACCCGCGGCTGGGTGCAGGGCCTTGGCCATCAGGGCAAGGTAAAAAGCCCGACTTACACCCTGGTCGAACCCTATGAGCTCGATGGCTGGCAGGTCTACCATTTTGATCTCTATCGCCTGGCAGATCCGGAAGAGCTGGAATTCATGGGCATTCGGGACTATTTTGCCGCCAACACTCTCTGTCTGGTGGAGTGGTCCGAGAAGGGCGAGGGCTGGTTACCGGCTCCCGACCTGGAAATTACCCTCACTTATGTAGGCGAGCAGCGCGAGGTTCTGATAGAGGCTCGCTCTGCTATTGGCGAAGCCATTCTGGAACGGTTGTCATCTACGTGCGCTTGATCCTTGTTATTGCTCTCTCTTTGATGGCGTTACCCTCTTGGGCGAATCAGCTCAAGAGCGTACGAATCTGGCCATCACCGGATAACACCCGGGTGGTGCTCGATATGAGCAGCGCCCCCAATTACAACTACTTCACCCTCACCGGCCCGGATCGGCTGGTGATCGATCTGAAAGGGGCGAGCAACGCCGCCAATCTGGCCCGGATCGAGAACAACAGCGAACTGGTGCGCAAGATCCGCCAGAGCACTCCGCTGGAGAAGGGCGGTCTGCGGCTGGTGATGGATCTCAGCTCCGCCATCAAACCGGTGGTCTTTCCGCTGGCGCCTGCCGGACCCTATGGCCACCGTCTGGTCATCGACCTGCCTTATGAAGAGAAGCGCTCGGCGGCAGCGGTGCAATCTACGCCTGTCGGTGGCAAGGGCAAAGGGGTGGTGATTGCCATCGACCCGGGCCACGGCGGGGAAGACCCAGGCTCCATCGGCCCGCGCCGTACCTACGAGAAGCGGGTCACGCTGGCGGTCTCCCAGAAGCTGGCGGCACTGATCGACCGCGAGCCGGGGATGCGTGCCGTGATGACCCGTCGTGGCGACTACTTCGTCGATCTCAACAAGCGCTCCGAGATTGCCCGCAAGGCCAAGGCGGATCTGCTGGTCTCTATCCATGCAGACAGTTTTCATAACTCGACCCCGCGCGGCGCCTCGGTCTGGGTCCTCTCGACCAACCGTGCCAACCGCGAGATGGGCAGCTGGCTGGAGAAGCAGGAGAAGCAGGGCGAGCTGCTGGGCGGTGTCGGCAAGGTGTTGGCGGAATCCGATCCCAACCCCTATCTGGCACAGACCTTCCTCGACCTCTCAATGGACAAGTCCCGTGCCGAAGGGTATGACGTCAGCCGCCAGATCCTGCGCTCCATGGGCAAGGTTGCCCGACTGCACAAGAAGGCGCCGGAGCACGCCAGTCTGGCTGTGCTGAAGGCGCCGGATATTCCCTCGGTGCTGGTGGAGACCGGTTTTATCTCCAACCATGCGGAAGAGAAGCTGCTGGCCACCGCCAGCTATCAGGACCAGCTCGCCCGCGCCATCTTCGAGGGGATCCGCAACTACTACCGCGCCCACCCGACCAAGGGGGCCATGCTGACCGGCAAGGGGCAGGTGAGCCAACCTGCTGCGACCACTCGCCCTGCACCGGTAGCCCGGCAGCCGGTGAGCCAGCCCAGGCAGGCACAGTCGCAGCCGGTAGTGACAAACAAGATGCCCGCTACTGCCCGCGACAGCGGCACGGCGAGCGGCTCTGGTGCCGGAGTAATCAAGCCTTACTCGGCGGCAGCGCAAGAGAGCGGTGCGCCGGTCAGCAGTGTGGGGGACTATGACAAATCGCGGATGCTCCGCCATGTGGTCAAACGGGGTGAGAGCCTCTCCCGCCTTGCCGAGAAGCATGGAGTGAGTCAGTCCACTCTGGTGGAGATCAACCAGCTGCGCAGCCGGGATATTCAGATTGGTCAAACAATCTATATTCCCCAGCAGGGGCAGAGCCGCGCTGCTGCCCCCGTTCGCAGTGACGACAAGTCGCAGATGATCCGCCATGTGGTCAAGCGGGGCGAGAGTCTCTCCCGCCTTGCCGAGAAACATGGGGTGAGTCAGGCTCGGCTGGTAGAGATCAACAAGCTCAAGTCGCGGAATATTCAGGTAGGGCAGGTGCTCTACATTCCGCAAAACTGACGCGCGGGAGCGGGTGATGCCGCTCCCGCTGTTAGCGAATACCATCAGCAAGATTGAAATTCAGGAGTAAATGATGCCGATCCGTATTTTGCCACCCATTCTGGCCAACCAGATTGCAGCCGGAGAGGTGGTGGAGCGGCCCTCTTCTGTGGTGAAAGAGCTGGTGGAAAACAGCCTGGATGCGGGGGCCGACCGGGTCGAGATCGACATCGATAAGGGGGGCGCCAAGCTGATCCGCATCCGTGACAACGGCTGTGGCGTCGCCAAAGATGAGCTGGTGCTGGCGCTGTCGCGTCATGCGACCTCCAAGGTGGCCACGCTGGATGATCTGGAAGGGATCAACAGCCTCGGTTTTCGTGGCGAGGCGCTCGCCTCCATCAGCTCGGTCTCCCGTCTCACCTTCACCTCCCGTACCGCCGAGCAGTCCGAAGCCTGGCAAGCCCAGGCGGAAGGGCGCGAGATGAGCGTCACCATCAAGCCGGCGGCCCATCCGGTGGGCACCACGGTGGAGGTGGTGGATCTCTTCTTCAATACCCCCGCGCGGCGCAAGTTCATGCGCAGCGAAAAGACCGAGTTTGCCCACATCGACGAGCTGGTGCGCCGCATCGCGCTCTCCCGCTTCGATGCCACCCTGATCCTGCGCCACAATGGCAAGGTGGTGCGCCAGTACAAGGCCGCCAATACCGTGCCGGAGCAGGAGCGTCGCCTCGCCGCCGTTTGCGGCACCCCCTTCATGCACCATGCGCTGGCGGTGGAGAGCGAGCACAGCGATGTGCGGCTGTGGGGCTGGTTGGCGACTCCGGAGGGGGCAAGACCGCAAAACGATCTGCAATACACCTACGTAAACGGCAGGATGATGCGCGACAAGCTCATCAACCACGCTATTCGTCAGGCCTATGACGAGTTGCTGCCTCCCGACCGCTTTGCCGCCTATGTGCTCTATATCGAGCTGGATCCCCGTCAGGTGGATGTCAACGTCCACCCGGCCAAGCATGAGGTGCGCTTCCATCAGGCGCGACTGATCCACGACTTTATCTTTCAGGCGCTGTTTACCGCTCTGCGCCGCGAAGGAGTCAGCGCCGCTCATCAGGACGCGCCGCTGGCCGAAACCCTGGTCGAGTTGCCGGTCAGTCCGCAGATCGAATATCCCGGTCAGGCGCCACGCCCGGAGTGGTACGGTGCCGAGCACAGCTACCGGGCACCTGCACAGGTGCGGGAAGGGAACGGTGGTGGTGCAGGCCGGGTCAGCAACTATCAACCACCCGAGCTCCCAAGCCGGGAGGCGATGCGCGGCATGGGCGCTCTGCTCACTACGCTGCCTATCGCAACTGAGGCTGCTCCTGCGCAGCCCACTGATCCAGTGCCGTCACCCAGAGAAGGGGGATGTCGCGCCCTGACACTGGTGGAGCAGGCCTACCTGTTGATCGAGCGGGATAATCAGCTGGCCCTGCTCTCGCTGGTACGCGCCGAGCGGGTGCTGCTGCGCCACTGGCTGCTGGAGACCTGGGGTCAGGGACTGGCGGCCCAGCCGCTGTTGCTGCCGGTCTCCTTCAAGCTGCCGAAGAATTTGATTGCGCTTGTGACCGAGCAGGAACGTTTGCTGAAACGGATGGGGCTGGAGTTGAAAAGCGGGGGGCGCGACACCATGATCCTGACTCGGGTGCCGGCTCTGCTGCGCCAGACCGATCTGGTTCGTCTGTTACCCGAATTGCTGCAAATTATCGAGGGCGGATCTGACAGTGATGCTGGTCAGCAGGCTGAAGTATTATGCCAATGGCTGGTGGAGCAGGGGATAAGCCGCGAGAAGATATACGATTTTTCAACTGCCAGTCGTCTGCTGACGGAACTTGTGACCGATTTCAGTGACCAGCTTGGTGACACGAAGATGGTACGCCCGCTTTCGCTAGCGACCGTGCTGGAGGAGTTTGAACATGGCGAGTGACTTGCCGACCGCAATTTTTCTGATGGGGCCGACGGCCTCCGGCAAGACGGATCTCGCCATTGAACTGTGCCAGGCGCTGCCCTGCGACATCATCAGCGTCGATTCGGCGCTGATCTATCGCGGCATGGATATAGGTACGGCCAAGCCGACCGCCGATGAACTGGCACGTGCCCCGCACCGGCTGATCGACATTCTTGATCCCGCAGTGAGCTATTCGGCAGCCGATTTTTGCAAGGATGCCCTGCGGGAGATGAAAGAGATCGCCGACCGTGGCCGCATTCCGTTGCTGGTGGGCGGCACCATGCTCTATTTCAAGGCGCTGCTGGAGGGATTGTCCCCGCTGCCCTCTGCCGATCCCGCCATTCGTGCCGGGATTGAGGAAGAGGCTGCCCGCCTCGGTTGGCAGGCTCTACATGACGAGCTGGTGCGCATCGACCCGGTGGCCGGGGCGCGGATCCACCCCAATGACCCGCAACGACTCTCCCGGGCGCTGGAGGTCTACCGCATCAGCGGCAAGACCCTTACCGAGCTGACGCAGGTGCAGGGGGAGGGCTTGCCCTATCGGGTGCAGCAGTTTGCCATCGCCCCGAGCGATCGCGCCGTGCTGCATCAGCGGATCGAACTGCGCTTTGACAAGATGCTGCAAGGCGGCTTTGAACTGGAGGTTCGTGCGCTGATGGCGCGCGGCGATCTGCACCCGGATCTTCCCTCCATTCGCTGTGTGGGTTATCGCCAAATGTGGGACTACCTGTGCGGTGAAGTGGGGTATGATGAGATGCGTTATCGTGGCATTGTTGCCACACGCCAATTGGCAAAACGACAGATGACCTGGTTGCGCGGCTGGCCCGATGTGACCTGGTTGGAATCTGGTGAGTCTGGCAATCTCGACCGCGTGCTTGCTCGCGCTGGTGCGGCTTGACACTCCCTGTATAATCAGGTTGTTATATTGATATTCGGTGTTTAAAAACAACAAACTATAAGGAAAAGAAAAATGGCTAAGGGGCAATCTCTCCAAGACCCGTTTTTGAATGCGCTGCGCCGTGAGCGGATTCCTGTTTCTATCTATTTGGTGAACGGCATCAAACTGCAAGGTCAGATCGAGTCTTTTGACCAGTTTGTTATCCTGCTGAAAAACACCGTGAGCCAGATGGTTTACAAGCACGCCATCTCGACTGTCGTACCGGCCCGTGCCGTCAATCATCACCAGCCCACTCCGGGTGGCGCGGCTGATGAACAGGGTGATGCCGAGGCGTGATATCCCTGGGCGAGTCAACTCGCCAACTCAGATTCATCATGATTCCTGTTAAGGAGCAAGCGCTTGTTTGACCGTTATGAAGCTGGCGAACAGGCCGTTCTGGTGCATGTCAACTTCAGTGATGAGGGTGAGCGGGAGGATCTGGAAGAGCTCAAGATGTTGGTGAGCTCGGCCGGAGTCAATGCGCTGGGGGTAATTACCACCAGTCGCAGTGCGCCCAGTGCCAAATTTTTTGTCGGCAGTGGCAAGGCTGAAGAGATCGCGTCCCAAGTCCAGATGCTGGATGCCGACGTCGTCATATTCAACCATGCCCTGACCCCTGCCCAGGAGCGCAACCTGGAGCGTCTGTTCCAGTGCCGGGTGGTGGACCGAACCGGCCTGATCCTCGATATCTTTGCCCAGCGCGCCCGTACCCACGAAGGTAAACTGCAGGTCGAACTGGCCCAGTTGCGCCATCTTTCCACTCGTCTGGTGCGAGGCTGGACCCACCTTGAACGTCAAAAGGGCGGGATCGGTCTGCGTGGCCCGGGTGAAACCCAGCTTGAAACTGACCGACGTCTGCTGCGGGAACGCATCAAGGCGATTTTGCGTCGGCTCGACAAGGTGGCCAAGCAGCGGGAGCAGGGACGCCGCGCCCGCAACCGCAACGAAGTGCCGACGGTGTCACTGGTTGGTTATACCAACGCCGGAAAGTCCACTTTGTTCAACCAACTTACAGCTGCCAGCGTGTATGCTGCCGACCAATTGTTCGCAACTCTGGATCCCACCCTGCGTAAACTGGTGATCCGGGATGTGGGTGATGTGATTTTGGCGGATACAGTTGGATTTATTCGACACTTGCCCCATGATCTGGTCGCGGCCTTCAAGGCGACCCTGCAGGAGACCCGTGAAGCGGATCTGCTGCTGCATGTGGTGGACTGTGCCGATGAGCAGATGCAGGAGAATATCGACTCCGTGCAGCAGGTATTGGCCGAGATCGAAGCCGATGAAAGGCCCCAGCTGATGATCTGCAACAAGATCGACAAGCTGGCGGATCGTCCGGCAGGTCTGGAGCGAGATGACGAGGGGCGCCCGTTGCGCGTCTGGTTGTCGGCCCAGACTGGTGAAGGTTGTGAGCATCTGTTTACGGCGCTGACCGAATTGCTGGCTGGCTCCATGGTGCATCATACCCTGCAGTTGCCTCCTTCTGCCGCGAGATTGCGCAGTGCGCTCTATCAGCTGAAAGGGATTGAGCAGGAAGGTTTTAGCGAGGAGGGTGATTTCGTGCTGGAAGTCCGCTTGCAAGTGGCCGACTGGAACCGCCTTGTGAAACAGGAAGGTGAGAGTTTACAACGCTTTATCAGGCATTGATTCGTTGATGAAGATGAACCCTTAGGGGCTTCGCGACGTATGACGGCCCGATAGAGATGATATCCATCCGCATGTATTAATGGAGACGCTGATGGCTTGGAATGAGCCTGGTAACAACGGCAAAGACCGTGACCCTTGGGGGAATAACGGCAAGAATCAGGGACCCCCTGATCTGGATGAAATGCTGCGCAAAGTGAGTCGCCGTTTCGGTGGCTTGTTTGGTGGCGGCAAATCTGGCGGCGATGTAGGTCGCTTTGGTATCTCCATCGCGCTGGTTGTGGCTGTGGTGGTGTGGGTCGTCAGCGGCTTCTACACCATTCGCGAAGCGGAGCGTGGTGCCGTGCTGCGGTTTGGCAAGTTTTCCCATATTGTCGAGCCGGGCCTGCGCTGGAAGCCGACCTTTATCGATCAGGTGATCCCGGTGGACGTCGAGTCCGTGCGCTCCCTGCCTGCCTCCGGTTTCATGCTGACTCAGGATGAGAACGTGGTACGGGTCGAGATGGACGTGCAGTACCGTGTGGTCAATCCCGAGCAGTATCTGTTCAGCGTGACCAATGCCGACGAGAGTCTGGGTCAGGCCACCGATAGCGCCCTGCGCTACGTGGTGGGTCATACTCGGATGGATGACGTGCTGACCACCGGTCGTGAGAAGGTGCGTCAGGAGACCTGGCAGGTGATCGATGGCATCATCGAGCCCTACCAGATGGGTCTGCAGATCGTCGATGTCAACTTCCTGCCGGCGCGTCCGCCGGAAGAGGTGAAAGATGCGTTTGATGACGCCATCTCCGCTCAGGAGGATGAACAGCGCTTCATTCGTGAAGCAGAAGCCTATGCTCGTGAAGTGGAGCCCAAGGCCCGTGGCCAGGTGAAGCGTCTGGAACAGGAAGCGGAAGCTTACAAATCCCAGATCGTGTTGAAAGCCCAGGGTGAAGTTGCTCGCTTCAACGAGCTGCTGCCCCAGTATCAGGCTGCCCCCGAGCTGACCCGTGAGCGTATCTATCTGGAAACCATGGAAGAGCTCTATCAGCAGGCCAACAAGGTGGTGGTCGACATGCCGGCTGGCAACAACAGCATGATCTACCTGCCGCTCGACAAGCTGTCTGGCAAGCCGAAGGCTGCCCAGTCTGATCGTGCCACTGTCGCCCCGGTCACAGAGCAGGTCCCCGTTTCCAACGAGGGTGCCAACTCTACCCCGACAACGCCGCTGCGTAGCGGTGACCGCTTCAGCTCAGGGAGAAACTGATAGATGAAAAAGCTAGCTATTGGTGCAATCGCTGTCGCGGCCATGGTCTGCTTCTCCTCTGTCTTTATCGTTGATGAAGGTCAGAAGGGGATTGTGGTGCAGTTTGGCAAGGTGAAGCGGGTTGACTCCGGTGAACCCCGCCTCTATGAGCCGGGCCTGCACTTCAAGGTGCCGCTCATCGACCAGGTTCGCAAGATGGATGCCCGCATCCAGACCATTGACAGCCAGGCCGACCGTTTTGTCACCTCCGAGAAGAAAGACCTGATCATCGACTCCTACGTGAAGTGGAAGATCGAGGACTTCTCCAAGTACTACCTGGCAACTGGTGGTGGTAACAAGCTGCAGGCTGAAGATCTGCTCAAGCGCAAGATCAACAACGGTCTGCGTTCCGAGATCGGTAACCGCACCATCAAGGACATCGTCTCCGGTGAGCGTAGTACCGTGATGGAAGATGCCCTGAAGAAGATGGCGCGCTCCTCCGAGCTCGGTATCAAGGTGGTGGATGTGCGGATCAAGCAGATCAACCTGCCGGTGGAAGTCTCCAACTCCATCTACCAGCGGATGCGCGCCGAGCGTACCGCAGTTGCCCGTGAGCACCGCTCTCAGGGTCGCGAGAAGGCTGAAATCCTGCGTGCCGATATCGACCGCAAGGTGACCGTCATGATCGCCGACGCCGAGAGTAACGCTCGCCAACTGCGTGGTGAAGGGGATGCGGAAGCCGCCAAGATCTATGCCGACAGCTACAAGAAAGACCCCGAGTTTTTCAGCTTCGTGCGTAGCATGGAGGCCTATCGCAAGAGCTTTGCCGGTGGCAACGACCTGATGGTGTTGAAGCCGGACAGCGAGTTCTTCCGTTACCTCAAGTCTCCTCACGGCACCAAGCAGTAATCGCCACGAGGTCACATTCAAAGGGTCTGCATTGTCAGACCCTTTTGTTTTTGGTGCCAATGCCAGCCGTCGACCCGGGTGGCTGGTTGCATTGAAGGAGGTCGGATGCTGACATCCATGCTGATGGGGTTGGGATTGCTGCTGTTGTTCGAGGGGCTAGGCCCGTTGTTGATGCCCAGGGCATGGCAGCAGATGTTGCGGCTGCTGAGCGATCAGCCACCGGAGCAGTTGCGCCGTATCGGCGGCTCGTTAGTGGTTGCGGGTAGCGTGATCCTCTGGATGCTGAGTCGCTGAGTCGGGTGCAATGCACTGTCCAGCAGATAGCAGACAATAAAAAAGAGGCCGAAGGCCTCTTTTTTCATCCATGTCGTTTACTCAGGCACTGCGCTGCACGGCCATGTGGGCCAGTGTTTCCAGCGCCTGTTTGTGCGGGGAGTCCGGCAGGATGGCGAGGGCGGCAATGGCCTTGTCGGCCTCTTCCCTGGCACGCATGCGGGAGTACTCCAGCGCGCCAGTGCGGTCGAGAATGCCGAGGATCTGCTCAAGATGCTCCATGCCGTTGCGGTGCTCGATGGCATCGCGCACCAGCTGGCGCTCTTCCGGCGTGCCCACTTCCATGGCGCGCAGCAGCGGCAGGGTCGGTTTGCCTTCGGCCAGATCGTCTCCGACGTTCTTGCCCATCTCTTCGCTCTGGGAGCAGTAGTCCATCACGTCATCGATGATTTGGAACGCGGTGCCCAGATACTTGCCGTAATCGGTCATGGCCTGTTCGACGGGCTCCGGCTGATGGGTCAGCACGGCGGCGAGTCGGGTAGCGGCCTCGAACAGCTTGGCGGTTTTGCAGTAGATGACCGTCATGTAGCTCTCTTCGGTGGTGTCCGGATCGTTGCAATTCATCAGCTGCAACACTTCCCCTTCGGCGATGGTGTTGGTGGCATCCGAAAGGATCTCCATCACCCGCAGGTTGGAGAGTTCGGACATCATCTGGAAGGAGCGGCTGTAGAGGTAGTCACCGACCAGCACGCTGGCAGCATTGCCAAACAGGGCGTTGGCGGTCTCCCGGCCGCGGCGCAGGTCGGATTCGTCGACCACGTCGTCATGCAGCAGGGTAGAGGTGTGAATGAATTCGATGATGGCGGCCAGTTTCAGGTGATCCTCACCTTCATAGCCCAGCGCACGCGCAGCCATCACGGTCAGCATGGGGCGCATCCGTTTCCCGCCGGCGCTGACAATGTAGAAACCCAGCTGATTAATCAGACTAACGTCGGACTGGAGTCGGGCCAGGATCAGTTCATTGACCGCCGTCATGTCGGCGGCACAGAGCGCACGGATAGTCTGTTGGTCCATAAGTCTCGTAACGTGACAGCAGCAATAACTGCGATTTTAGTAATGGCAGGGATTCTACACGATTTCACAATGGGTTACAGTTAGGCGTTTATCCACGGCGGCAGATATGCGCACAAAATAAACTTTTTGCTAAATTGGCCTTGCCTGAGCAGATCGATTTGCGTAGAATGCCCGCCCATTGTTATAGGTTTTTGCGCATGTCTAGCCTTGAGCAAAAGACATGCCTTTACGGAGTTAATCAAATGTACGCGGTATTCCAAAGCGGCGGAAAACAACACCGTGTGGCCGAAGGTCAAATCGTTCGTCTGGAAAAGCTGAACGTTGAGACTGGCGCTACCATCGACTTCAACGAAGTTCTGATGGTTGCTGCAGGCGACACTTTTAAAGTAGGTGCTCCTTTCGTTGAAGGTGGCAAGGTTGTAGCTGAAGTTGTGGCTCACGGCCGTGGCGAGAAAGTGACTATCGTCAAGTTCCGTCGTCGTAAGCACCATCGTAAGCAAGCGGGCCACCGTCAGTGGTTCACTGAAGTCAAAATCACTGGCATCAGCTCTTAATTAGAGGAGTCCGATAAATGGCACACAAAAAAGCTGGCGGTTCATCCCGCAACGGTCGCGATTCTGAAGCTAAACGCCTGGGCGTGAAGCGTTTCGGCGGCGAAACAGTTCTGGCTGGCAGCATCATCGTTCGTCAACGTGGTACCAAGTTCCATGCTGGCACCAACGTTGGTCTGGGCAAGGATCACACCCTGTTCGCTACCGCGACTGGTAAAATCCTGTTCGAAGTTAAAGGTCCGCTGAATCGTAAGTACGTTAGCATCGTTGCTGAGTAATTACGGACCGCAAGGATCCGAAGCCCCGCCAACAGGCGGGGCTTTTGTTTTTCTGACGTCTTTCTGATGTCGTTGACGAAAAAACGGAACGCAGCTGACTTTGGCTCTGACGGGCATGATTGGCAAGATGCGTATCGCCCGCAGGGGTCTGTACCACTATAATTGCGTATCGGTTTTTCGAATTAAGGTGACGGTTACCTATGAAGTTTGTTGATGAAGTCCAGATTCGAGTCGATGCCGGTGACGGTGGTAACGGTTGTGTAAGCTTTCGCCGTGAAAAATATATTCCCAACGGTGGTCCGGATGGCGGTGACGGCGGTGACGGTGGCGACGTATATCTGATCGCCGACGAGAACCTCAATACCCTGATCGACTACCGTTTCGAGCGTTTCCATGCTGCCGAGCGCGGTGAGAATGGCCAGAGCGCCAACTGTACCGGTCGCCGCGGCAAGGACAAGATCCTGCGCGTGCCGGTCGGTACCCGTGCGACCGATGAAGATACCGGCGAATTGCTGGGGGATCTGACCCACCACGAGCAGAAGCTGCTGGTTGCCAAAGGTGGTTTCCATGGTCTGGGCAACACCCGCTTCAAGAGCTCCGTCAACCGTGCTCCCCGCCAGAAGAGTAACGGCACTCCGGGTGAAGTGCGTACCCTGAAGCTGGAGTTGCTGCTGCTGGCCGATGTCGGCATGCTGGGTCTGCCCAACGCAGGCAAATCAACCTTTATTCGCGCCGTTTCTGCGGCTCGCCCGAAAGTGGCTGATTACCCCTTCACTACCCTGGTACCGAACCTGGGTGTGGTGCGTGGTGAAAACTCCCGCTCCTTCGTGATCGCCGATATCCCGGGTCTGATCGAAGGTGCTGCCGAAGGCGCAGGACTGGGTATCCGCTTCCTGAAACACCTCGAGCGTTGCCGCGTACTGATCCACCTGGTGGATATCTGCCCGGTTGATGGCTCCGATCCTGCTGAAAATGCCGTGACCATCGTCAAGGAGCTGGAGAAGTACAGCCCGGAACTGGCTGGCAAGCCGCGCTGGTTGGTGTTCAACAAGATGGATCTGATCCTGGAAGAGGAAGCCCAGGAGGTGATGGATCGCGTCAAGGCGGCCCTGAACCACGAAGGTCCGGTCTATGCCATCACTGCCATCAGCAAGGAAGGCACCAAGAAGGTCTGCTACGACATTCTGGATCTGCTGGATACCATGCCCCGTCAGCTGGCGGAAGATGCCAAAGACGCCATCGAGAAGGTGGAGTTCAAGTGGGACGACTACCACAAGAACCAGCTGGCCAAGGCTGAAGCGGAAGCACTGGCTGCCTCTCTTGCCTTCGATGAAGGGCTTGATGATGACGATTGGGATGACGACGAAGATGATGGCGTTGAAGTCATCTACGTCCGTGACTGATCCCCGTCACTCTCATTGAAAACCGGAGCCTGAACAGGCTCCGGTTTTTTTATGTCTATCGAGCAGCAACTCATTAGGTATATTTGTGATGTCACTTATTGCCTGCTACTGATAACCGATTATACTGCCCACCAAAATTAACAATAACGAAACAATCATCTGGCGATGTCGATTGAATCGATATGCGCCGCTGTATCTTATTGTTTTAATGGAAGGTTTACCTGTGGAAATATTTATGCGCAGATTTCTGCCTTAAGGGCTTGTTTGTGCATTTTTTTAGAGTATTCTTGCGCCCGCTTTGCCGGTTAATGCATGAATACGCAGGTTGGCCGGACTAGGGAAAAGTAACATTAGGGCAGTCATATCATGTTGGAAAAGAGTCTCGAAGCACCTGCGGTCAATACTCGCCGTAACTTGTTGATGTTTCTGGTTCCGTCACTCATCGGGATCCTGCTGTTCATGACGCCGGTCGTCTATGATGGTAACGTCACCATCCCGGTGGCCGTGCTGGCCAAGCTGGTGCAGCGTGTTTTTGCCGATTATCTGGTCGCCATGGTCAGTGCGGTGATCACCACCACCATGCTGATGACGGTGATTGCCTGGTTTTTCAAGCCGGCGATTCTGGTGCGTCGTCCTTTCCTCAACAGTTTGTTCAATGTCTCCCCTTTCTGGGCCTGCGTGCGGGTATTGGGCGGTATCTTCGTGCTGCTGACCTTCTTCCAGGTGGGGCCAGAGGTGCTTTACTCCGGCGCAACCGGTGGACTGGTGCTCAACGATCTGCTGCCGGTGCTGTTTTCGGTCTTCATTTTTGCCGGCCTGTTGCTGCCGTTGCTGCTTGATTTCGGGCTGCTGGAATTTGTCGGCACCATGATGACCCGCATCATGCGTCCGGTGTTCCGGTTGCCGGGTCGCTCCGCAGTGGACTGCTTTGCCTCCTGGCTCGGCGATGGTAGCGTCGGTATCCTGCTGACCAGCAAGCAGTACGAAGGGAAGTTCTATACCCAGCGTGAAGCAGCGGTGATTGGCACCACCTTCTCTGCGGTCTCCATCACCTTCTGTCTGGTGGTGATCTCCCAGGTGAAGCTGGAGCACATGTTCGTCCCCTTCTACCTGACCGTCTGTCTGGCGGGGGTGGTCGCCGCTATCGTGGTGCCGCGTTTGCCGCCACTTTGCTGGAAGAAGGACATCTATGCCGATGGCACTCCCCTGTGCCGCAAGCAGGAAGCAGTGCCGCACCAGCACAGCGTGATGAGCTATGGTTTCGAGCGTGCGCTGACCAAGGCTGACAGCATGACTGATCTCGGCGCCGTCGCGCGGGAAGGGGTGAAGAATGCACTGGATATGGTGTTTGGCGTGCTGCCGGTGGTGATGGCGATCGGTACCTGCGCCCTGATGCTGGCCGAACATACCCCTATCTTCAACTGGCTTGGCGCTCCGTTTGTCCCCTTGCTGGAGCTGCTGCAACTGCCTGAGGCGGAAGCGGCGTCCAAGACCATCATGGTCGGTTTTGCCGACATGTTCATTCCGGCGGTGCTGGCCTCGACCATCGAGAGCGACATGACCCGCTTCGTGATTGCCGCCATGTCGGTGACCCAGCTGATCTATATGTCGGAAGTGGGCGCCCTGCTGCTGGGCAGCAAGATCCCGGTCAAGCTGTGGGAGTTGTTCGTTATCTTCCTGCTGCGCACTCTGGTTACCTTGCCGGTTATTGCCGGGGTGGCACACCTGCTGTTCTAAGGGCGCAGCGCAGTGAAAAACGGTCAACCTCGGTTGACCGTTTTCTTTTTCGCAGTGACGGGAGAGAGTACCCCTTCGGTTGGCTCAGCCTGTAGTGACGGGACACTGGATGGTCAGAGAGTGGATTGTGTTGGCGATACGATAGGGCTTGGCTGCCTTGTAGACCTTATTCTCGTCATCATAGCTTCCTCCCAGATACTGGGTGCTGTAGAGCGTCTGCTGACGACGATCGGTCTCCTTGTAACCTTGCGGGCAGGTCTGGTTGGCCTGCTGGAAGCAGGCTTTCATGCTGCTGCACTCGATGTAGAAGCCGCGCAGGCTGGGATCGGCAAGGTGCACAGGGGTGACGGTAGGGGCGGGGGGAGACAACAGGGCGCAACCGGAGAGCGTCAGCGTGCCCAGCAGAACGAGATGTTTTGACATAGATAACCTGAACAGTGTTGTGTGACAAAGAGTGAGGGGGAGTCTGTTGCTCCCCCTTCGCTATAGGGGCTCCGTTATAACCAGCCGGGGGCGCTCAGGCCAGCCCGCAAATGTAAGAAAATATGATCCCCCGGCTTGCGCGGCCAGCAAGATGAGCGTTCAAACAATACTTGCCTGAGATTTGTTCCGTTCGATTGCTGCCGCTTGGCAGGCAGAGTGTGGCAGGAGATAGTGATTCATTCAGGTATCCCGTGCTACATTGCCCCACTTGTTACTGGCCTGTAAATCAATGGAGTGCCCCATGTCTGCCATCCCCTATTCCGTGCTCGATCTGGTGCCTGTTGCCGAAGGTTCCGTGCCTGCCGAGTCGTTTCGCCGTTCACGGGATCTTGCCCGCCATGCCGAGGGTTGGGGTTACCTGCGCTACTGGCTGGCCGAACATCACAACATGCCTGGCATTGCCAGTGCAGCTACCTCGGTGCTGATCGGTCATCTGGCCGAAGCCACCACCACTCTGCGGATCGGGGCGGGTGGCATCATGCTGCCGAACCACTCGCCGCTGGTGATTGCCGAGCAGTTTGGCACCTTGGCTTCGCTCTATCCCGACCGCATCGATTTGGGCCTTGGTCGCGCCCCCGGTACTGATCAGCGCACCATGCGGGCGCTGCGACGTATGCGCAGTGGCGAGGTGGATGATTTCCCAGCCGATGTGCGTGAGCTGATGAGCTACTTTGGCGACGAGATTGGCGCGGTGCAGGCGGTGCCCGGTCAGGGGCTGCATCTGCCCATCTGGCTGCTGGGCTCCAGCCTCTACAGCGCGCAACTTGCAGCGGCGATGGGCTTGCCATTCGGTTTTGCTTCCCATTTCGCGCCCGCCATGTTGCTGCAGGCGCTGGAGATCTACCGCAGCCAGTATCGCCCCTCCGCTCGCTGGCCCAGGCCCCATGCGGTGGTCTGCATCAACATGATCGCCGCCGACAGCGAGCGTGAGGCCCGCTTCCAGTTCACTACCGTGCAGCAGCAGTTCTTGCGCCTTCATCGCGGTGATGCGGGAAAGCTGCCCGCGCCGGTCGTCCAGCTTGGTGACGAGTGGGCGCCCCGTGAGCTGATGGCGATGGAGCAGACCTTGGCCCGCTCGCTAGTGGGCAACCCGGAGCAGGTTCGTCATGGCCTCAAGGCGCTGCTGGCGGAAACCCGTGCCGATGAGCTGATGTTCAATGGGCCCATCGTCGATCATCAGGCTCGACTGCGTTCTTTCGAGATTGCCGCCGAGCTGATGCAGAGCCTGTAAGCCATGACGAACCCTACTGTCGCGGTGGATGGGCCGTATTGGAATCCCATGGTACCGGAGCTGTCGGTTACCGATCTGGCTCGAGCTCTGGTTTTCTATACCGGTTTGTTGGGCTTCTCGGTCCGCTATCAGCGCGATGACCCTCCTTTTGCTTATCTTGAGCAGCAACAGGTACAACTGATGTTGGAGCAGGTACATCCGGCGGGTTGGCAGGTCGGGGCGCTGGAGCCACCGTTCGGCCGGGGAATCAATCTGCAGATGGAGCTGACCGAGATCCAGCCGCTACTCGACCGCTTGCAGGCCGCCGGGATTGCACTTTTCCGGCAGCCCACTGAGGTCTGGTATCCAGTGGGCGAGATGCTGGCCGGGCAGCGCGAATTTTTGCTGCAGGATCCCGATGGTTATCTGTTACGGTTTGTGCAATATCTGGGGGAACGAGCGGCTGACTGACAAGATCAAAATCTTAACCATCTGATTTTAAAGGACTGTCAGATGTATGTCGGCCATCTGTCGTGTCACCTTTCGCGGCGCAAGCCCTATGCTGGCCCTGTCAATTACCACAAGGAGTTCGAGATGATCGTCAGGAAGTTGAGATTGCAACGGGGTTGGTCTCAGGATCAGTTGGCAACGTTGACTGGTTTGAGTGTCCGCACTATCCAGCGGATCGAGCAGGGGCAGCAACCCGGACTGGAATCTCTCAAGGCCCTGGCCTCCGTCTTTGAACTCGATGTGGCTCAACTGGATGGATCAGAGCAACAGGAGCGCGAGATGAGAGGAAGTGACACTATGGGTCAGGATGCGGTGCAGGTATCGGCAGAGGAGCGGGCGGCAATGCGCTATGTGGAGGAGCTCAAGGGCTTCTATCACCATGTTGCCAGCTACGTGGTGGTGATCTGCGGGCTGTTTGTCATCAACTACCTGAGCAATCCGGAGTACATCTGGGCCTGGTGGCCAACCCTGGGTTGGGGGCTGGGACTTGCCTCCCATGCTGTTCGGGTGTTTCAGCCCTTCAAGCTGTTTGGCCCCGAGTGGGAGCGGCGCCAGATCGAGAAGCGGCTGGGGCGCAAGTTGTAACTTCATTCGCCGGAAAACAGGGAACCTAAAACAGCAAGCCCGGCAACCAGCCGGGCTTTGTTATTGGAGCGGGTTGTGGCCATCCGTGCGGCAGCAATCGCCTGATTGCTGCGCACTTTCTAGCTGGCGTGAACCGGGCAGGGGGTGGTGATCAGGGCATCATCCTCGTAGCGCCACAGGGTGAGGCTGTTGCCCCAGACGCAGCCGGTATCGAGCGCCTTGATATCGCTCTTGCCGGTGTTGCCCATCAGGGCCGCCCAGTGGCCGAACACCAGAATGGGGTCATCCACGTGGTGTTCGCGCTGTTCGAACCAGGGACGCAGCCCCGGGGTCGACTCCTTGGGCCCCTTCTTGCATTTGAAGTCGAGACGACCGTCGAAATAGCAGAAGCGCATCCGGGTGAAGGTGTTGATGATGTAGCGGTAGCGGTCGATCCCGACCAGATCATCTTTCCAGCCATCGGGCTGGTCGCCGTACATGTTGTGCAGCAGCCAGCTGTACTGGTCACCGCGCAGCAGGCTCTCTACCTCGCGGGCGCAGTTGCGCGCGGTGCGGACATCCCATGCGGGGGAGATCCCGGCATGCACCATCATGATGGGCAGATCCGGATGTTCGGCCAGTAGCGGGCGGTGGCGCAGCCACTCCAGCAGTTCATCCCGATCAGGGGCATCCATCAGGCTTTGCAGCTTGTCTTTCTTCTTGAGCGGTGCAACGCCATCGGCGACCGCCAGCAGGTGCAGGTCGTGGTTGCCGAGCACGGTAACGGCGCGGTTGCCCAGCCCTTTGACAAAACGCAGGGTATTGAGGGAGTCCGGGCCGCGGGCGACCAGATCGCCGCAGAGCCAGAGCACGTCATTTTCGGGATCGAACGCGGCAAGATCCAGCAGACGGCGCAAGTCGTCGTAACAGCCCTGGATGTCACCGACAAAACAGTTCGCCATGAAACCTCAGTTGATAATATTGGGGATGGCCAGCGTGAAGGGGGCGATGGGCGCCTCAAACTGCTGACCAGAGCCATCTTGCAGGGTATAGCTCCCTTCCATCACCCCAAGCGGGGTCGCCAGCGGCACGCCGCTCTGGTAGCGGTAGGTCTCACCTTCGGCAATGACGGGTTGTTCCCCGACCACGCCCGGGCCTGCCACTTCCAGCATCTTGCCATTGGCATCGGTGATGAGCCAGCGCCGATGCAGCAGTTGCACCGGGCCGGGCCCCAGATTCTCAATCTCGATCAGATAGTGAAACTGGTAAGGGTCTCTGGAGCCCGCCACATACAGGGGGTATGGGCGGATCTCGATGTGCGGGAGTGCCACAGGATCAGGCCTGTTGCTGATCCGCCAGCCAGTTGGCGATCATGACAAACTGCTCGAGGGAGAGATTCTCCGGGCGCAGGTTGCCATCGATACCAAGCTCGGTCAGCTGGGCGTCGGTGATGAAGTTGGAGAAGCTGTTGCGGATGGTCTTGCGACGCTGGCCAAAGCCTTCGGTACAGACGCGATTCAGACAACGAATGTCTTTTGCGACTATGGTCGGATTCTTGTGCGGGATCAGGCGAACTACGGCAGAGTCCACTTTCGGCGCCGGTTTGAAGGCGCCCGGGCCCACTTCCAGCACCGGCACCACCTGGCAGTAGTACTGGGTCATCACGCTCAGACGGCCATAAGCCTTGCTGCCCGGGCCTGCGGCCAGACGCAACACCACTTCCTTTTGCAGCATGAAGTGCATGTCTTCAACCCGGTCGGCAAATTCGCACAGGTGGAAGATGAGCGGGGTGGAGATGTTGTAGGGCAGGTTGCCGAAGATGCGCAGCGGCCCCTTGCCTTCACCCATCAGGGTGCCGAAGTCGAAACGCATGGCGTCCGCTTCGATGACGGTCAGCTTGTCTTTGAGAGTCGGGTGCTCGCGCAGGCGAGCTGCCAGGTCCCGGTCAAGCTCGACCACGGTCATTTTGTCCATCTGGGCGGCAACCGGCTCAGTCAGCGCGGCCAGACCCGGACCGATCTCCACCAGATTCTGACCCGGCTGCGGGTTGATGGCGGCGACGATTTGATCGATCACATACCGGTCGTGCAAGAAGTTCTGACCGAAACGCTTACGGGCCGTGTGGCCCATGTGCACCTTACTGCTCATATCTTTTTTTCTCTACCATCTTGATGGCGTGGTTAATCGCGGTGACAAGGCTGCCCGGATCGGCCAGGCCCTTGCCTGCCAGATCCAGCGCGGTGCCGTGATCCACCGAAGTGCGGATGAAGGGAAGCCCCAGGGTGATATTGACCGAACTGCCGAAGCCCTTGTATTTGAGCACAGGCAGCCCCTGGTCGTGGTACATGGCGAGTACCGCATCCGCATCCTTGAGGTATTTCTCCTGGAACAGGGTGTCGGCCGGCAATGGGCCGACCAGATCGATCCCTTCCTGGCGCAGGGTGGCCAGGGCAGGTTCGATCACGTCAATCTCTTCACGTCCGAGATGGCCACCTTCCCCCGCATGGGGGTTGAGGCCGCAGACGTAAATACGGGGTTTGGCGATGCCAAACTTGGTGGCGAGATCCTCGTTGAGGATCCGGATCACCTTGCCGAGGCGATCCTCGGTGATGGCCATCGCTACATAGGCCAGCGGAATATGGGTAGTCGCCAGTGCGACCCGCAGCCCCTCGGTTGCCAGCATCATTACCACATCGGCGGTGTTGGATTGCTGTGCAAAGAACTCGGTGTGGCCGCTGAACGAGACCCCGGCCTGGTTGATGATCCCCTTGTGCACCGGCCCGGTCACCACGGCGGCAAATTCGCCGCTCATGTTGCCATCGCAGGCACGCTGCAGGGTCGCCAGCACATAGGCGCCATTGCCTTCGTTCAGCTCGCCCGGTATCACGGGGGCGCCGAGGGTGACCGGACAGACGGTCAGAGTGCCCGCCCGCTGGGGGCGGGCAGGGGCGGCGGCATCGTAGGGCTCAAGCTCAATGGGCAGACCAAGCAGGGTTGCCCGCTCGCGCAGCAGCGCCGGATCGGCGATCACCACCAACTGGTGGGGCCAATCCTGCTGGGCAATCTGCAGCACCAGATCCGGGCCGATCCCGGCCGGTTCGCCCGGGGTAACGGCAAGGCGACGGCAGCTCATCAGCTACCGGCTCCTTCGATCTGGATGTAGGCCTCGTCACGCAGCTCATCCAGCCACGCCTGGGACTCTTCCACGAAGCGGCGATTGTAGATCAGCTGGTAGGCGCGCTGCTCCTGAGCCTTGTCGGTCGCATCCTGGCTGCGGCGATCTTCCACCTGCACGATGTGCCAGCCGTGGCTGGTACGGAACGGGGCACTGATCTGGCCCGGTTGCAGACGGTTGACCATGTCGCGGAACTCGGGGACATAGACGTTGGGATCAGACCAGCCCAGTTCGCCACCCTGCACCGCAGAGCCCGGATCTTCGGAGTACTTCTCCGCCATGCTGGCGAAGCTTGCCTTGCCGCTCTTGATGTCGTGCAGAATGCCGTCCAGCATCCCCTTGGCTTTCTCTTCGCTCAGGATAATGGACGGCTTGATCAGGATGTGGCGGGCCTTCACCTCGGTCTGCATCACTTGCTGCTGACCCTTGGTGTCGAACACCTTGACGATGTGCAGGCCGGCGCCGGAGCGCAGCGGGCCGACGATGTCGCCCTTCTTGGCACCCTGTACCGCTTCCGCCATCAGGGTCGGCATCTCTTGCGGGCTCATCCAGCCCCAGTCGCCCCCTTCCAACGCCTTGGGACCGTTACTCTCGGCAATGGCCAGTTTGCGGAAGTCGGCACCCTGCTTGAGGGCGGCCAGAATGCGCTCGATCTTGCTCTTGGCGGCATCCAGCTGGGCGGCAGTGGGGTTGTCCGGCAGGGCAATCTGGATATGGCCGACGTGGTATTCGTTCTGCTGTTGACCCTGTTTCTTCAGGATCTCCACCACCTGCTTCACCTCCTGCTCGGAGATGTTGATACGGCGGCGCACCTGGTTGCGGCGCACCTCGTTCATCAGGATCTCGCGGCGAACCTCTTCCCGATATTGGGCATAGGTCATCCCTTCACGGGCGAGCTGGGCCCGCAGCTGATCCAGGGTCATCTTGTTGTCGGCAGCGATGCCCTGAATAGCCTGTTCCAGCTGGGTGTCGCTGATCTTCAGCCCCTGGCGCTCCGCCAGTTGCAACTGCAGGCTCTCCTGGATCAGCCGATCCAGCGCCTGTTTGCGCAGGGTGGCATCGTCAGGCAGGGACTGGCCGCTCTCCTGAGCGGAGAGTTTTACCTTGTTGACCAGTGCGTCCTGTTGGCTGGACAGCACCACGTCCTTGTTGACCACGGCCAGCACCTTGTCCATCAGCTCGGGCGCAGCCAGTGCGGCCTGGCTCATGGCACCGAACATTCCCGCGGTCAGCAGGGCAATCAGGGTCTTTTTCATATCCATCTCTCAAGGCTGGGCCAGCATCATTGCTGGCCTTTCAGATTAAACGGGCGAACATAGGGCAACAGCTCGGTATCCAGGGTGACGCTGCGGCCACCGGTACCCACGCTGCCAAGTCCCTTCATTTCAAACTGCAGACCAATGACTTTTTCCGAAGTGGGCTTCAGGGTGACGTTGTCCGGCTGATTGTGCCACTCCAGGCTCATGTTGATGCTCCAGCAGCAGGAGTCGTATTTGACACCGATCTTGCGGTCAATGTTCACATCCTGCTTGATGTCACGGTAGTAACCGCCATACATCTGCCACTGATCGGCGATCGGCGCCATCATCACCAGGCCCGCCTGGCTCAGATCTTCTGCCAGCGCCGTGTTGGTCGGATAGCGATAGTCCAGGTTGCCATCCTTGATGTAGCGGTAGTTGACCTGAGTGGTCAGCTTGCCGGTCCGGTACTCGACTGCACCGTTGCCAGCCGTAAATTCCCCCTCGGAGGTATCGTACTGGGTCCCCGCATGGGCAAACCACTCATCGGTGATCCGGGCATCCCCCTCGAACGAGAGCAGGGAGCGGGCGTTGGTGCTTTCCGGATTTGAAGGGTAGAGGCGCACCTTGGGTGGCGTCATCTCAAAGGCCTGGGCCACCGCCAGACGCAACCGTTCATCACCCACATTGTCATAGACCCGGCTGGTCAGGCCAACGGTGACCCGATTGGCATCGCTGATGCGGTCGAGACCGGCAAAGCGGCGGTCACTGAACAGGCTGTAGTAATCCTGACGGGTGGTTGTGGAGTCGTAGATCCCGATCTCGTCCTGATTTTTGTAAGGGATATAGAGGTACTGGAACTCGGGCTCCAGGGTCTGGGTGCCCTTGCCATCATACCAGTCGAGCGGCCGATCGAAGTTGACGCCCCCCTTGAGGCGGAAGGAGGGCAGAGTACGGGTAATGGTGCCCTCTTTCAGGGTCAGCTGTTTGCTGTCTGCATCGGTGAAGCGGCTGCGGTCCTGGCTAACCAGATTATCGGGTACCTCCTGGTTGTAGGAGGTAAACATCAGTTTGTACTGACTGGTCAGGTAGTAACCCGGCGCATCCACTAGGGGCACGGTCAGGGTTGGCGCCAGATGCAGGCGGGTGGCGGTATAGCGCTCACCTGCTTGCAGAGTGGCGGCACTGCCACTGTCATAGCCAAACTTGGTTAGTTCACTGTTCCAGGCCAGATCGAACCACTTGCCTTGCTGATAGTAGTTGTAGTCGATACGCGGCAGCATCTCGTGGGGCAGCAGCGCATATGGGCTCAGGATCTGGTAGCGGCGCACCTCGGAGGTGAGGTTCCAGTTGGGCTGGTAGTAGCCGGCGGTAAAGGATTGCTGCAACTGGCTGTCGACCTGAGTGCCCACTTGCGGGCTGAAGTCGTTGAAGTAGTTGTAATCCTTGTCGCGCACCTGGGTGTAGTCGATACCAAAACGCAGGCTGCCATCCATCAGGGCTGAACCGTGGCGGACGTTCATCAGGTAGCGATGTCCATCGGACAGGCCCGCCAGACTCGGATTGCTCGGGCTGTACTGCTTGTCATCCGCCAGATTTTCAAAATAGAGGGTGCCGGTGTGGGCAGGGTCCGGCATGTAGCGGAACTCCACCTGCTCCATCAGGCCGCGTTTGTCCATAAAACGGGAGGTGATGGTGGCATCATAGTTGGGGGCAATGTTCCAGTAGAAGGGCTGGGTGATATCCATGCCGTTGCTGGAGCTTTGCTTGTAACCCGGGTAGAGCAGACCGGTCTTCCGCTCATCCTTGATGGGGAAGTTGATATAGGGGAAGTAGAACACCGGGTAGTCATAGAGCCAGAGGCTGGCGTTCCAGGCTTCGCCGAACACCTCTTTCTGGTCGATGTCGATACTGCCCGCCTTGAGGGTCCACACTTCCTGACCGGGGGGGCAGGTGGTGTACTGGGCCCCCTCCATGGTGATGTTCTGGTTGTTGTTGGTCATCACCACGCGCTTGGCAAAGCCGCGCACCGGTGAGCCATGCACCTGATACTTGCCCTCTTCCAGTTCGGAGTTCTTGGTATCCAGGTTGGATTTGAGGGTCTTGTCGCTGGTGACGGTCACCTGACCGTCGTTGTAATAGATGTTGCCGATGGCGATGACATCCCGGCTCTTCTGGTCGAGCTGGGCATAGTCAGAGTCAAACTTGCGAACACCCTGACGAACCTTGACGTCACCTTCATAGACGGCGGTGCCGCCCTGTTTGGCCTCGAGACGGTCAGCATCAACCTCGACCGGCTGTGCGTTGGCATCCTGATCCGATGCAGGCTTCTCTATCTTGGGAACATAGTCATAGCAGAGACTATCGAGAATGCCGGTGGCTGGCGGCGCTTCGAACGGGGCCGCCTGCACCATCATAGGGGTGAGTGCGGGGGCCAGGCTGATAGTCAGGGCGATGGGATAGCGGTACCCCAGTGTCCATTTTGTCATGTGAAAGACTCGTGCAATCCGTGATAGATACGGTTGATCCAAGGCATGCATTTTACGACAGGTTTCATCGAGTTGACATTGCATGTCATTGCTTTATGTTAGCCGGCAATGATAAAGCATTATTGCGGCCAGGGCTAACAGCCAAGTGCTGCTTTCCACCTTGGTCCTCTACTTATGCACGATCGCGATTCCCTGCTATTGCAGTGGGCACGCCGTATTTGCGGTGATGCCACTCTCACGCTTACCCTCATTTCCGGTGATGCCAGCTTCCGCCGCTACTATCGCGGTGGTGGTCTGGTTTGGGTGGATGCCAACCCGAAAACCGAAAAAAATCATGAGTTTGTTCGTAACGCGGCGGCCTTGCTGGCGCGTCAGCTGTTGGCGCCAGAGGTCAAGGCGGTGGACTATGAACAGGGCTTGCTGGCGGTCAGTGACCTGGGCGATACCCAGCTTATCAGCCGCCTGAACGAGCACAACGTGCTGGCCTGGTATGGCAAGGCGATTGATTTGCTGCCCCGCCTGGGGGCGGTTGAACTGGCGCTTGAACCCTTCGATGCCGCCTTTATGGCACGGGAGAACAGCATTTTTCCCGAGTGGCTGCTGGGCCACCATCTAAAACTGACTCTGAGCCATGAAGAGCAGCAACTGCTGGACGAGACCTTTGCTTGTCTCACCGCCTGCAATCTGGCCCAGCCGCAGGGGGTGATGCATAGAGATTTTCACAGTCGCAACCTGATGGTGTGTGGCGGGGATACCCCCGAGAGCAGCCGGCTGGCCATCATCGATTTTCAAGACATGGTCATCGGGCCCCTGAGCTATGACCTGGTCTCCCTGCTGAAAGATTGCTACGTACGCTGGCCGGACGAGGTGATCGATGAAGGGATGCGCCACGGCTTTGTCACCCTGCAACAGGAGGGTCTGCTTGGCGAGCTTGATTATGCCAGTTTCCGTCGTGATGCCGACCTGACCGGCATGCAGCGCCACCTCAAAGCGGCGGGGATCTTCACCCGGCTCTATCATCGCGACGGCAAGTCCGGCTATCTCAAGGATATTCCCCGTACCCTCGGCTACGTGGTGGATGTCTGTCGCACTCATGGTGGTGCCTATCCGGTATTGGCCCGTTTTGGTCAGTGGTTGGAGCAGGTGGTGTTGCCGGGGATCGCCAATGCAGGAGTTAAATCATGAAGGCGATGATCCTGGCCGCTGGCCGTGGCGAGCGGATGCGCCCGCTGACTGACCTGCTGCCCAAGCCTCTACTGGCGGTGGGGGGCAAGCCGCTCATCGTTCATCACATCGAAAAACTCAAAGCCGCCGGGGTGACCGAGTTGGTCATCAACCACGCCTGGCTTGGCCACAAGCTGGTTGAGAGCCTGGGTGATGGCCGTGCGCATGGCGTGACCATCTACTGGTCAGCCGAGGAGAGCGCACTGGAGACCGCGGGCGGCATTGTGCAGGCGCTGCCGCTGCTGGGCTCTGAAGCCTTTTTGGTGATCAACGGCGATACTTGGCTCGATCTCGATTATCACACTCTGGTCAGCCAGCCCCTTGGCGATGATTTGGCCCACCTTTGGCTGGTGCCCAATCCGCCCCAGCACCCGAATGGGGATTTTGCCCTGCAAGAAGGGCGAGTCGTGGATACGCCAGCGTTTACCTTCAGCGGGGTCGGACTATATGATCCGGCGGCCTTTGCTGGTCTCGCGGGCGGCGCCCGCAAACTGGCGCCCCTGCTCCGTGACTGGATGGCGCAAGGGCGGGTGGGCGGCAGCCTGCTCGCTGGCGAGTGGCGCGATATCGGCACGGTCGATCGACTGCGCGAGCTGGATGACCAGCTCCAGACCCGCACTCATTAACTTCAAGAGGTCTTGAACCATGCGTATTTGGGGTAAGGTGCTGGGCGCCTTCTTCGGTTTTCTGCTCGGCAATATCATCGGCGCCCTGATTGGCCTTTGGATTGGGCACCGTTTCGACCGTGGCATGGGGCTGCAGGGGGCGTTTCGTCGCGGCCCGAGTCAGGAGCAGCAAGCCGTCTTTTTCCATGCCACTTTCTCGGTGATGGGTCACATCGCCAAGTCCAGCGGTCAGGTGACCGAGCAGGAGATCCGGGTTGCCTCCAACCTGATGGATCGGATGCGGCTGGCGGGCGAACAGCGTGCCCGGGCGCAGGAGTCGTTTCGTCTCGGTAAAGAGGCCGACTTCCCGCTGCGCGAGACCCTGGCCGAGTTCCGCCGTGCCAGTCTGGGGCAGCGCGATATCCTGCGCTTCTTCCTCGAGGTGCAGTTGCAGGCGGCCTTTGCAGATGGTCGGGTGGAGGATGGCGAGCGCGCCATTCTGCACACCATTGCCGACGAGCTGGGTTTCAGCCGCATTGAGTTGGCCCGCATTCTGGCGATGGCCGAAGCGCAGATGAACTTCTTCAATCAGGCCCATGGCCAGTATCAGGGGGGCCATTCCGGTGGTCAGCAGTATCGGCAGGCGGCACCCTCTGCGGATCGCCTCAAGAATGCCTACCAGTTGCTGGGGGTGAGCGAGAGCGACAGCGATCAGGATATCAAGCGCGCCTACCGCAAGGAGATGAGCAAACATCACCCGGACAAGCTGGCCGCCAAAGGGTTGCCGCCGGAGATGATGGAGATGGCCAAGGAGAAGACCCAGGAGATCCAGCAAGCCTGGGAGTGGATCCGCGAGGCCCGCGGCATCCGGTAAGCGCCAACGTCAGGTTGGAACAGACAATAAAAAGCCCCGCAGCAGTGCGGGGCTTTGCTTTGCCGTGTGGCGTATGCCGGGTTATTTGGCCGGAATCGCTTCCAGTACGTGCACCAGCAGTTGCCAGAAACGCTCGACCGCCGGGATATGTACCTTCTCGTCAGGGGAGTGGGCACCGCGGATGGTCGGGCCGAAGGAGACCATGTCCCACTCCGGATAGGCGCTCTTGAACAGACCGCACTCGAGACCAGCGTGGATCACCATGACGTTGGGCATGGTGCCAAACAGGGTCTGGTAGCTGTTGCGTACCAGCGCCATGACGGGGGAGTCCACGTTCGGCGCCCAACCCGGATAGGCACCGGTGAATTCGCAGCTGGCGCCTGCCAGGGTGAACAGGGAGCGGGTCATCTGCTCGATGCTCTCGCGGCCGGAGTCAATCAGGGAGCGGATCAGGCACTGGACGTACACTTCGCCATCCTGAGTCTTGATGACCCCCAGGTTGGTGGACGTTTCGGTCACGCCGGGCATGGCGTCGCTCATGCGCATCACGCCATTTGGGCAGGCCATCAGGGCATCCAGCAGGCGCTGCTGCAGGGAGACGCTCATCAGCTTGGCCGGTTTGGCGGCGCTGTTGACCAGCACGGTCAGGTTCGGCTCGGTGGCGGCCAGTTCGGTCTGGTAGATCCCGGTGTAGCGGTCAACCAGCGCCTTGAACTCGTTTACGCTGGCAGCGGGCACCAGCAGGGTGGCGCGGGCTTCGCGCGGGATGGCGTTGCGCAGGGTGCCGCCGTGGATCTCGGCCAGACGCACACCCAGCGGCTCGGCTGCTTTGAGCAGACGCACCAGCAGCTTGTTGGCGTTGCCACGGCCGCGATGGATATCGCAACCTGAGTGACCGCCGCGCAGTCCTTTTACGGCCAGTTCGAACGCTTCGCCTTCGCTGGCATCAACCAGCTCGAGCGGGAAGCGGATATTGGCATCCACACCGCCAGCGCAGCCCATGTAGACCTCGCCATCCTCTTCGGAGTCGGTGTTGAGCAAAATTTCGCCCTCCAGCCAGCCCGCTTCCAGACCGAAAGCACCGGTCATGCCGGTCTCTTCGTCTGTGGTCAACAGCACTTCCAGCGGGCCGTGCTTGATGCTCTTGTCAGCCAGCACTGCCAGGCAACCGGCCATGCCGATACCGTTGTCAGCACCCAGGGTGGTGCCACGGGCAGTGACCCACTCGCCATCTACATAGGCATCGATGGGATCGGTCGCGAAGTCGTGTTTGGTGTCGGCGTTGGCTTGAGGCACCATGTCGATGTGGGCCTGCAGTACCACGGCTTTGCGATTTTCCATCCCCGGGGTGGCCGGTTTCTTGATGATGATGTTGCCGACCTTGTCCTGCTTGACCGCCAGACCTTCCCCTTGAGCCCATTGGATGATCCAGGCGCTCAGTTTGGCTTCATGTTTGGAAGGGTGGGGAATGGAGCAGATCTGTTCGAAGAAATGCCAAATCAGTTTGGGAGAGAGAGAGCTAAGCTGTGCCACGTCGGGACTCCTTACCAGCACGGAATTAACAGGGCCCCATCAGCGGGCCGGGGAAGAGGATAACGATAATACAGTCAATCACACAAAAATGTGAGCAATCAGCGCAAATCGCAGGCAGCTTGTGCTGGCTGATGGCAACCAGGCAGTACGATCGTCAAGTTCGGACGACGCTGACCGATAGAAAAGAAAATGTGTGACCGATCTCACAAAAATATTGAATTTAATGCACCGACTGGTAAATTAGCTCCCGTGGTTCGCCACCCGTCAGGATGACGATGAAAGCCTCCAGGGAACCGAAGCAAAGCAAGTGCGCCTCCATGGAACCGAGTGTTCGTTCAAGGATTTGAGCCCGCATAAAGGTACGTAACTTGTTAAGCAATCAGGAGTTTCAATATGCCAGGCAGCAACTCAACCTATTGGTTTGCCCCCTCTTTGTATACCCAGGGTTTCAGCTACCCTAACCCCTTCGTCACTCGTCGCTAAGACGAGCTGCCCAACCAGGCAGAGGCGAGAAAGCAGCAGGTGCGTGAGGTTAAACCTCCCCCCTGCTATTTTTTTATCTGCGATTTGCCGCACAGCCCATTAGGACTCGGCAGCAGGGACGGCAGGTTGGTCGTTTGGCTCTCTAGATGTGCCGAATGGAGAGGGTGATGCCGATTTTTCCTGTTTTTGGCATACGTTTGCCAGGCATTTTCTCTGCAAACGGTGCTATCATATCGGCCCAACAGCCTGTCCGCGGTTTGGACACATCATCTAACCGATCGCCGGATAAGCCCATCTTGCTTCCATTGTTATCAGATTTGCTGCCGAGGCTTAGCCCTGAGGCAGCCGAAGTGCAATCTGAATTCAGTCGGGCAAGGGCCGCCATTTACTGGCATCCGCAGGGATAATTGCGGGTGTTGTTATTTTAAGTGATTGTTTTTAAATAACTATTCGAGATCGATAACATGCCGAAAAAGTTCTATGTGTCGTGGGACAACCTGCAACGTGAAGCTCGCCGTCTGGCCCGTCGTCAGCTGCCTGTCAGCCAGTGGAAAGGTATCATCGCGGTCAGCCGTGGTGGTCTGGTGCCCGCAGCCCTGATGGCCCGTGAACTTGGCATTCGTAATGTGGAAACCCTCTGCATCTCCAGCTATGACCATGACAGCCAGCGCGAGCTGGTGGTCGTGAAGGCTGCCACCACCGCCGGTGACGGCGAAGGCTGGCTGGTGGTGGAAGATCTGGTCGACACCGGCACTACCGCCAAGGCGATCCGCGAGCTCTACCCGAAAGCCAAGTTCATCGCTATTTTCGCCAAGCCGATGGGCGAAGCGCTGCTGGACGATTTCGAAGTGGCGATCCCGCAGGATACCTGGATCGAACAGCCGTGGGATATGGCACTGGAGTTCGCCACACCGATTTGCGACGAAAAGTAACAGGATCGGGATGTGACGCTCGCTGCGTCCATTGGTCGCAACCGGCAATAATGGTTTCACAGGGCTCCAATTTGGAGCCCTGTTTTTTTGTGTATCAATCTGTTGCAGGGTGGCTGATGGGCAGTAAAAGTGGTTAAGATGAGCTATTGCCTGATATGAATGGGACACTATCTTGGACTTGAACGAAGACCTAAACCTGACCGAACAGCTCTTTACCCGCGTCAAGAAGGTATTGGAAACATCCGAGATCTCCAACTCCAGTGCGGCTGATCTGGCGCAAGCCGAGTCAGACGAGATGTTTATCGACGGATCCATGTCAAAGAGCTGGTATCGCCTGCTGCGCCGCCCCTCCTGGACCTGGCAGGGGGCTGATCCCATCGAAGTGGAGCAGACCCTGGCCCGTATCGCCATGGCGACCGGCGAGCGCACCCACGATTGCTATCTCGATACCATCAAGGGCTATGTGCCCGGCAACTGGATCTACGAGTGGAGTCAGGTGGCTGGCAACTATTTCAAGCAGGGCCGCGAACTGCGCGAGAAGGGTGATCCTTCTGGCGCCTTGAAACAGCTGCTCAAGGCGGTGCGCTACTACTCCATCGCCAGCTATCCCCATCTCAAGGATGACGAGCTGGCGGATCAAGCCCAGTTGCTTGGCAACATGGCCTATCGCGAGGCAGGTCGCCTGTTCAAGGTGCCGCTCAAAGAGATCCAGGTGCCTTTTCGCGGCAAGCATATTCAGGGTTATCTCCACCTGCCGACGACCGAAAAACCGGTGCCGCTGGTGATCATCAGCGGCGGGATCGACTCCCTGCAGCTCGATTTCCTCAACTTCTATCTCAAACGGCTCGAGCCCAACGGCATCGGCATGCTCTCCCTCGATATGCCCGGGGTTGGCTATGCCGAGCATTGGCCGCTGGTGCAGGATACCAGCCGCCTTCATCAGGCGGTGCTCCATTACCTTTCCGAAGTGGCCTGGGTCGATCATCAGCGTATCGCCATGGTGGGAATGCGTCTGGCGGGCAATATCGCAGCCAGACTGGCCTTTATCGAACCCTTTAAGCTGCGCACCGTGGTCTGTGTCGGCGCCGGTGTCAATCAGGTGTTTACCAATCAGGAGCTGTTTGCCAAGTGTCCGCGCATGATGCGGGACAGTCTGGCCAACCGGTTGGGGGCTGATGCGGCGCAGTGGGATGGCATGCGTACCAAGTGCCAGGTATTTTCACTTAAAACACAAGGATTACTGGGGACTCGCACCTCTGTGCCGATATTGAGTATTGGACACAAGCGAGATTTTATTTGTCCCGAGCAGGATGTACGGGCATTGGCGGCGGCCAGTCGTAACGGTAAGGCCATCGTATTCGACAAACAGCCTTTGCTGGAGGTGTATGACAAGGCGCTGGACGAAATCGTCGAGTGGCTGAAACAGCATTTGTGTACCTGATATTGCGCTAAAGAACTGACGCCATCCCGAGGTGGCGCGGCTTGTTTAACAGGGAGGTTAACATGTCTGAAAGAGTGACCTACAAGCGACTGCTGAGGCAGTTTGCTGCCATTGGCCCCTATTTGCGCGAAGATCTCTGCGAAGAGGGGCGTTATCGTTTCGACTGCCTGTCGGTCTGTGTCAGCGCCAAGCCGGCGCCGGACAAACGGGAGTTCTGGGGCTGGTGGCTGGTGCTGGAGCAGGACGATCACCATTTCCGTTACCACTATCAACTCGGTTTCTACAATGCTGATGGTGAGTGGCTGGACAAGCCGATCCCCAAGAAGCACCAGGTAGAAGTGGAACGGACCCTCAACCGTTTCTACAAGCTCATCAGCGACAAACTGACGGCTCTGGAGTGTCAGTTAGCGCCAGCGGATCAGGTCACCAATGAGTTGACCGTGACCGCCGCTTGATCCCTGATGCCCGGCGAGCAGCATCCCGCTGTTTGCCGGGCCATCAGTCAGCCATCTCCCCTTCCGACCGCAATCATCCGGGCCTTTGCCCCATCTCCTCACCCCAGCGTTAATTGCCTTGCAGGGCACCATGGCCGTGGGTATAAAGATATTCCTTACTTTTTTAGCCTTTATGCTCCCATGGAAAACAGAACCATAGTCGTCAAGTTGGGCACCAGCGTGCTCACAGGGGGGTCTTCCCAGCTCAATCGTGCCCATATGGTCGAGCTGGTCAGACAGTGTGCGGCCTTGCACCGTCACGGCCATCGGGTCGTGGTCGTCACATCAGGGGCTATCGCCGCCGGGCGTGAACATCTGGGTCACCCGCCACTGGCGCCAACCCTGCCCAACAAGCAGATGCTGGCGGCGGTTGGTCAGACCCAGCTGATTCGGGTATGGCAGGATCTGTTCAACCTCTACGGTCTGCATATCGGCCAGATGCTGCTGACCCGCGCCGATCTGGAAGATCGGGAGCGCTACCTCAACGCCCGCGACACCATGCGCACCCTGCTCGATCACCGCATTATTCCGGTGATCAACGAAAACGATGCGGTGGCGACCGCCGAGATCAAGGTCGGCGACAACGACAACCTCTCCGCACGGGCCGCCATTCTGGCGGATGCGGATCTGCTGATCCTGCTGACAGATCAGAAGGGGCTCTTTACCGCCGATCCGCGCACCAATCCGGATGCCCAGTTGATCGAAGAAGTGCAGACCATCGACGATACCCTGCGCTCGCTGGCAGGTGACAGTGTCAGTGGCCTCGGCACCGGCGGCATGGCTACCAAGCTGCAGGCCGCCGATGTGGCGCGCCGCGCCGGCGTCAACGTGGTGATCGCGACCGGCCAGATGCCGGAGGTGATTGGCCGTCTTGCCAAGGGTGAGCGGATTGGCACCCTGTTTCCCGCGCTGGCGTCCCCGCTGGAAGGACGCAAGAGCTGGATCCTGGCAGGCCCACCTCCTCACGGCGAAGTGCATGTGGATCCGGGCGCAGTGGCCGCCATGAAGGAGAAAGGCTCCAGCCTGCTGCCCAAGGGGATTGTGGCAGTCAAGGGCGATTTCATTCGGGGCGATGTGGTGCGTATTCTTGATCCCAAAGGCGCCGAGTTGGCGCGCGGTATCTGCCGTTACGACCATCTGGAGCTGGATAAACTGCGCGGCGTCCACTCGGATCAGATTGAGCAGGTACTGGGCTATGGATATGGTTCAGTAGCCATCCATCGAGACGATATGGTGCTGCTCTAATCAGGGCGGCACAGCATGAACAAAGGGAAATGAGATGAGTCTGGAGAAAATGGGGCAGGCGGCCCGAGAAGCCGCCTATCAGCTGGCTACCATCAGCACGGCGCAGAAGAATCGGGCGCTGGCCGCCATCGCCGACGAGCTGGAGGCGCGCAGTGAGCAGATCCTCGCCGCCAATGCGAAAGATATCGCCGCCGGCCGTGAGGCAGGCTTGTCAGAAGCGATGCTGGATCGCCTGCTACTCAATCCGGCCCGGCTGGCCGGTATCGTGGCGGATGTGCGCAAGGTAATTACTCTGGATGATCCGGTCGGCGCCGAAATGGATAGCCGAGTGCTGGAAAATGGCCTGCGGCTCTCCCGTCGTCGGGTGCCCATCGGGGTTATCGGCGTCATCTACGAGGCGCGCCCCAACGTCACCATCGATATCGCCAGCCTCTGCCTCAAGACTGGCAACGCCAGCATATTGCGTGGCGGGCGCGAGACCTTCCACTCCAATCTGGAGCTGGTGCGGGTGATCCAGCATGCCTTGGCGGCCTCCGGTCTGCCCGAGGCGGCGGTGCAGTACATTGACAACCCGGATCGGGCGCTGGTCGGCGAGTTGCTGCGTCTCGACCGCTATGTGGACATGATCATTCCCCGCGGTGGTGCCGGCTTGCACAAGATGTGCAAGGAGAACAGCTCGATTCCGGTCATCATCGGCGGTTTCGGCATCAGCCACATCTTCGTCGACGAGAGCGCCGATCTGGTGCGCTCTCTGGCGGTTATCGACAACGCCAAGGTGCAACGCCCCTCCGCCTGCAATGCCCTCGATACCCTGCTGGTGCACGAGAAGGTGGCTGCCACCTTCCTGCCGCAGCTGGTGACGCTGATGAACGAGCGCAAGGTGACGCTGGTGGCTGCGCCCAACGCCATGACGCTGCTGGCGGGCGCCGACAACCTGTGCGAGGCGGGGCCGGAGGATTTCGATACCGAGTGGCTGGGATTGACTCTGGGGGTCAAGCTGGTGGCGGATGTGAACGAGGCGCTGGCCCATATGCGCGAGCATAACGCAGGCCACTCCGATGCCATCCTCACCAACGATCTGGCCAACGCCGAGCGTTTCGTCAACGGGGCCGGTTCGGCGGCTGTCTACGTCAACGCTTCGACCCGCTTCACCGATGGCGGCCAGTTTGGGCTGGGGGCTGAAGTGGCGGTGTCGACCCAGATGCTGCATGCCCGTGGCCCCATGGGGTTGACCGAGCTCACCAGCTACAAGTGGGTAGGGCAGGCCGATTACCTCAGCCGCGCCTGATAACAGGCTTTTGCAAAAACAAAAATGCCGACCCCAGGGTCGGCATTTTATTTGGTGGATATCGTGAAGATATCAGGCGCTCGGGTTATTCCCCGTGATAGAGCGCCTTGTCACCTTGCTTGAGCACATAACCCTTCCAGATAAAGAGGGTGTAGCCGCTGCCCTGCCACGACCAGTTGCCCTCCGCACCCTGACGGGTCAGCGCAAGCAGCTCGCCGCTTGGTAGATGCAGTTCGGCCTGCGTCTGATCGGCGTTGAACAGCACGAAGGCGCTGCTGGTCTGGCTGGCATCGGTTGGATTGAGCCGGATACCCTCTTCAAACAGGCGCATACATTTGCCAGTCAGTGCTGACCACTGATAGCCCGCACTGCCGATACAGCCGTGGCTGTCGCGATCGCTGCCAACCAGATGTTGTTCCGGTGTACTGCATGCCGCCAGTAGCAGAGAGGCGGCCATCAGAGTCAAGGTGCGCATGGTTACTCCTGAAGATCCCGTTCGATGACGATGTTGGAGAATCCCAACTCTTTGAAGTAGTTCTCCTGATAATCTTTCACGCTCTTTTTGTCACGGCGGCAAACCTGAGCCAGCTGGGCCTCCATGGCGTGAAAACTGGTGAGATCCAGCCCTTCGGCAGCGGCGATGGCGTCGTAGATGCTGCGGAACTTATCGTTCGCGTAGCCGATCTCTTTGGCCTGTTTTTTATAGGTGTACGTAATCTTAAAGGCCATCTTGCCCTTCCTTCTTCGATTTGGCTTGCTTGCGCTGGACGTAGAGGTAGAGGCTTTCGACCTTCTCCCGAGCCCAGGGGGTCTTGCGCAAGAACTTCAGGCTGGACTTGATGCTGGGATTATCGGTGAAGCAGCGGATATTGATCTGCTGCCCCAGCTCTTCCCAGCCGTAGTGTTCGACCAGCGCAGTGACGATGGCTTCCAGCGTCAGCCCGTGCAGCGGGTTGTTCTTCTGCGAGGCGTTCGGTTGCTCGCTCATGCCTGCTCCGCCAGCTTGGCAAAGGGCTGACCCATGCGGGTGGTGACGCCATTGGCCAGATGGGGCTCGAAACCGGCCAGCATGCCCGGGCCAAACAGGCAGACGACAGTACTGCCCAGTTTGAACAGCCCCATCTCGGCACCTTTTTGCAGGGTAATGGCCTCGTCGCCGGTGTAGTCCCAGCGCACCACCTTCTTCTCTTTGGTCGGCGCAATGTTGCCGGCCCAGATGGTCTCGATGCTGGCCACGATAGTCGCACCGACCAGCACCAGCGCCATCGGGCCGTGCGGGGTGCGGAAGGTGGCGACCACCCGCTCGTTGCGGGCAAACAGGTTTGGCACGTTCTCGGCGGTGAGCGGGTTGACGGAGAAGAGATCCCCCGGCACGAACACCATGCTCTCCAGCACGCCATCCAGCGGCATGTGGATGCGGTGGTAATCCTTGGGCGCCAGATAGATGGTGGCGAAGTCGCCATCCTTGAACGGCGCCACCAGATCCTCATAGCCGCCCAGCAGCTCGCGGGCGCTGTAGTCGTGACCTTTGGCTTGGATGATGCGCCCCTGCTGGATCGGGCCGAGCTGGCTGACGGTGCCATCCACCGGCAGCGCCAGAGTCATGGCATCTTCTACCACGGGGCGGATACCGGGCTTGAGCTCGCGGGTGAAGAACTCGTTGAAGCTCTTGTAGTGGGCCGGGCTCTCGTGCAGCGCCTCGCTCATGTCGACCTGATACTGCTTGATAAAGGCCTCGATCACTTTGGTGGTGATGTTACCCGCTTCGGCGGCGGCAAATTTGCCGATCAGACGGGAGAGGGCGTGCTTGGGCAGACAGTATTGACCGGCAATTTTCAGGTTGTCAGTAATGCTCATGTTCATCATCAACGTAGGTTTATTAGGGTCACAGGCGCGCTTGCTGGCGACCGTGACGGGCTTCCTGCATGGTTTCCAGGATGCGGTGATAGTTGTGGAAGCGATCGGCGCTGATGGCGCCCGCCTCGACCGCGGCGCGCAGGGCACAGCCGGGATCGTCCTTGTGGGTACAGTCGCGGAACTTGCAGCCACCCAGATAGTCTCGAAACTCAACGAAGCACCAGGTGATGCGGTCGGCCTCCAGATGCCAGAGGGCGAACTCGCGGATCCCGGGGGAGTCGATGAGATCGCCACCGCTCGGGAAGTGGTAGAGCCGCGCCGTGGTGGTGGTGTGCTGGCCGAGCCCCGAGTTTTCGGAGATCTCGCCGGTGAGTACATCCAGCCCCGGCATCAGGGCGTTGGTGAGCGACGACTTGCCCACCCCGGACTGGCCGACGAAGATGCTGATCTTGTCGGTTAGGGCTGCCTTGAGTTCATCCAGCCCTTCGCCGCTCTCGCAGCTCACCAGCAGCACCTCGTAATTGAGTTTGCGGTAGGTTTCGAGCTGGCTTTCGATGCGCGCTCTGGCGGCATCATCGAGCATATCGACCTTGTTCAGCACGATGAGGGGGCGGATCTCCACATCCTCGGCGGCCACCAGGTAGCGGTCGACGATATTGGTGGAGAACTCGGGCATCACCGCCGAGACGATGATGATCTGGTCGATATTGGCGGCGATGGGTTTGACCCCGTCGTAGAAGTCCGGCCGGGTCAGTACCGAGTGGCGCGGATGCACCGCCTCGATAACGCCCGCTGTCGCGGCATTGAGGCCGGGACGCCACACCACCTTGTCGCCGCACACCAGACTGCTGATGCTGCTGCGCCGCAGATTGCTGCGGTGGATGGTGCCATCGACCGCTTCCACGTCTGCGTGCTGACCAAAACGGCTGATCACCACCCCTTCGATGGCGGGGCCAAACAGGGTGTCATCCACCACTGTGGTGTGATCTTTTTGCAGCCGCCGCTCGCGGTTGGCCTGGACGCGCCTTTGTTGACCCAGATTGAGTTTTGCTTTCTTTGCCACTCGATTCGCCAGTTTATGAACAGATCCAAAGCCAGTATGATACATGCAAATTGGCAAAATTCCGCCATTCCTCCCAATAGAGAGAGCAATCATGACAGTCAGCGCGCAGAACCTGGTATGGATCGACATGGAGATGACGGGTCTCGACCCCGAAGAGAACGTGGTACTGGAGATTGCCACCATAGTCACCGACAAGGATCTGAACGTACTGGCCGAAGGGCCGGTCATCGCCATTCATCAGAGTGATGAAGAGCTGGCCAAGATGGACGACTGGAACGTCAACACCCATACCAAGAGCGGTCTGGTGGCCCGGGTCAAGGCGAGTCAGCACGATGAGGCGAAAGCTATTGCCGAGACCCTCGAGTTCATTCGCCAGTGGGTGCCGGAGCGCACCAGCCCGCTGTGCGGCAACAGCATCGGTCAGGATCGCCGCTTCATGGTCAAGCACATGGCCGAGCTGGAAGCCTTCTTCCACTACCGCAACGTCGACGTCAGCACCATCAAGGAGCTGGTACGCCGCTGGCAGCCGGAGTTGCTGGATCAGTTCAAGAAGAGCGGCACCCACCAGGCGCTGGACGATATCCGCGAATCCATCGCCGAGCTGCAGTTCTATCGCAGCCACGTCTTCAAGATCTGATTCCCCGGCAAGGGGTTGTCATACTCTGGCTGCTAAAATCGACAGTTCGGCCAGCTTTTGAGCGAACGCGCGCAACCAGACAAAAAAGCCCTTGCAATTGGAATGACTGCTCTTATAATTCGGCTCCCGTACAGTAGCGCAAGCAACCAAATGCTGTACGGCCTGTTTTAAGGTAGTTGCGGGAATAGCTCAGTTGGTAGAGCACGACCTTGCCAAGGTCGGGGTCGCGAGTTCGAGTCTCGTTTCCCGCTCCAAAAATCTGATGATGACACTGGTGCAAACCAGCCCGATGCGGGAATAGCTCAGTTGGTAGAGCACGACCTTGCCAAGGTCGGGGTCGCGAGTTCGAGTCTCGTTTCCCGCTCCAATCATCAGCCAGCCTCAAGACAACCAAATTGTTGCGGGAATAGCTCAGTTGGTAGAGCACGACCTTGCCAAGGTCGGGGTCGCGAGTTCGAGTCTCGTTTCCCGCTCCAAAAAATTTGTAAGTGATATTCCGATGCGGGAATAGCTCAGTTGGTAGAGCACGACCTTGCCAAGGTCGGGGTCGCGAGTTCGAGTCTCGTTTCCCGCTCCAATCACTTGTAAATGACATTCTGTTGCGGGAATAGCTCAGTTGGTAGAGCACGACCTTGCCAAGGTCGGGGTCGCGAGTTCGAGTCTCGTTTCCCGCTCCAAACATTTGTAAGTGACATTCCGTTGCGGGAATAGCTCAGTTGGTAGAGCACGACCTTGCCAAGGTCGGGGTCGCGAGTTCGAGTCTCGTTTCCCGCTCCAATATCTCTTCGAAGTTTTCATAATCCCTCTGAATTGCCCCTCACATCGCACTGCGATGCTTTATCGTATCTGGCGTTTACTAGGCGCGTCTCTACCACCTCCTGCAAACAGGAAGGCGGTACGGGTTCATTGTGCGGGTTGTACGTGGGAAAGGTGGTTGGCAGGAAGAATTGCGGGCAAAAAAGAGGAGGGGCCTTGGCTCCTCCTGCATGATTCACTGGCGCGGGCTTAGACCAGAGTAACGTTTTCAGCCTGAGGGCCTTTTTTGCCCTGGGTCACAGTGAACTGGACTTTTTGACCTTCAGCCAGGGTTTTGAAACCGGTGCTCTGGATGGAGGAGAAGTGAACGAATACGTCCGGACCCTGGGATTGTTCAATAAAGCCAAAACCCTTGGTTTCGTTGAACCATTTTACCTGGCCGGTGCGAATGTCAGACATGTGCTAAATCCTATCAATAACAAAATGAAACTAAGCCCGTGCTGGGCTGCATTTGCCTTGCAATCAGGGGTTGGCTCATGACTGACCACGTCTCTTTGTCCCAGTAGCACGTAGAACAATCCCTGTCTAAAGCACAAACGATTGTACGTTAGCGCCGATCCTTGTCAATTTGACCCCTTTCGTTTTTTGAACAAGCTAAAAATATTGTGAAGTCAGTAGCTTATTTGAAGATATTTGACTGAAAAAAACGGGAGGCCAGCGCCTCCCGTTTTTGTTATTCCTTGAGGGCGAACCCTTCACCCTGCCGGTCGTAGCGGTAAACCGCCTGACCGTATGAGCGGATCTCCACCCGCTGGATGCGGCGGGTGTCGTCCACCAGGATGAAGATAGAGCGGCCCGATTGCAGGCGGGTCAGGGGACGATCCGGCCCCTCGATGGCGATCAGGCGGCTCAGCTCGGCACCCGGCAACTCGAATTTGCGCCAGATGGAGTAGAGGGTCTCACCCGCCTGCACATCGTGTTGCAGCCAGGTACCGTTGACCTTCTCTTCGACTGGTTTGGCTGCCATGGGGGCACTGCCTGCCGCGCCATTACCGACAGTTAGCGCCTGAGCGGGCACGGCCAGCGGCACTTCCAGCGAGCCGGAAGGGGCGGCTTTGGGGGCGGATGGTGCCGGCTCCCAGGCCAGCACCAGCAACCAGAGCGGGATCAGGATCAGCAGACCTATGGTGTTTTTGCGGGGCAGCGGGCTGGACAGCTTGAATTTGCCTGCTTTGGCATCCTGGCGGCGTTGGCCGAGGTTGCTCATCCCTTGGCCAAAACGTTGGCGCAGGGACAGGGTCGCGGCATTGATGCGATGGAGCAGGGATCCTTGTGATTCGTCTTGGCGACGCTGCTGGGCTCGTCTGTTATGGCCTCGTGGGCGACGGTCCGGGGTGGGCACGGCATTTACCTCTCACTACATTGCCTGCCATCAGGCAAATTCGCCGCCTATGGTAAACGGACTCGCCCCCGAGGGGGAGAGTCCTGAGGCGGAAAATTATCAGCTGAGACGAAATTGAC
Source organism: Aeromonas sp. S12(2024) (assembly GCF_041402305.1). Lineage (NCBI taxonomy): Bacteria > Pseudomonadati > Pseudomonadota > Gammaproteobacteria > Aeromonadales > Aeromonadaceae > Aeromonas > Aeromonas sp. S12(2024). The sequence continues at coordinate 110,298 of NZ_JBGLRB010000010.1, forward strand.
CCAATAATTGCTGCAATTTGTCGGCCGCCTGACGCAATGCCTGACTGGCTTTGGCCGTTTCGGTCGCATCCTGAGCAATGTCGTTGGCCAGTGCGTTGGTTTTTGACAGGTTGCCGGAGACGGTTTCTGAGACCGAGCTCTGCTCTTCGGCGGCGGAGGCGATCTGATAGGTCATGTCGTTGATGGTGGAGATGGCCTGGTAGATGCTGCCGAGCGCCTCTTCCGCCAGATCCGCCTCGCCCACCGCCTGATGGGTCAGCTGCTGGCTCTGGGTGATGGCGTTGACTGCATTGGTGGAGCTGAGGCGGATCTTCTCTATCAACTCCTGGGTATTCTGCACCGCCTGCTGGGTATTGCCCGCCAGTTTGCGCACCTCGTCGGCCACCACCGCAAAGCCGCGGCCCTGTTCGCCAGCCCGTGCAGCCTCGATGGCGGCGTTGAGAGCCAGCAGGTTGGTCTGATCGGCAATTCCCTGAATGACGGTGAGGATGCTGGTGATCTGGGCGCTGTCGTGAGCCAGCCCTTCCACCACTTCGGCCCCTTTGCCGGCTTCTGCCGCGACCTTGTGCATCGACTGGATCACCTGCTGGAAGCGCTCCTTGCCCTGATCGGCTGCGCCTTGCGCCTGTTTGGCCGAGTCGGCGGTGTTGTTGGCGTGGGTGGCGACCTCCTGACTGACGTAGGACATCTCCTGTACCGCGGTCAGCATCTGCTCCATCTCCGCCTGATGGTGCTGCAGGTTGTTGTCGGTCTGACCGGCGATGCGATCGGTGTCACCGGCGTAGCGGTTCACCTCGCTGGCAGTCTTGAGCACATCCCCGAGCAGCCCTTGCAGCTTGTCGATAAAGCGGTTGATCCCCTTGGCGAGATCCCCCAGCTCATCGACAGAGCGGGTTGCGAGACGTTTGGTGAGGTCCCCTTCACCATCGGCGATGTCATCCACCAGGCTGACCATCTTGCGGATGGGACCAGTGATGCTGCGGGCAATCACCAGCATGGTGGCCAGCGCCAGCACCAGTACGATAAAGGCACCGACCAGCTGCTGGGTCACCGCGGCCCGGTTCATCTCATTGAGCTGGCTCTCCAGTTGATCGGCGCCCGCCAGTACCACCTTGTAGGGCAGGGTGACGATGATGGCCCAGTTGCGGCTCATTCCCGGCACCATGATGGGGACGGAAATACGGAATGACTCGTCCAGCTCTTGACGCTGAACTTCCGGTTTCAGGTACTGCTGCCACTGGTTGCCCAGCACCTTACTTGCGCTGCTGCCGAGCAGGCTGGCATCGCCGCTGGTGCCGGTGATGACACCGGCGGCGCTGACGATCAGGGTTTCGCCCTTGCCGTCATAGATGTTGCTGTTGAGGCTCTTGGCCTGACGGCTGATGGAGTCCACCGCCAGATCCAGCGCGGCGATCCCCTTGAACTGACCATCCACCATGATGGGGGTGGTGATAGTGCTCACCAGCACCTGCTGGCCGTTGATATCCACCTTGAAGGGATCGATCAGACAAGACCGTCCTTCCCGCTTTGGGCAGGCGTAGTAGTCGTTGGCGGGATTGCCGAATTCGTCCGGGTCGGTTTTTTCGATGGAGAGCAGCAGATCGGTACCGATTTGATCCTTGTCGCGATAGAAGTAGGGCACGAAGCGCCCCTTGTCATCACTGCCCAGCGCACTCTGGCCAGCAAAGCTGGCATCCTGACCGTCGAAACCGTTGGGCTCGAAGCCGGCAAAGGCGCCATAGAGCTGGGGCTCCAACGCCAACTGTGCTTTGAGCAGGTCGGTGGCCTGCTGGCGATCCAGCGGCAGTTTGCCCTGTTGTTGCAGGGCGAGGGCGCTGGCCATCTGCTGGGTGTAGGAGAGCCCTTTTTGCAGCAGTTGGGTGATGGTGGCCGCCTCGGCGCGGGCATTGGCGCTGACCTTCTGCCAGGCCTCCTGCTGCAGCGCTTCACGGCTGGAGCTGATGGTGAGTTGTTGAGTCTGCTGACCCGAGTATTGGTTGAGCAGGATCAGGATGACTAGGGCTGCGGTCATGGCGATCCCGGCCATCACTAGAATGCGATTCTGGATAGAACGGAACTGCATCGTCTCTTCCTTGTTCGTGAGAAGTGTGGTGAGCGTTATTTGGGTATCGACCGGAGGAGGCAGCTCTCCAGCATTGTGCATAGCAAATCGGAAACGGGGCTTCTGTTTTGCGATCCTCTTCAAATATCGGGCTACAGATGCAAATGGCGACAGATTTAATCCCCTACTTTAGCCCGCAATGGCGTCATGGTTTTCCCATCCGTGATTGTCGGTGCTAAAATGCGACGGTTTTTTCTAACGAATTGGCCCAAGGCCCTCTACACAAGGCTTAAAGATGAAAGTCAAAACCCGTTTTGCTCCCAGCCCGACCGGCTTTTTGCATGTCGGCGGTGCCCGTACCGCACTCTATTCCTGGTTGTTTGCAAAGAACCAGGGCGGTGAGTTCGTGCTGCGTATTGAGGATACCGACCTGGAACGTTCCACTCAGGAGGCGATCGACGCCATCATTGAGGGCATGGAATGGCTGGAGCTGAACTGGGATGAGGGCCCCTACTACCAGACCAAGCGCTTCGATCGCTACAACGCGCTGATCGACGAGATGCTGGCCGATGGCCGCGCCTACAAGTGCTACTGCTCCAAAGAGCGTCTGGAAGCGCTGCGTGAAGGCCAGATGGCCAACGGCGAGAAGCCCCGTTATGACGGCAAGTGCCGCGACCACGCCCACGATCACCCGGCCGATGCGCCGCACGTTATCCGCTTCCGCAACCCGACCGAAGGTTCCGTGGTGTTCGATGACCACGTCCGTGGCCGCATCGAGTTCGCCAACACCGAGCTCGACGATCTGATCATCCGCCGTACCGACGGCGCGCCGACCTACAACTTCTGTGTTGTAGTCGATGACTGGGACATGGAGATCACCCACGTGGTGCGTGGTGAAGATCACATCAACAACACCCCGCGCCAGATCAACATCTACAAGGCGCTGAACGCGCCGGTGCCGGAGTTTGCCCACGTCTCCATGATCCTGGGTGACGACGGCGCCAAGCTCTCCAAACGCCACGGTGCCGTTTCCGTGATGCAGTACCGCGATGACGGCTACCTGCCGGAAGCGCTGCTGAACTATCTGGTACGTCTGGGCTGGTCCCACGGCGATCAGGAGATCTTCACCCTGGAAGAGATGATCAAGCTGTTCAGCCTGGATGCCATCTCCAAGTCCGCCTCTGCCTTCAACACCGACAAGCTGCTGTGGCTGAACAACCACTACATGCGCAGCCTGGATCCGGCTTATGTGGCCAAGCATCTGGCATGGCACATGGAAAACCAGAAGATCGACACCAGCAATGGCCCGGCTCTGGCCGACGTGGTCACTCTGCTGGCCGAGCGTTGCAACACCCTGGTTGAGATGGCCGCCCAGAGCCGCTACCTGTTCGAAGAGTACGAGGCGATCGACGAAGCGGCTGCCAAGAAGCACCTGCGTGGCGTAGCTGCCGAGCCGCTGGCTCTGGCCAAGACCAAGCTGGCCGCACTGGATAGCTGGACCACCGAAGCGCTGCACGAGCTGATTGAAGCGACCGCTGCCGAGCTGGGTCAGGGCATGGGCAAGGTTGGTATGCCGCTGCGTGTGGCCGTCACCGGCCTAGGCCAATCCCCTGCCATCGACGCCGTAATGGCACTGGTGGGCAAAGAGCGTGTACTGGCGCGTATCGACCGTGCACTGGCTTACATCGAAGCCCGCATGGCTGCCGAGTAAGTTGTGCAAGAGTGGGCGAGGCGATAGCCGAGCCTGCCCTTTGTCCGATAGAAAAAATCCGAAACCACTGGTTTCGGATTTTTTTATGGCCAGAGCGGTGGCGGGGCATAATGGCGGTCATGCCCGACCAAGGAAAGCTGTCAGACGAGTTTGAAGGAGTGGATCTGGCTGTCGAGCGCCTTGCTGTGCTGCTCGACCAGTTCGGAGGCCTCTTGCAGTTCACGCAGCACCACGACGGAGCCTTCGGCGATCTGCTTGACCTGTTCCAGATTGCCGCGCATCTCTTCGGCGACCGAGCTCTGTTGCTCGGAGGCGGCGGCGATGTGGCGGTTCATGTCGGCGACACCCTGTACCCGCTGCACTATGGTGGCGAGCTGGGTACCGGCCTGGGTCACCTGTTCCACCCCCTTGTCGGCCTGCTGTACGCTTTGGGCCATCAGCTCGCCAGCCTGATGGGCATTGCCCTGCAGCTGTTCGATCATCTTCTGGATCTCGACGGTGGCGGCCTGAGCCCGGTTGGCCAGTTCACGCACTTCGGAGGCCACCACGGCAAAGCCACGGCCCGCTTCACCGGCGCGGGCCGCCTCGATGGCGGCGTTTAGTGCCAGCAGGTTGGTCTGTTCCGAGATGCCGCGAATAGTGTCGACCACAGAGCCAATGCGCTCGACCCCCTGCTCTACTTCGTTGACCACGGTAGCGGAGCGCTGGATGTTGCCGGAGAGAGTGTCTATGGTGCTGACGGTATCGGCGACGCAGCGGCTCCCCTCTTCCGCCAGCTGGCTGGTTTCGGCGGTGGCGTGAGAGGCCTGATCCGCATGGGCGGCCACTTCGCGAATGGCGCCGACCATCTGGCTCATGGCGCTGGCCAGCTGTTCGATCTGGGTGAACTCTTCGTTGATCGCTTCGTTGGCCTCTTCCATGCAAAGGGTCACCTGGGAGGCGATGTCGTTGAGCTCCTTGCAGGCGGCGCGCTGGTTGCCAAACACCTCTTTGAGGTTCTCCTGCGAGTGGGAGACCGCCTTGGCGATGTCACCGAATTCGTCACGAGACTTGAGCAGTACCTTGTGGCTGAGGTCCCGCTTGGCGAAGCGCTCCAGCAGGCCCACCAGATAGTGCACCTGCTTGACCATCAGGCGGGAACCGGTGAGCAGCAGGATCACGAACAGCAGCCCCATGATGGCGGTCTCCATCAGGCCGGTCCAGAGCAGGCGATTGGAGATCGCATCCGCCTTGGCGGGATCGAGCCCTTCGCTGAGCAGGGTCGCTTCCAGATTGTTGGCGTCAAACCAGAGTTTTGTCAGTAGCAGGAGGGTACTGAACACCATCAGCAGCACCACTTTGGGTACCAACCGGATGTTGCTCATTCTTTTCTCCAGCAGGTTCAGCTGCATTGTCATTCTCCTTTTAAAAGCCGTTTTTTCCTTTGCCCTCAGGACTATCGGCATTATCTTCTCTTTTATTAATTTGCACTGTGCTTAAAGTTGGAAAATGTATGCGACATCACTTAACTCATCTGCGGGCGATGGATCTGCTGATGGCATTTCTGTCGATTATCTCGGTTGTGCTGGTGACGGCCCGCTGGTGGGGCCATGAGAGCCTGACACCACAGACCCTGCAGCTCTTCTATGACCTCGACAGTCTGATCTGCTACTTCTTCCTCGCGCACTTTGCTTATGGCTGGATCCGGGCCTCTGATCGCAAGGCCTATTTCAAGGCCAACTGGATCTATCTGCCGGGTAGCCTGCCGATGGCGGAGCAACTGCGCTGGGCGCGGTTGATCCAGCTGTGGCGGGTCTATCAGCTGTTCAAGGAGCACCCGGATCTCTGGGCCATGTTCCGTCGCGAGCGCAACGAGACCACCCTCTCAGGCATCCTGTTTCTGTTCTTCCTGCTGCTGGGGGTGGGCTCCGGCGTCATGTACTGGATTGAGTCAGGCCAGCCCGGCAGCCAGATTGAGACACCCTATGACGCGTTCTGGTGGACGCTGGTGACCCTCTCGACAGTCGGTTACGGCGATCTGGTGCCCAAGACCGAGGAGGGGCGGTTTGTCGCCAGCCTGCTGATCCTGTTCGGGGTCGGTCTGTTCGGTGCCATCAGCGGTTTTATGGCCAGCCTGTTTTTGCAGCCCAACAAGGGGGATGGCGAGACCGACAAGTGGCGTCATCACTACAACAACCAGCAAGAGGAGCTGCTGCGGGAGATCCGCGCCCTGCGCAGCGAGGTGCAGGAGCTGAAAAACAAGTGAGACCGCAGACGGGCAAGTTGCGAGGTGACTCGCAACTCTGCGCTCTTTATCTGGGGGGAGGTGCTTTTTCTTTGCTTGTCCTTTAACCTGCTGGCGGCTTAACATTCAACCTCTTGTCCAAACCTGAAAAAGAGAACCGATCGACCATGCGCGCCCTTCTCGGGATTTTGATCTGCTTGTGTGCCCAACAGGCACTGGCCGATACCCGTTATGTTTCAGACAACATCTTTACCTATATCCACAATGGCCCGGGTACCCAGTACCGGATCCTTGGCAGCGTCAAGGCTGGTGAACCGCTGGAGGTAAAGGCGGTGAACAGCGAGGCCGGTTTTACCCAGGTGGTGGACGGTCGTGGCCGCGAGGGGTGGATCAAAAACAGCGAACTGCAGAGCCAGATCAGCCTGCGCGAGCGTCTGCCCCAGGTGGAAAAAGAGCGCGATGAGCTTAAAGATCGCTTGCAGAACCTTAACGGTGACAACGAGAAACGCTTCACCGAGAAGGATGGCCAGATCGCTGCCCAGAGCAAGGAGATCGCTGCTCTCAAGGCCCAGCTGGTCAGTCAGGGTGAGGAGATGAGCAATCTCAAAGAGCAGAATGATGCCCTGACCCAGAGCTACGACAACCAGGAGCACGACATGCAGATGGACTGGTTTATCCGTGGTGGTGCCATGGTGGGGGCCGGTATTCTGCTTGGCATCCTGCTGCCGATGCTGCCCCGTCGTCGCAGCCGCGGCGATCGCTGGATGAACTGACAGCATCTGGCTGAATGAATTGCTGAGAAGGGTCGCCGTGGCGGCCCTTCTTTTTTGGGGCGCATTGGGCGGAATGCGTGGCTGCTTTGCGATAGAGCAGCGGTAGATCGTATACAAAATGAAGTCAGATGACCCTCACGCTTGCTGGCGTATTGGCTTCAAAAGGGAATTCATGGGGGGAATGAGCGATCTTTGTTAAAGATTGGCAACAAATTCATTTCATATAGGGTGCAACATTGTATACATTATCGGCGTTTCGGCGGCGCGTCCGCCTTTGTCGATATCAGCCCTAGGGCGTACAGGAAGACCCCATATGTTCAAAGCTACTCAAGTGCTTGCCGCTGACTATATCCCCTCCGATCTGGCCGCCCTGCGCGAAGCCATCACCCATAACTACGTGGTGGATGAAAATGCCTATCTGGCCGAACTGTCGGCCATGTTGCCGGGGGATGGCGCCTCGCTGGAGCAGGTGACCCAGCGTGCCCGCACTCTGGTGACCAAGGTGCGCAAGGAGAGCGGCTCCGGTGACGGTATCGACGCCTTCCTGCAGGAGTACAGCCTGGATACCCAGGAGGGGATCATCCTGATGTGTCTGGCCGAGGCGCTGCTGCGCATTCCCGATGCCGAGACCGCCGACGCCCTGATCAAGGACAAGCTCTCCGGCGCCAACTGGTCCTCCCATTTTCGCAAGAGTGATTCCACCCTGGTCAACGCCTCCACCTGGGGGCTGATGCTGACCGGCAAGATCATCAAGCTGGACAAGAAGCTCGACGGCAACCCGGCCAACCTGCTGGGGCGGATGGTCAACAAGCTGGGGGAGCCGGTGGTGCGCTCCGCCATGTACGCCGCCATGAAGATCATGGGCAAGCAGTTCGTGCTGGGGCGCGACATGAAAGAGGCGCTCAAGGCGAGCCGCAAATCCCGCGAGCTGGGCTACACCCACACCTACGACATGCTGGGTGAATCGGCACTGACCATGCAGGATGCCGACAAGTATCTGACCGATTATCGTAACGCCATCGAGGCGGTGGGCAACGAGCGCATCAGCGACGGCGGCCAGGCCCCCTCCATCTCCATCAAGCTCTCGGCGCTCCATCCGCGCTATGACGTGGCGAACCGCGAACGGGTGCTCGGCGAAATGTGCGAGCGGCTGGTGGGGTTGGTGCGGCTGGCCCGCGACAAGGATGTGGCCATCAGCATCGATGCCGAAGAGATGGACCGTCTCGAGCTCTCTCTCGATCTGTTCGAGCAGCTCTACCGCTCCGACGCCAACCGTGGCTGGGGCAAGCTCGGCATGGTGGTGCAGGCTTACTCCAAACGCGCCCTGCCGGTACTCTGCTGGCTCACCGCGCTGGCCCGCGAGCAGGGTGACCTCATTCCGGTTCGCTTGGTAAAAGGCGCCTACTGGGACAGCGAACTGAAATATGCCCAGCAGGCGGGCCTGCCCGGCTACCCGCTCTTTACCCGCAAGGCGGGCACCGATATCTCCTATCTCGCCTGCGCCCGCTACCTGCTGAGCGAGCCGACTCGCGGCTTTATCGCCCCCCAGTTTGCCACCCACAACGCCAATACCGTGGTCAGCATTCTGGAGATGGCCGGTGATCGCCAGTTTGAATTCCAGCGTCTGCACGGCATGGGGGAGGAGCTGCACAACGCCGTGCTAAACGACAATCCCGGCCTGCACTGTCGCATCTATGCGCCGGTCGGCGCCCACAAGGATCTGCTGCCCTATCTGGTGCGCCGCCTGCTGGAAAACGGGGCCAACACCTCCTTCGTTCACAAGCTGGTGGACCCCAACACCCCGGTGGACTCGCTGGCCGAGCACCCGCTGCGCACCCTCAAGCGCTACTCCGGCTTTGCCAACGACCGGATTCCGCAGCCGGTGAACCTGTTCAGCGACCGCAAGAACTCCAGCGGCGTCAACATGAATATCCTCTCCATCCAGCGCCCCTTCTTCGCCCGCTTGAAAGAGCTGGAGAGCAAGCAGTGGCTGGCAGGCCCCATCGTCGATGGCGAGACCCTCAAGCGCAGCGAGGCACGTACCGTGCTGAGCCCGCAGGATGTGAGCCTCATCGTCGGCAAGATCCACTGGGCCGATGAGCAGGCGGTGGAGCAGGCGCTGGCATCGGCCCACGCGGCCTTCCCGCGCTGGCGTGAAACCCCGTTGAGCGAGCGTGCTGCCGCGCTGGAGAAGCTGGCGGATCTGCTGGAAGCGAACCGCGAGCAGTTTGTCTCCCTCTGTACTCGCGAGGCGGGCAAGCTGCTGCAAGATGGCATCGACGAGGTGCGTGAAGCGGTCGATTTCTGCCGCTACTACGCGGTGCAGGCCCGCAGCCTGATGGGGCAGGCGACCCTGCTGCCCGGTTACACCGGCGAGCAGAACGAGCTGTTCCTGCAGGGGCGCGGGGTGTTTGTCTGCATCAGCCCGTGGAACTTCCCGCTGGCGATCTTCCTCGGCCAAATCGCTGCGGCGCTGGCCACCGGCAACACCGTCATCGCCAAGCCTGCCGAGCAGACCGGCCTTATCGCCCATCTGGCGGTGACTCTGGCCCATCAGGCCGGTATTCCGGGCGACGTGCTGCAGCTGCTGCCCGGTGACGGCGCCACCGTGGGGGCCAAGTTGACTGCGGACTCGCGCATTGGCGGCGTCTGCTTCACCGGCTCCACCGAGACCGCCAAGCTCATCAACATGACTTTGGCCCAGCGCGATGGCGCCATCCTGCCACTCATCGCCGAGACCGGCGGCCAGAACGCCATGATCGTCGACTCCACCGCCCTGCCGGAGCAGGTGGTGCGCGACGTGGTGAGCGCCGCCTTCCAGAGCGCCGGTCAGCGCTGCTCGGCCCTGCGGGTGCTCTACCTGCAGGAGGAGATCGCCGAGCGGGTGCTGGAGATCCTCACCGGCGCCATGCAGGAGCTCAAAGTGGGCAACCCGGCCGAGCACAACACCGACGTCGGCCCGGTGATCGATGCCGATGCCAAGACCAGTCTCGATGCTCACCTCGCCTACATGATCCCGCGTGCTCGCCTGATTGCCCAGGCGCCGATGCCGGCCGCAACCATGGAGGGACACTTCGTCCAGCCGACCGCGCTGGAGATTGGCTCCATCCGCGAGCTGGTGAAGGAGCAGTTCGGCCCCATCCTGCACGTGGTGCGCTACGCCACCCGGGATCTGGACAAGGTGATCAGCGACATCAACGGCACCGGCTACGGTCTGACGCTCGGGATCCACAGCCGCAACGAATCCCACGCCGAGGAGCTGGCAAGCCGCATCAATGTCGGTAACGTCTACATCAACCGCAACCAGATCGGCGCCATGGTCGGGGTGCAGCCGTTCGGCGGCCAGGGGCTCTCCGGCACCGGTCCCAAGGCGGGCGGCCCTCACTACCTGAGCCGTTTCGTCACCGAAAAGACCCGCACCATCAACACCACCGCGGTGGGCGGCAACGCCTCCCTGCTGGCGATGGGTGATGCCTGATCCGCGTCGATAGAGGCCGGATACGGGATGCCGGATAACAACGGGCCGCCTTCGGGCGGCCTCTTTATTTGCACCATCCGTTTTTTACGAATGGGACAATCGGCCACGGCGGGGTCGTCAGCGACCCGTGCTGGTCGTAAGATGGGAGCCATTCGCGCGGCGTTTGCCCCTTGCTCGGCCAGCCGTGGTCAGGGTTCTGTTTTAACGAGAGTGTTTATCTGATGTCATTAACCGAACAAGCCCGCTGGTTCGTGCTGGGGGGCGATCATCTGGTACTGCTCGATCAGCAGGGAGAGGTGCCACAAGGAAGTAAAGCGTGCCTGCCCGCAGCGCTGGCCGGTGCCCGTTTCGAGCGTTTTGATGAGTGGCAGGGGCTGCCCTGCTATCTGCTCGATCTGGGGGCTGAGGCCGACACGAGCGCTATGAGCCCGCTGCGCCAGCTGATGGTGGCGGGAGACGAAGAGGGCTTTCGCCTCGCAGGGCGTGCCTGGCAGCTCGTTACCTTCCGCCGCACCCACCGTTTCTGCGGCGAGTGCGGCGCCCCCATGACCCCGAAGGCGGGGGAGTGGGCGCAGGTGTGCCAGCAGGGGCACAGCGTCTATCCGCGTATCTCTCCCTGCATTATCGTGGCGGTGCGCAAGGGGCCGGAGATCCTGCTGGCGGCCCATCGCCGTCACTATCAGGCGGACGATCCCATGTATACCGTGTTGGCCGGCTTTGTGGAGGCGGGGGAGAATCTCGAGCAGTGCGTGGCGCGGGAGGTGTTCGAGGAGAGCGGCATCCGGGTGCGCAATGTGAGCTATGTGGCGAGCCAGCCCTGGCCCTTCCCCCACAGCCTGATGATGGGCTTTACCGCCGACTACGAGAGCGGCGAAATCCGGGTGCAGGATGACGAACTGGTCGCCGCCGATTTCTTTGCTGCCGACCGGCTGCCGCGTTTGCCACCTCACGGCACCATCGCCCGGCGGCTGATTGAGTTGTCACTGGCTGGCGAGGGGTAACGAGGCGCTTATCTTTTCGCCAATCTTTTTGCACTTCTTGTTACAAGCGGGGCGGTCAGGTTTGCGCCCCTTCACATCTTTGCAACTGTGCGCCCATTTGCCACGTTTTGGGCAGTCCGATCCGGTGGGCAAAGTGGTATTATGGCCGCCATTTTATGCGTGATACGAACTCAGGAACTGGGATGAAAGAGCTGAAGAACGATCGATACCTGCGCGCCCTGCTGCGTCAGGACGTGGATATGACCCCGGTATGGATGATGCGCCAGGCTGGCCGCTATCTGCCGGAATACAAGGCGACTCGCGCCCAGGCGGGGGATTTCATGTCTCTGTGCCGCAATGCCGAGCTGGCCTGTGAAGTCACCCTGCAGCCGCTGCGCCGCTACCCGCTCGATGCCGCCATCCTCTTCTCCGACATCCTCACCGTGCCCGATGCCATGGGGCTGGGTCTCTACTTCGAGCAGGGTGAAGGCCCGCGATTCGAGCGTCCGATCACCTCCATGGCCGATGTGCAGGCGCTGCCCATTCCGGATCCGGAAGATGAGCTGGGCTATGTGATGAACGCAGTGCGCACCATCCGCCGTGAGCTGAAGGGCGAAGTGCCGCTGATCGGCTTCTCCGGCAGCCCCTGGACCCTGGCCACCTACATGGTGGAGGGGGGCAGCTCCAAGGCGTTCACCAAGATCAAGCAGATGATGTACGCAGAGCCGCAAACCCTGCACCTGTTGCTCGACAAGCTGGCCGACAGCGTGATTGCTTACCTCAACGCCCAGATCAAGGCGGGTGCCCAGGCGGTCATGGTGTTCGACACCTGGGGCGGCGTGCTCACCCCGCGCGATTACCGCGATTTCTCCCTGCAGTACATGCACAAGATTGTCGATGGCCTGATCCGCGAGCACGACGGTCGCCGTGTGCCGGTCACCCTGTTCACCAAGAACGGCGGTCAGTGGCTGGAGCAGATCGCCGCCACCGGGTGCGATGCGCTGGGTCTGGACTGGACCACCGACATTGCCGACGCCAAGCGCCGGGTCGGTGACAAGGTGGCGCTGCAGGGCAACATGGATCCCTCCATGCTCTACGCCACTCCGGCTCGCATCCGTGAAGAGGTAGCCTCCATTCTGGCCGGTTTCGGTCACGGTAATGGCCACGTATTCAACCTCGGCCACGGCATCCATCAGGATGTGAACCCGGAGCACGCCGGTGTGTTCGTCGACGCGGTGCACGAGCTCTCTGCCCAGTATCACAGTCGCTAAGGCCGGGGCGAGAGAAGAAGAGTTTGTTTGAAATCCGGGGCCGTCAGGCCCCGTTTTACATTAAAAAATGGCGCCGCGATGACGAGAGCGTGGCGGCCGTGCAGGAGGCAAGATGAGCAGCAAGTCACTGGATTGGGGTATCGATCTTGGCGGTACCAAGTGTGAATGCGTGGTGCTGGATGGCGACGAGGTGCTGCTGCGCCACCGCATCCCCACCGAGCGGGCCGGCGGTTATGACCATATGATCGGCCAGATCGCCAAACTGGTAGCTGAGTGTGCCGAGAAGATTGGCCAGCGCCCGACCGTCATCGGCATGGGCACGCCGGGGGCGCGGGATCCGCAGACCGGCCTGATGAAGAACTGCAATACCACCGAGCTCAACGGCAAGCCGTTCAAGGAGGATCTGGAGCGCAAGCTGGGCGTGCCGGTGCTGATCGCCAACGACGCCAACTGCTTTGCGCTGGCAGAAACCCATCTCGGTGCAGTGCGCCAGCACCATCCCGATGCGAAAGTGGTGTTCGGCATCATCATGGGCACCGGGGTCGGCTCCGGCATCGTCATCAACGGCCAGATCCTCAACGGTCACCACGGCATCGCCGGTGAGTGGGGCCACAACGTGCTTTCCCCTGATGGCCCTGAGTGCTACTGCGGCAAGCGTGGCTGCGTCGAGACCCTGATCAGCGGCCCGGCGCTGGAGGCCTGGTACGAGGCCAAGGCCAAGCGTCGCCTCTCGCTCGCTCAAATCGCGGCGGCCACCGCCCACGATCATGTGGCCAGGCTCACCATCGACCGGCTGCACCTGCTGTTTGGTCAGGCGCTGGCCAATGTGGTCAATATTCTCGACCCGGATGTGATCGTCATCGGTGGCGGGGTGGGCAATGTGCAGAGCCTTTACAGCGCCGGACGACAGACAATTTTACCCTTCCTCTTTAATCCCCGTTTCAGTGCCCCCATTATTGCTCCAGCCCTAGGTGACAGTGCCGGGGTATTCGGGGCGGCACTGCTGGCCCGCGGTGAATTCAAGGAGGCCCTGCTGTCGTAGCCGGGGCTCCCGGGCGGCCGGTGCGCCGCCTTGTTGCTGGTTCAAGGAAACGGATTCTCGATGATCAAGATTGCCATCAATGGTTACGGGCGGATCGGTCGCAACGTGTTGCGAGCCCTCTATGAAAGCGGGCGCGACAAGACCATCAAGATCGTCGCCATCAACGAGCTGGCGGCCCCCGAGGCCATGGTGCACCTGACCCGTTACGATACCAGTCACGGTCGCTTCCACCATCCGGTGCAACTGGCGGGCAACAGCATGCTGGTGGGGGAGGATCTCATCTCCCTGTTTGCCGAGCGGGATCCGTCAAAGCTGCCGTGGCGGGCGCTGGGGGTGGACGTGGTGCTCGATTGCACCGGGGTATTTGGCTCGCGGGCCGATGCCGAGCTGCATCTGGCGGCGGGGGCGGGCAAGGTGCTCTTCTCCCATCCGGCGGATGCGGATGTGGATGCCACCGTGGTCTACGGGGTCAACCATCATACCCTCACCGGAGCGGAGCGGATTGTCTCCAACGCCTCCTGTACCACCAACTGCGTGGTGCCGGTGATTGAAACATTGCATCGAGAATTCGAGATAAATTGTGGTACTATTACGACAATTCATTCGGCCATGCATGATCAGCAAGTCATCGATGCCTACCACAGTGACTTGCGCCGAACCCGCGCTGCCAGTCAGTCCATCATTCCGGTGGACACCAAGCTGGCAAAGGGGCTGGAGCGTATCCTGCCCCACTTTGCCGGCAAGTTCGAGGCGATCGCGGTGCGGGTGCCGACCATCAATGTAACAGCGATGGATCTCAGTATTACTGTTCGTAAAAAAGTGACAGTTACTGACGTAAATCAAGCCCTGCAACGGGCATCCAGAGGTACATTACACGGTATTCTGGATTACACGGAAGAACCGCTGGTCTCCGTAGACTTCAATCATGATGCACACTCCTGCATCATTGATGGTACCCAGACCCGGGTGAGCGATGCCAACCTCGTCAAGATGTTGATGTGGTGCGATAACGAATGGGGCTTCGCAAACCGGATGCTGGATACCACCCGGGCCATGATGGCCGCAGGCTGAGCCTGCCCCGGGCGAAAGGTTACTGTTTTTAACATTACCTGGAAAATATAGAGGACTGAATATGTCTGTTATCAAGATGACTGACCTGGATCTGGCGGGTAAACGCGTTCTGATCCGTGCTGACCTGAACGTACCGGTAAAAGACGGCAAGGTCACCTCCGATGCACGTATCGTTGCGACTCTGCCGACCATCAAGCTGGCTCTGGAAAAGGGCGCCAAGCTGATGATCACCTCCCACCTGGGTCGTCCGACCGAGGGTGAATACAACGAAGAATTCTCCCTGGCTCCGGTTGTCAACTATCTGAAAGACGCTCTGTCCTGCCCGGTTCGCCTGGCCAAGGATTACCTGGATGGCGTAGAAGTCGCTGCCGGTGAGCTGGTTGTGCTGGAAAACTGCCGTTTCAACAAAGGCGAGAAGAAGAACACCGAAGAGCTGGCCAAAAAATACGCCGCCCTGTGTGACGTCTTTGTAATGGATGCGTTCGGTACTGCTCACCGCGCCGAAGGCTCCACCTACGGTGTAGCCCAGTTCGCTCCGGTCGCTTGTGCCGGCCCGCTGCTGGCTGGTGAACTGGAAGCGCTGGGCAAAGCCATGCTGAAGCCCGAGCGCCCGATGGTTGCCATCGTTGGCGGCTCCAAGGTCTCCACCAAGCTGACCGTTCTGGAATCCCTCTCCAAAATTGCTGACCAGCTGGTTGTCGGTGGTGGCATCGCCAACACCTTCATCGCTGCTGCCGGTCACAACGTCGGCAAGTCCCTGTGCGAGCACGACCTGATCGACACCGCCAAGAAACTGGCTGCCGAGACCAACATTCCTGTGACCACCGACGTGGTTGTCGGTGCCGAGTTCTCCGAGTCCACTCCGGCGACCATCAAGTCCGTATCTGACGTGACCGACGGCGACATGATCTTCGACATCGGCCCGGATTCTGCCAAGGCCCTGGCTGACATCATCATGAACGCCAAGACCATCCTGTGGAACGGCCCGGTCGGTGTGTTCGAGTTCGACCAGTTCGCCGAAGGCACCAAGGTTATCGCTGAAGCCATCGCTGCTTCTCCGGCCTTCTCCATCGCTGGCGGTGGCGATACCCTGGCAGCCATCGACAAGTTCGGCATCGCTGACAAAGTCTCCTACATCTCCACTGGCGGCGGCGCCTTCCTGGAGTTCGTAGAAGGCAAGGTACTGCCGGCTGTTGCGATTCTGGAACAGCGCGCCAAAGCCTAATTGACCCGGAACGGGGGGCAAAAGCCTCCCGTTTCGTTTATCATGTGCCCGCTGTGCCGGTTCATGATGAACCCCCCATTTTTTATTAACGGCATACGAGACAGGACGATTAAACATGTCTAAGAAAATTTTCGACTTCGTAAAACCCGGCGTGATCACTGGTGATGACGTTCAGAAAGTGTTCGCCATCGCTAAAGAGAACGGCTTTGCTCTGCCGGCCGTAAACTGCGTTGGTACCGACTCCGTTAACGCCGTACTGGAAGCTGCCGCCAAGGTTAAAGCGCCGGTTATCGTTCAGTTCTCCAACGGTGGTGCCGTGTTCACCGCCGGTAAGGGTCTGAAGCTGGAAGGTCAGAAAGCTGCCATCCTGGGTGCCATCTCTGGTGCCAAGCACGTTCACGCTGTTGCCGAAGCCTACGGCGTGCCGGTAATCCTGCACACCGACCACGCTGCCAAGAAGCTGCTGCCGTGGATCGACGGTCTGCTGGAAGCGGGCGAGAAGCACTTTGCTGAAACCGGCAAGCCGCTGTTCTCCTCCCACATGCTGGATCTGTCTGAAGAGTCTCTGGAAGAGAACATCGACATCTGCTGCGAGTACCTGACCCGCATGGCCAAGATGAACATGACTCTGGAGCTGGAACTGGGTTGCACCGGTGGCGAAGAAGACGGCGTTGACAACAGCCACATGGATCAGTCCGCTCTGTACACCCAGCCGGAAGATGTTGCTTACGCTTACGAGCGTCTGTCCAAGATCAGCCCGCGTTTCACCATCGCTGCCTCCTTCGGCAACGTACACGGTGTATACAAGCCGGGTAACGTCAAGCTGACCCCGTCCATCCTGGACGCTTCCCAGAAGTACGTTTCCGAGAAGTTCGGTATTCCAGCCAAGTCTCTGGACTTCGTATTCCACGGTGGTTCAGGTTCCACTCTGGAAGAGATCCGCGAGTCCATCTCCTACGGCGTAGTGAAGATGAACATCGACACCGACACCCAGTGGGCAACTTGGGAAGGTCTGCTGAACTTCTACAAGAAGAACGAAGCTTACCTGCAAGGCCAGCTGGGCAACCCGGAAGGTGCCGACAAGCCGAACAAGAAGTACTACGATCCGCGCGTATGGCTGCGTGAAGGTCAGACTTCCATGATCGCTCGTCTGGAGAAAGCATTCTCCGACCTGAACGCCATCGACGTACTGTAATTCGTTACAGCACCTTGATTGCATGAAAAGGCGCCCTTCGGGGCGCCTTTTGCATTTCTGTGATCCGCACCGGTTGGTGAGTGGAGGAGGAACTGGGTATTATCGAAACAACTTTGCTTATTTTATTAAACAATTTGCAACCAAGGCAGGATGCTGAGTATGCAGGCAGGAAAGCACAACGGATATCAGGAGCACGTCGCCTCCTACTACGCGGCCACCCGCAACGACTCGGAACAGTGGCCCGAGCTGGAGGGGGAGCACAAGGCTGACGTCTGCATCATCGGCGGCGGCTTTACCGGTCTCAATACCGCTATCAATCTGGCTGATGCCGGTTACAAGGTCGCCTTGCTGGAGGCCAACCGTATCGGCTGGGGCGCCTCCGGGCGCAACGGCGGTCAGCTTATTCGCGGTATCGGCCACGATACCAGCCAGTTTGCCCGCTGGATTGGCGAGCAAGGAGTGCGCGAGCTCGATTTGATGGGGCTGGAGGCGGTGCAGCTGGTGCGCGAGCGGGTCGAGCGTTTCAATATCGACTGCGATCTCACCTGGGGTTACTGTGACCTGGCCACCCGTCAACGCCATCTGATCGGCTTCGAGGAGGAGCTCGACCATCTGGCGAGCCTCGGCTATGAGCACGAGCTAAAGTTGGTCCCGCGTGAAGATATCCATAGCGTGGTGGGATCGGATCGCTATATCGGCGGCCTCATCGACATGGGCTCCGGCCACCTGCATCCTCTCAATCTTGCGCTCGGCGAGGCGCGCGCCGCCGCCAGCCTCGGGGTTTCCCTGTTTGAACACTCCAGAGTGACCCATATCGAGTACGGCAAGCAGGTGGAGGTGACCACCGCCCACGGCCGGGTCACTGCCGATTATCTTGTGATCGGCTGCAACGCCTATCTCAACGACCTCAATCCGGAGCTGGGCGGGCGGGTGCTGCCCGCGGGCTCCTACATCCTCGCCACCGAAGTGCTGGATCGCCGTTTGCGCCAGCGATTGCTGCCGCAAAACATGGCGGTGTGCGATCAGAATGTGGCGCTCGACTATTACCGCCTTTCCGCCGACGGCCGCCTGCTGTTTGGCGGCGCCTGCAACTACTCCGGCCGGGATCCTCGCGATATCAAGGCCTTTATGTTGCCTAAGCTGCTGCGGGTCTTCCCCGAGCTCGCTGGCACTGCCATCGAGTTTCAGTGGGGAGGCATGATCGGGATCGGCGCCAACCGGCTGCCGCAGATTGGCCGTCTCAAGGAACACCCCAACGTGCTCTACGCCCAGGCCTATTCGGGTCACGGCCTCAATGCCACCCATATGGCGGGCAAGCTGGTGGCCGAGGCGATCCGCGGCGAGAGCAGGGGTTTCGATCTCTTCGCCAGTGTGCCTCACATCACTTTCCCAGGTGGCCCAGCGCTGCGCTCTCCGCTGTTGGCACTGGGTATGCTGTGGCACCGGATGAAGGATATCTTCTGACCCCCATTGTCAGCCTGTGCAGTGATGGCTGAACTAAGCCCCCTTGCCAGCCCTTGTTTATAGCGGGTTGGCACTATCGTTCCGCCTGATAGACCAAAAGATGCGTTCGCGCCAATTTCGTCCGGTTGGCGCTATCTTTTAGGTGTGAGAGCGGTTATCTGCCAAGGGACAAGGGTTTGTCAGATTGCCGGAATAGTTGCCGAGAAAGAGCCGAAGACGGGGGGAGGAGGGCCAAGATGGAGATAAATGTGGTCGCGTCAGGCGGGCTCAGCCCGCTGGCGCAACGGCAGGGTTCTCCCGCTGTGCAGGCACAGGAGCGGGCTGCAACTTCACCATCAACGGGCAGTGACAGCCTGGTGCGCGACCTTGGCGCAGTGCTGGATGAGCTGGGGCTGTCACCGCAAGGGGAGAGCAGTGGCGGTGGCACTGTTTCAATCAGGGACTCGCTGGAAGCGTTCATCAACACCATGATGGGCTCCCTGCAACAGCAGCAGGAGCAACAGTTGGCATTGCAGCAACAACAGCGACAAGAGCAGGAACAGCGCAAACTCGCCATCGCCGACAGCAGCGAGAACCCGCTCAGGCGGGATCTGGATCGCCTGCTGGAGACGCTGGATCAACAGGGCAAGCAGGGACAAGAGAGCGAGCAGGAAGTCGAAGCTGAGGCGGTGAACCCCTTGCAGAGCCAGCTGACCAAGCTGCTGGAGAGCAGTGGTGCGGCAGAGAGCGGGGTCACCCTCAAGGAGGTGCTGTCAGGATTGGCCAGCAAGCTGCCGAACGAACCTGCCGAGCGAAAAGGGTATCGGGTCGATACCCAGGTTTGAGCTGGTTGGCAACGGCAGGAGAGTCGTTGCAGAGCATAAGGGGCGGAAAGCCCTTTATTGGGCCGGTTCAGCCAGCCGCCACCCCTGTTCGTCCTTCATCATCCACACCTCTGCCTCTTGCGGCAGCACCTGGCCCGCCTCGAACTCGCCATATTTGCGCTCGAGATCCATCAGACCCATCTCCTGCTGGAAGGGGCCAACCCGGTCGTAGACCAGGTCCTCGTCGTGCAACACCTGCAACTGATCGAGCCCCTGCTTGAAGTGGAGCTGGTAACTCACCTTGACCAGATAGACCCCCTCCATCCGCTCCTCCTTGCCGAGGATGGTGAAGTCGCTGATATCGAACAGGTTGGCGTCTGTCTCGGCCAGCAGCTTGGCGGTGACCTGCTGGCGGATATCCTCTTCACCGGGCCCTGCACTGCAGCCATAAAGCCAGAGGGCTAGCAGGGGGATGAACCACTTTTTCATCAAAACTCCGGACAAGTGCAAAACGAGAGGGGCGATTGTGCCACGCGAATGCGCGGCGGCAAACCTCGGCTCACGGTTCCAGTGAACGTTCCAGCACGATGGCCTCGGCCCGATAACCAGCCAGCTCGCGGCGATAGCACTCGGTGAAGCCTCTGCGCAGCCAGAAGGATAGAGCACTCTCATTGCTGGCAATCACTGACAGGCGAAGCCGGGTAGCCCCCCATGAGCTTGCCAGCGTGCAGGCGTGAAGATAGAGCGACTGACCACGGCCACTCCCTTGCCAGGGTTCCCCCACCAGTAACAGACCCAGATAGGCGGTGTCTGGATTGGGGTAGCCGCGCAGCAGATCAATGACAGCGGTGAGTTCTCCCTGCTCCCAGCGGCCGATGAGATGTTTGTCGGAGAGAGGCAGGCCGGATGGGCAGGCGACAAGTTCCTCTTCTCCTGCCTGTGCAGAGAGAGGATCATTGCTAACCGCCGCCTGATAGGAGGGGGCCTGCTCGAACAGCCTCTGCAAGGCAGGTGCATCGCTTGTCTGCAGCCGACGCAACTCAGTGTGCATCACTTACCATCTCGAGATGTTTGGCAAAGGGGATAGGCCCCATAAAACCGGTGACCCGCTGCCCTGTCAGCTCCTTGCCCTCGCGGTCGAAGAAGATGAGGGTCGGCAGCCCCAGCACATTGAGGCCGTTGAGCAGCTCGATATCGGCATCGTCGTTGGCGGTAACATCCGCCTGCAGCAGCATCATCTGGCCGAAGTGCTCCCGCACCGCGGGATCGCTGAAGGTCTTGTGCTCGAACTCCTTGCAGGCGACGCACCAGTCGGCGTAGAGGTCGAGCAGCACCGGTTTGCCGCGGGCGGCGGCCAGCTGCATCTTGAGATCATCCAGCGTCTTGATGCGGATAAACTGCGGCGCCGTTTGACTGGCATCCGCCGTGACGGCAGCAGGGGGGGCCGGTTGCAGCAGATCCTTGCCCACTACCACGGCGCTGATCATCGCCAACAACAGCACGAAGCCGCGCACGCTTTTGGCCACCGAGTGGGGTTGGTGCTGGTTGTGGTGATAGAGGTAGCCGCACAACAGCAGCCCCCAGCCGAGCCAGGCGAGAGTGGCAATCTGATCGCTCCAGAGCCGTGACAGCAGCAGGATCGGCACTGCCAGCAGGGCAAAACCAAACAGCTGCTTGATCACATCCATCCAGGCGCCCGCTTTGGGCAGTAGCTTGCCACCCGAGGTGCCTAGCAGCAGCAGCGGTAGCCCCATCCCCAGTGACAGCGTATAGAGTGCCGCCCCGCCGAGCCAGAGATCGCCGCTCTGGGCCACGTAGATCAGCGCCCCCGAGAGCGGCGCCGTAGTGCAGGGGGAGCAGACCAGCCCGGAGATCATCCCCATGATGGCGACCCCGACCACAGAACCACCCTGCTGGCGGTTGGAGAGGCCGGAGAGCCGGGTCTGCAAACTGCTCGGCAGTTGCAGGGTGTAGAGGCCGAACATGGAGAGGGCCAGCAGCACGAACATCACCGAGAGGCCGATCAGCACATAGGGGTGTTGCAGCGCCGCCTGGAATTTCAGCCCTGCCGAGGCCACTACCAGCCCCAGCAGGGTGTAGGTGACCGCCATCCCCTGCACATAGACCAGAGAGAGCAGGAAGGCGCGACCGGTAGAGAGGCGATGGCCGGCACCGGCGATGATGCCGGTCAGAATGGGATACATGGGGAAGACGCAGGGGGTGAAGGCGAGCCCCAGCCCCAGCGCGAAGAAGGCGACGATGCTGAGCCAGAACCCCTGATGTCCGAGGGCGGCGGCCAGCTGGTCCTGCTGGCTAACCGGTGCGACGCTTTGTGCCGTTTCAGCAGTGGACGCTGTGGTTGCCGTGACCAGCGGGGCCACATCGATCAGCTTGTCGGTCGGTGGATAGCAGAGGCCGTCGGTACAGCCCTGATAGCGCACCCGCAGGGCGGCATTTTCCCCCACCTCCTTTAGCGGCACCGCGATGCTCACCTGCTGGTAGTAGACCCGGGTCTTGCCGAAGAAGTCATCCTCGTGCTCGGTGCCTTCTGGCAGGGTCGGCTCGCTGAAGGTGAGGTTGTTCCCCTTGAAGCGCAGGCTGTGGCGATAGAGGTAGTAATCGTCGGCTATATGGAGGGTCAGCAGCAGCTGATCGCCACGCTGTTCGCTATCGATCTGAAAGGCCTCATCGACCTGCAAAAATTTGGGTTTGGCGTTGGCCTCAATGCCCAGCGAGCTGAGCAGATCGGCGCCGCTGGCGTGGGCTGGGGAGCTGCCCACCGCTGTCGTCAACAGGGCACAGAGCAGCAGCAGGGGAGAGAGCAAGCGGTTGAATGTCATGAGGTCTCCCCATTGAGCCAGTCGAGGTAGGCGGGCAGGCCGGCGCTCACCGGCAGGGCCAGCAGCTCGGGCACCTCATAGGGGTGATGGGCCAGAATGCACGCCTGCAGCTCGGCAAAGCGCGACTGGCGGGATTTGATGATGAGCTGGATCTCGGTGGCGCGCTCCACCTTGCCTTGCCAACGATAGACGGAGGTCATGCCCGGTAGTTGATTGATGCAGGCGGCCAGCCGCTGGTTTAGCAGCTGCTCGCAGAGAAGGTCGGCACTGGTTTGATCTGGGCAGGTGCAGAGCACCACAATGGCGTCGGTCATAAAGCGGATCTTCACCTCGTTGGGGTAAACCGGGCAGGCGCCCTTGCCGTCTCATCCCTTTCTGCGGATGAAGGTGAAAAAAGCGCCTGAAAATCAGCGGCTACTATACCCCAGAGCCGCTTCAAATAGCATCTGTAGCCATTTGTGAGCTAGCGCCAAAAATTTGTGGGGGGCATGAGATAGACGCTGTCATGGGGACAGGGCAGAATGAGCGAGCTTGTTCCCAATTGACGTAAGGAAATGTATGACCCAACAGAATGAGCAGCAGAGAAACCGCATGTTGAGCCTGCTGCGCGAAGGTGAGCGCCGCATGTTGGTTCAATTGGCCGGGCTGCTGCGCACGACCGCCGATGAAATCAATGCCGAGCTGGAGAAAGAGGAGCTGATGGCCACCCTGGAGCAGCCCATCACGGTGGAGTATCTCAACGGTGTGGTGCAGCACCATCTGTTCGAGCGCAAACACAAGGGAGATATGGCGGTTGCCCAGCAGATCCTGAGCGATTATCAGAGCGAGCTGGAAGCGCTGCAGGTAGCTCAGGCCCAGCCTGAAGAGGCTGCCGCTGCCGACGAGAGCGGCGAAGAACTCAAGGCCCAGGCTTGAGCGACGGGCAGGTCTGAATCCTTACCTCTGAATCAGCCGGCCTGCCAGCGCTGATCCCTCTTGCGGCCCCATCATGTCTGCCATGGTGGGGCCGTGTCGTTTCTTCTGCTGCCTTCCCTTGTTGACCTTCACTTCTCGGTTTCAATCCAACTGATTCGTGCCTTAGCGCGCCTCTTGTGGCATGCCGTGCGGCACTTCGCGGGGGATGGGGAACACCTTGTCATAGCCCCAGTTGTAGACGAAGGCATAGATCAGATAGAAGACGACGAAGCCCAGATCCAGCACCAGCGCCTCCAGCAGGCTGACGCTCAGCCACCAGGACATGACCGGCAGCGCGACGATCAGCAGACCGCCCTCAAAGCCGAAAGTATGCAGCACCCGTTGCCACAGGGTCTTGTGGGTATGGCCCTGATAGCGCAGCAGCAGCTTGTCGACCCCGATGTTGTAGATGTAGTTCCAGACGGTGGCCAGCACCGAGAAGAACAGTGCCAGCGGGCCCATATGGTTGAGCCCGACCCCGGTAACCCAGCTGGCCAGCGGGGCGGCAATCAGCAGGCCAATGAATTCAAAGCCAATGGCATGGCGCAGGCGATCGTTACGGGTACGCATAAGTCACTCTCTCAATCAGGTTCATTCACGAATTGCTGGTTAATCTATAGATCTTTAGCGATAGATTAATGTTGGTATCCATCGCTAAAATAGATGGATGAGAGGGCTTGCCGGAGGGCCATAAGATGACGCCATCACTGGAACAACTGAGGATCTTGCTGGCGGCCGCCGAAACCGGCTCGTTTTCCGCTGCCGCCCGCAAGCTGGGCAAGGCGCAGTCGGTAGTGAGCAGCGCTATCGCCAATCTGGAGATCGATCTGGCGCTCACCCTGTTTGACCGCAGCGGCCGCTATCCGCAGCTGACAGAGGCGGGGGCCCGCATGGTGCAGGAGGCGGGGATCCTGCTGGCGCAGAGTGAACGATTGCAATCCATTGCAGGGGAGCTGGCGGCCGGGGTGGAGACGCGCCTCACTCTGGCCATCGATGATGACTCCCACCTCCCCTGGCTCGGCACCCTGCTGGAGGAGTTCGCCACTCGCTACCCGACCGTGGAGCTGGAGCTGCTCTTCCCGCTGATGGAAGATGTGACCGAGATGCTGGTGACTGGGCGGGCCCAGCTTGGCATCAGTTATCAGAAGGTGCATCCCCAGCGGGAGATCGTCGCCCGTTCGCTGGGGGAGGTGACCATGCCGCTGGTGGTGTCACCGGATCATCCGCTGGCCCGCAAGCAGCCGCTGCGGGAGGTCGATCTGCAGGGGGCACGTCAGCTGATGGTCACCGGCCGACGGGAAGGGAGCGAGCGTCAGCGGTTTCGCATTTCGGCTCAGGTGTGGTGGGTCGAGGGGGATCTCGGGGTGCTGGAGCTGGTCAAGCGGGGCCTTGGCTGGTCCGCCATTCCGGAATTTCTGCTGCATCAGCCGCTGAAGCGGGGTGAAGTTGTTGTGTTGGAGCCGGACTTTATCGCCAGCCACGCGCTGGCGCTGGAACTGCAGTGGCATCGCGCCCGCCCGCTGGGGCAGGCGGGGCGCTGGCTGAAGGAGGCACTGCTGGCGCGCGTGCCTCGCTAGCCGACCTTACTCGGTCAGGGCGTAAGGCAGGGGTTGCAGGGTGAGGCGGGAGCATTCGTCCTGCTTGAGGCGGAATAGGGCGTCAGCCTCGGTATCTTTCGGCAGTACGGCGGTGAGCCACACCTGCCCGGCCTGTTGCCAGGCGTTGAGCACCATGCCGCTGCGGCGCCAGTTGTCACCCAGTTGCAGCTCCAGGGTATCGCCGCTGGCGACCGGCTCGCCGGTAGTCCCCGCCAGCAGGAACAGGGCGCGGTTGTTGGCGCCGCGATACTTGGCGCGGGCTACCGTCTCCTGCCCCATGTAGCAGCCCTTGTTGAAGCTGATGCCGTCCAGTGCCTGCAGGTTGAGCATCTGCGGGATGAACTCCCCCTGATGCACCGCTTCCATGTGTGGCAGGCCCGCCTTGATCTCGAGCCCCCACCAGAGTGACTCGTCACCTTGCGGCAGGGCGTCGGCTTGCTGATTGCTCACCAGCAGCCAGCGATCCTGCTCAATCTTCACCGCCATGCCGCCGTCGATAAGACCGCTCTGCTCAAGGCCGAACTGGGCAGTGATCCAGCCATCGCTGCCCGTACCGGCGATCCCGGTGGCGTGGCGTTCGTCTGCGGCGATCTCGACCTTGGAGAAGACGGCAAATTTCTTCAGCTCCGGCAGCTGACGTTCCAACACTGAAGGGCTGGTCAGCAGCAGCAGGCTGTCGTCGAGGCAGAGCAGGCGGAAATTGCTCCACAGCTTGCCCTTGGGATCACAGTGGCCGCCCGGGGTCTGTTGCCCCGGTTGCAGGGCGTTGACATCACAGGTGACCTGACCTTGCAGATATTTGACGCGATCCTGGCCGCTGATACGGGTGATGGCCAGCTTGGTCAGGGAGAAGCGGGTCGGCTCGGCAGGAAAAACAGGTGGTTGCAGGCTCACGATGGTATTCCAGAGAGAAAGTATGTGAGCTGCATGGTAAAGACGTAACTAATGTTTGTCAGCCGGAAAATCCAGCTGGTACCATCCCCCGGTCTTTGTAAGGAGAGTGCCATGTTGAGCCCAGTTGAAAAATCCCGCCTGAAGTGGGCCTGCCGTCGCGGTATGCTCGAGCTGGATGTGATCTTTATGCCCTTTTTCGAACACGAGTTCGACTCCCTGAGCGAAGCCGATCAGCAGACCTTTATCCGCCTGCTGGCGAGCGACGATCCGGATCTGTTCAAATGGTGCATGGGTCATGGTGTCCCTGCCGATCCCGCATTTGCCGCCATGATCCCGATGATCCTGGAGCGCAATCAGGCGCGCCACGACCGCCAGGGGTAATACCGTGGAGCGGGTGATCATGACGGTTCACCCCTCCCGCCATCAGCAATGTTTGCTGGTGGCCCTCTTTTTGTTGCTGCTCTGGCCGGTGGCTGGCCTGATTGCCGGTTGGCAGTGGGCACTGTTGCTGCCCGTCTGGTTGGTGTCGCTCTGGCTGAGCTGGCGTGCGCTCGCCGCGCCCCCGTTCGAGCTCGTCTGGGATGGCCAGTGGCTACAGTGGCAAGGTCGTCGCTATCAGCTAGACAAGAAAAGCCGCATTCTGCCCGGTGTGCTCAGGCTGGCGCTTTGTCCCGATCCGCAAGAGAGTGGAGCCGTGTCGCCACGGCAACTGTGGCTCTTCTCCGATGCCCTTCCCCCCGAACATTACCGCCTGCTGGCGCGAGCCATCCACTTTCTGCCGTCCCGGCGCTGACGCCTGCTTTCCGTGATGACCATGCGCTGATTTATCGCGATAAGCTGTTGCCATGTGGCTGGCGACACTCTTTTTGTGGCTGAAAAGCGGTTGAAAACAAGTGACCCCGCCGGGGCGGGGTCACTGATTGCTGTAACGTTTTGCGGGAAGGGGGATTAATCCCGCTCCGGGGTCAGCACGGTCGGTTTGGAGTCCGGTAGCATATCCGGATAATCCAGGTTGTAGTGCAAGCCGCGAGACTCCTTGCGCTGCAGGGCGCAGTTGACGATAAGTTCGGCCACCTGCAGCAGGTTGCGCAGCTCCAGCAGGTTGTTGGAGACGCGGAAGTTGGCGTAGTACTCCTGCACCTCCTGCTTGAGCAGGTCGATGCGGCGCTTGGCGCGGGCCAGGCGTTTGTTGGTACGCACTATCCCCACGTAGTCCCACATCATCAACCGCAGCTCGTGCCAGTTGTGCTGGATCACCACCAGTTCGTCGGAATCTTCCACCTTGCTCTCGTCCCACACCGGCAGGCGCGGCGGCTCCACGCTCATCGGCAGCTTGGCCAGAATGTCGGCCCCCGCCTGATGGGCATAAACCACGCATTCCAGCAGGGAGTTGGAGGCCATGCGGTTGGCGCCGTGCAGACCGGTGTAGGTCACTTCACCGATGGCGTAGAGGCCGGGAATATCGGTCTGGCCGTTGTTGTCGATCATCACGCCGCCGCAGGTGTAGTGGGCGGCAGGGACGATGGGCATCGCCTCCTTGGTGATGTCGATACCGACCGCAAGGCAGCGCTCATAAATGGTCGGGAAGTGCTTGATGATGAAATCGGCCGGTTTGTGACTGATGTCCAGATACATGCAATCCGCCCCGAGCCGCTTCATCTCGTGGTCGATGGCGCGGGCGACAATATCGCGCGGTGCCAGCTCGGCCCGCTCGTCGAACTCCGGCATAAAGCGGCTGCCGTCCGGGCGGCGCAGATAGGCCCCCTCGCCACGCAGCGCTTCGGTCAGCAGGAAGTTGGGGTCGTCCGGGTGGAACAGGCTGGTGGGGTGGAACTGGTTGAACTCCAGGTTCGCCACCCGGCAACCGGCCCGCCATGCCATGGCGATGCCATCGCCAGAGCTCACATCCGGGTTGGAGGTGTACTGGTAGACCTTGGAGGCTCCGCCGGTGGCCAGTGCCACGAAACGGGCACGGATCACCTCGACCTGCTCGGCGTTGCGGTTCCAGACGTAGGCGCCCAGTACCTTGTTGCCCGGCAGGTTGAGCTTGCGGGTGGTGATGAGATCGACCGCGTTGAAGCGCTCCATCAGCTGGATATTGGGGTGGGCGCGCACCTGATCGATCAGGGTTAGTTGCACCGCCTTGCCGGTGGCATCCGCCGCGTGGAAGATGCGGCGATGGCTGTGGCCCCCTTCGCGGGTGAGGTGGTACTGGGATTCACCGTCGGCGTTCTCCTCCTGATCGAAGGGGACCCCTTGCTGAATGAGCCACTGGATGGACTCGCGGGCGTGGCGAGCGGTGAACTCGACCACTGCCGGGTCACACAACCCGGCGCCCGCGTTGAGCGTGTCGCTCACGTGGGATTCAATGCTGTCGGTTTCGTCGAAAACGGCAGCGATGCCTCCTTGCGCATAGAAAGTGGCCCCTTCACTGATGGGCCCCTTGCTCAGAACCAGGACTTTGGCGTGGTCTGCCAATCGCAACGCGAGGGACAAACCAGCGGCACCGCTGCCAATGATCAGTACATCGCAAAGGTATTCAACACTTGCTTTCATAAGTATCATTGGCCTGGATTAAGAACTGGCACCATGGTAGCCCAAGCGAGGGCGAGGATGCAGCCTGCATCACATTTTTTTCAATTGAAGCGAACTTTCTCTGATTCTCCCTGTCTGAACTTGTGCGCTTAGGAAGGGCCGGAAAAGAAAAACGATAACCTGATGGGGGTTTTACGGCTCTGATGAGCGACCAGAATCTACTGGACGAACAGCTGGTTGAACGGGTCCAGCGCGGCGATAAAGCAGCTTTCAACCTGTTGGTAAAAAAATACCAGCATAAGGTGGTCAACCTGGTTGCCAGGTATGTCAACAATCCCGGTGATGTGCCCGATGTGGCGCAAGAGGCCTTTATAAAAGCCTACCGTGCATTGCCGACATTCCGTGGCGAAAGTGCTTTTTACACCTGGTTGTACCGAATTGCCGTGAACACGGCGAAGAATTATCTCACCTCCCAAGGGCGCAGGCCGCCCAGCAGTGATGTGGAGGCTGACGAAGCGGAGTCTTATGGTGGTGGTGAAGCCTTGCAAGAGGTCTCAACCCCCGAAAACCTGGCGCTGACTGACGAGATCAAACGCACCGTGTTTTCAGCCATAGAGGCATTGCCGGAAGACCTGAGGACAGCTATCACCCTTCGCGAACTGGAAGGGCTGAGCTACGAAGAGATTGCCGAAATCATGGATTGCCCAGTGGGTACGGTCAGATCCCGTATCTTCCGGGCGAGGGAAGCAATCGATAAAAAGCTGCAACCTCTGATCGAGAATTAACTGGGGAAAGACGGGTTAACTTATGGCAAATAAAGAGCAAATCTCTGCCCTGATGGATGGTGACCTGAGTGACGCAGAGGTACTGAACGAGCTGGAGATGGACTCCGACTTGCAAGATACCTGGGGTCGTTACCACCTGATCGGCGATGCCATGCGGGGTGACCTGCCGGTCAATCTGCAACTGGATCTCAGTGACAGCATCATGGCTGCGCTGGAGGATGAGCCCACCATACTGGCACCCAAGCCGGTTGAGGTTCTGCCTGTGCTGCAACCTGTCGTTGCACCGGTCAAGACAGAT
Organism: Aeromonas sp. S12(2024); assembly: GCF_041402305.1. Classification (NCBI taxonomy): domain Bacteria; kingdom Pseudomonadati; phylum Pseudomonadota; class Gammaproteobacteria; order Aeromonadales; family Aeromonadaceae; genus Aeromonas; species Aeromonas sp. S12(2024). Next base: position 139,501 of record NZ_JBGLRB010000010.1, read on the forward strand.
GCCAATGTGGTTCCGTTGTTCCGCCGGGTCGGTCAGCAACTGGGTCAATATGCCATTGCGGCATCCGTGGCCGCTGCCGTTATCTTCGGGGTGCAGCAGTATCAGGGACATGATGGCGTTCCGGCCAATCCGGTGCTCAATACCATTCCAATCGGTGGCAGTGCGGCACCGGTGAGTGTTCATTATCCGCAACAGGATGGTGCCCGCGCCCGTCAGCAGGGGCTGACCGAACAGCAGATGCAGGAGCAGCGGGAGCGGATCAATGCCTTCCTGCGTGACCACCAGTTGCAGCAGCGCCTGTTGCAAGACAGACAGATCCAACAATAACGAATTGTCAGGGATACAAACGTGCGCCAGTCCAGCCGTATTTTGCTGGCCTCTCTCCTGCTGATCAGTGCCAAGGCCTCGGCCGACGATAAGTCGGCCGAGGCCTTGTTGCAGCAGATGCAGAGTGCCGTGCAGCAACAGAATTTCGAGTTGTCCATGGTCAAGGCCCGTCAGGGGCGTCTTGAACCGATCCGGATCAGCCATGCCGTCATCAACGGCAAGGAAGTTGCCCACCTCAGTTACCTCGACGGCAAGGCGATCGAGTATCTCCAGCGCCAGAACGAATACACCTTCTTTGAAAACAGCCACGATCCCTACACCCTGAAGGATGCCCGCTTCCCCGGCATCTGGTCGACCCTGGTGAAGATGCCGCTGGCGCAGGTGCTGGAGAGCTATGATCCTGTGCTGGCCGGCCGCAGCCGGGTCGCCGGTGTGGTGGCACAGGTGGTGAGGCTGGTGCCTAAAGAGGCCGATAAATATGGTTTCGTGCTCTGGATTGACGAGCAGAGCCACTTGCTGTTGCGGATCGACATGGTCGAGCGGGAAGGCAATCTGGTGGAGCAGGTACTTGGTGTCGAACTGGATCTGCAGAGCAAACCGGCCCCCTGGCTGGTGAAGCTGGCCAACAGCAAGCAGCCTCCGGCGCTGGCGCTGGAGGATGCCTATCCAGCGCCGCAACAGCAGTTGAACTGGCAGATCACCTGGTTGCCCGATGGCTTCAAGGTGCTGTCGCAAGACCGGCACCAGCTGGTGACCACCAGTATGCCGGTGGATTACATGATGCTCTCCGACGGGCTGGTGGATCTCTCGGTCTATGTCTCCCGGGTGGATCCCAAGCAGGCGGTGCGCCAGCAGCTGATCCGCCAGGGGGCGACCTCGCTGGTGAGCTATGTCAACGAGGTGGGGGTCGAGATCACCGTGGTCGGCGAGGTGCCTGCCGAAACCGCCAAGCGCATCGCCGAATCGGTCCAGCCGCTGGCCCGCAACGAAGCGGTGCAGTAACGGGGGATGCGGGGTTGTTCCCCGCTTGCCGAGCGTGGCGAGTCGTGGTCAGATCCCCTGATTGTGTGAACCCGAGGTGTTGCCGTGAATGAGATGAGTGAAGAGCTGGCGACCGTGGTGGCCATTGAGGGTGACCATGCCTGGGTGGAGTGCGAGCGTCGCTCCGCCTGTAGTGGTTGTCAGCAGCAGTCCAACTGCGGTACCGGCACCGTGGCCAAGGCATTTCCCCTGAAAGCTCCCCGCTTGCGGGTCAGGCTGACCGCCGAGGTGCGGGTTGGCCAGCAAGTGAGGCTCGGTATCCCGCAGGAGAGTCTGCTGCGCGGGGCGGCGCTGGTCTATGTGCTGCCGCTTTTCTGCCTGTTGGCCGGCGCCTTGCTGGGGCAGCTCTGGCTGGCACCGCTGCTCTCGGGCGGGGAGGGGATTACCATTCTCTGCTGCCTGCTGGGGGGCGTGCTGGGCTTTTTACTGGTTCGTTACTTTTCCAACCGCCTGGATCAGGGGCGTTACGGCCCGCAGATGCTCGGCGTTGTCGTCCCTGTCCGCATCCTCCCCTGACTGAACAGGCGCTATTTCACTGGCGCTGGCGACTAAAGAATGGCCGTCAGCCGGGTTATCCAGTAAAATCGCGCCTCCATAACTGACCTTAACTAATTTTGAGTGACTCTTGCTCGATGAAACACATTCGTAACTTTTCGATTATTGCGCACATCGACCACGGTAAATCGACCTTGTCGGACCGTCTGATCCAGACTTGCGGTGGCTTGTCCGACCGCGAGATGCAGGCTCAGGTGCTTGACTCCATGGATCTGGAGCGCGAGCGCGGCATTACCATCAAAGCACAGAGTGTGACCCTGAACTACCAGGCACAAGACGGTAACACCTACCAGCTGAACTTTATCGACACCCCGGGCCACGTGGATTTCTCCTACGAGGTCTCCCGCTCTTTGGCGGCCTGTGAAGGGGCGCTGCTGGTGGTGGATGCCGGCCAGGGGGTTGAGGCACAGACTCTGGCCAACTGCTATACCGCCATGGAAATGGATCTGGAAGTGGTGCCGGTGCTGAACAAGATTGACCTGCCGGCTGCAGAGCCGGAGCGGGTTGCCGAGGAGATCGAAGACATCGTCGGTATCGATGCGGTCGATGCGGTGCGCTGCTCCGCCAAGACCGGTCTGGGTGTTGATCTGGTGCTGGAAGAGATCGTTGCCAAGATCCCGGCACCGGAAGGTGACCCGGATGCCCCGCTGCAGGCGCTGATCATCGACTCCTGGTTCGACTCCTATCTGGGTGTTGTCTCTTTGGTGCGGATCAAGAACGGTTCCCTGAAGAAGAACGACAAGATCAAGGTGATGAGCACCGGTCAGGTGTGGGGGGTCGATCGTATCGGTATCTTCACACCCAAGCAGGTGGATACCCAGGGTCTGGGTTGCGGCGAGGTAGGTTGGGTTGTCTGCGGTATCAAGGACATCCACGGCGCGCCGGTGGGCGATACCCTGACTCAGGCCAAGAACGGTGCCGACAAGGCGCTGGCTGGCTTCAAGAAGGTGAAGCCGCAGGTTTATGCGGGTCTGTTCCCCATCTCCAGCGATGACTACGAGTCGTTCCGTGACGCCCTCGACAAGCTCTCCCTGAACGATGCCTCCCTGTTCTTCGAACCGGAGAGCTCCACTGCGCTGGGCTTCGGCTTCCGTTGCGGCTTCCTCGGCATGCTGCACATGGAGATCATTCAGGAGCGTCTGGAGCGTGAATACGATCTGGATCTGATCACCACGGCGCCGACCGTAGTCTACGAGATCGAGCTGACCGACGGCTCCACCATCCATATCGACAGCCCGGCCCAGATGCCCGCCATCACCAGCATCAAGGAGATGCGCGAGCCGATCGCCGAGTGTCATATCCTGCTGCCGCAGGAGTACATGGGCAACGTGATCACCCTCTGTATCGAGAAGCGTGGCGTGCAGACCAACATGGTCTACCACGGCAAGCAGGTGGCGCTGACCTATGAAATCCCGATGGCAGAAGTGGTGCTCGACTTCTTCGACCGTCTGAAATCCACCAGTCGCGGTTACGCCTCGCTGGACTACGGCTTCAAGCGTTTCGAAACCTCCGACATGGTCCGTCTGGACATCATGATCAACGGTGAGCGCGTCGATGCCCTGGCTATCATCACCCACAAGGACAACGCCCAGTATCGCGGTCGTCAGGTGGTGGAGAAGATGCGCGAGCTGATCCCGCGCCAGATGTTCGATATCGCCATTCAGGCGGCCATCGGCAACCAGATCATCGCTCGCAGCACCGTCAAGGCTCTGCGTAAAGACGTAACCGCCAAGTGTTATGGTGGTGACGTGAGTCGTAAGAAGAAACTGCTGAACAAGCAGAAAGAAGGTAAGAAGCGGATGAAGTCCCTCGGCCGTGTCGACGTGCCGCAGGAAGCCTTCCTCGCGATTCTCCACGTCGGAAAGGATTAATAGATGGCAAGCACGTTTTCCCTGATCCTGGTGGTGGTCTGCGCGATCACCGGTGTTATCTGGTGTCTGGACAAGATGATTTGGTCCAAGCAGCGCGCCGCCAAGATTGCCGTGGCTCGTGCCCATGGCGGTGCCCACCTGGATGAGAAGACCCTGGCCAAGGTCGCCCCCGTGCCGGTCTGGATTGAACAGACCGCCGGGGTCTTCCCGGTCATCACCTTTGTGCTGATCCTGCGTTCGTTCATTTTTGAACCGTTCCAGATCCCGTCAGGTTCCATGATGCCCACCCTGCTGGTGGGCGACTTCATCCTGGTGGAAAAATTTGCCTATGGTTTGCGGGACCCGGTGACCAACACCAAGTTCCTCGAGACTGGCGAGCCCAAACGTGGCGACGTGGTGGTGTTCAAGTATCCCCTTGAACCGCGCGTTGACTACATCAAGCGGGTGGTCGGCATGCCGGGTGATCGGGTCATCTATCGCAACAAGGAGCTGATGATCCGGCCCAAGTGCGAGGAGCAGGAAGGGAAAACGTGCCCGGGCTTCAAGAAGCTCGACGTCAAGTTTGAACAAAGAGGCGAATTTACCCAGATGGGGATCCCCCTTGACCGCTATACCGAGAAGTTGGGTGATGTCTCCCACGAGACCCTGCGCAATCCGCTGATGCCCGATATGGTTGGCCGTTACTATCGCCAGCCCGGCACCTACCCCGACGAGTGGGTGGTACCGGAAGGCCAGTATTTTGTGATGGGCGACAACCGCGACAACAGCACCGACAGCCGCTTCTGGGGCTTTGTGCCCGAACAGAATCTGGTCGGCAAGGCGGTCGCTATCTGGATAAGTTTTGAATTCGAGCGCGAAGAAGGCTCCCTGCTGCCAAGTTGGGTACCGACAGGTGTGCGCTTCAACCGCATTGGCGGAATCAAGTAAATGAATATCAAGATGAACAGACTGCAGTCCCGTCTCGGGCATGTTTTTGCGGATCTGGAACTGCTGACCCGGGCGCTGACTCACCGCAGCGCCGGTTCCCGTCACAATGAACGACTGGAATTTCTGGGTGACTCGATTTTGAGTCTGGTGATTGCCGACGATCTGTTCCACCGTTTCCCGCAAGCGGCGGAAGGGGATCTCAGCCGGATGCGCGCCACCTTGGTGCGCGAGAAGACCCTGGCCGAACTGGGCCGGGAGTTTGATCTCGGGGATCACCTGATCCTCGGCCCCGGCGAACTCAAGAGCGGCGGTTTTCGCCGCGAATCCATTCTGGCCGACACGGTCGAGGCGGTGATCGGTGCCGTCTATCTGGATACCAATCTTGAGACGGTGCGGACACTGCTGCTGAGCTGGTATGCCAGCCGCTTGGAAGAGATCAAGCCGGGCATCGAGCAGAAAGATCCCAAGACCCGTCTGCAAGAAATTTTGCAGGGAAGCCGCAAATCCCTGCCGACCTACACCGTGACCAACGTCAAGGGCGAGGCCCACAACCAGGAGTTCACCGTCCAGTGTGACGTGGAAGGTCTGGATGGTCCCCTCGTCGGGGTCGGCACCAGCCGTCGCAAGGCCGAACAGGCCGCGGCGCAGCAAGCATTGGAAAAACTGTCATGACAGATACCACCTACTGCGGCTTTGTCGCCATCGTGGGCCGCCCCAACGTGGGCAAGTCCACCCTGCTCAACAAGCTGCTTGGCCAGAAGGTCAGCATCACCTCGAAGAAGCCCCAGACCACCCGTCACCGGATTTTGGGGATCGATACCGAGGATAACTACCAGACCATCTATGTGGATACCCCGGGTCTGCACATTGAAGAGAAACGGGCCATCAACCGCCTGATGAACCGTGCCGCCACCAGTTCGCTGGGGGATGTGGCCATGGTGGTGTTCATGGTCGACGGTACCCACTGGACCAAAGACGACGAGATGGTGCTGGGCAAGCTGCGCAATCTCAAGTGCCCTGTGGTGCTGGCGGTCAACAAGATCGACAACGTCAAAGAGAAAGAAGATCTGCTGCCCCACCTCGAGTGGCTGGGCCAACAGATGAACTTCGCCCATATTCTGCCCATCAGTGCCGAAAAGGGCACCAACGTGGAGAAGATCCGCGAGTGGGCCAAGGATCTGCTGCCGGAAAACGTCCACTTCTTCCCGGAAGATTACGTGACTGACCGCTCCTCCCGCTTTATGGCCTCCGAAATCATCCGCGAGAAGCTGATGCGCTTCACCGGTGAGGAGCTGCCCTACTCGGTGACGGTGGAGATCGAGCGCTTCAAGGTGGAAGAGAACGGCCTCTACCACATCCACGGCCTGATCCTGGTCGAGCGCGATGGCCAGAAGAAGATGGTCATCGGCAACAAGGGCGAGAAGATCAAGACCATCGGCACCGAAGCACGCCTCGATATGGAACGTCTGTTCCAGAACAAGGTGCACCTGGAGCTGTGGGTCAAGGTCAAGTCGGGCTGGGCTGATGATGAGCGCGCCCTGCGCAGCCTCGGGTATGGCGACGACTGATTGCTGACCCCGGCTTTCGTCATCCACAGTCGGCCCTATCGGGAGACCAGCCAGCTGGTCGAGGTCTTCACCCAGGATAGTGGCCGATTTACTCTGGTGGCTCGCGGTTCTCGCGGGCCACGCTCCCCTCTCAAGGGGCTGCTGCAACCCTTTACCCTGCTCACCATCGCCTGGCGCGGCAAGGGCGATCTCAAGAACCTCACCCAGGTCGAATGCCCCGACCACTCCCTGCGTCTTGGTGGCGATCGCCTCTTCTACGGCCTCTATCTCAACGAGCTGGTCTACTACCTGCTGGAAGCGCACACCCCGTTCCCCGAAGTATTCGATGCCTATGCCCGTGCCATCATGGCGCTGGCCGATGGCGAGACGCCGGAGCTGCCGCTGCGCCGCTTCGAGTTCCTGCTGTTGCAGGCGCTCGGCTATGCGGTGGATTTCGAATACACGGCGGACGACGAGTCGCCCATCGAGCCGACCCTGCTCTATGGCTTCGAGCGTGAATTGGGCTTTGTTGCTTGCGAGCGGGCGCCGGATCCCCGTACCCTGTTTCTCGGTGCCCACCTGCTCGCCTTTGCCGAGGGACGTTTCGATACCCCTCCCTTGCTGCAGGCGGCCAAACGTTTCAGCCGACTGGCACTGCAACCCTATCTGGGCAAGCGTCAGCTAAAGAGTCGGGAGCTGTTTTTAAAACGCAAAGCCAGTACGCAAGGCTGACACAGATTACAGACATACGGATATTGGCGCGGTGTGATTCGCTGACCGCGCAGTCAACAGATGAAGCCTTTCAAGGAGTTCTCAATGAGTGAAATCTATCTGGGTGTGAACATCGACCATATCGCCACCCTGCGCAACGCCCGTGGCACCCAGTATCCGGATCCGGTACAGGCCGCGTTCGTGGCCGAACAGGCCGGGGCCGATGGCATTACCGTGCATCTGCGTGAAGATCGCCGCCACATCACCGACCGCGATGTGGAGATCCTGCGCCAGACTATCCAGACCAGAATGAACCTGGAGATGGCAGTGACCGAAGAGATGATCGGCATCGCCTGCCGCATCAAGCCCCACTTCGTCTGTCTGGTGCCGGAGAAGCGCACCGAAGTGACCACCGAGGGCGGTCTGGACGTGGCCGGTCAGCTGGCCAAGGTGACTGACGCCGTTGCCCGCCTCTCTGCTGTGGGTGCCCAGGTATCCCTCTTTATCGATGCCGATCCCATCCAGATCGATGCGGCTGCCGAGAGTGGCGCCCCCTTTATCGAGATCCATACCGGCCGTTACGCCGATGCAACTACCGATGCTGAGCGCAACGCCGAGTTCAAGCGTATCGCCGCCGGCGCCTCCTATGCCGCTGGCAAGGGCTTGAAGGTCAATGCTGGCCACGGCTTGCACTACCACAACGTCAAAGCCATCGCCGCCATCCCCGAGCTCTATGAGCTCAATATTGGCCACGCCATCATCGGCCGCGCCGCCTTCGATGGTCTGGCCAAAGCCGTGAGCGACATGCGCCTGCTGATGCAGGAAGCCCGTCAGGGGATCTGACTCACCAGACCGGCGGCCTGAGACCGGCAGCCAAAAATAACAAGGGACGCCACGGCGTCCTTTGTTGTTTTTATGTCAATTAATGCGGGGCTAATGAGTTGGCGGCACCCGCGCAGTAATAACCCAGTACAATCGGCTATAAGCATTTGATGTCAAAAGGGTTACACTGGTTGACCCTGTGAGCTGGACGAGAATGTTATGGATCATCCCTTGTACCACCCCGATATCACCGAACTTGAACCTGTCGCCCGCGCGGCGGGAGCGGCCATCATGGCCATCTATAGCCAGCCCTTCGCGGTGGAGTACAAGAGCGACGAGAGCCCGCTCACGGCGGCCGACAAGGGGGCTCATGAGGTGATAGTGCAGGCGTTGGCACGGCTGACTCCTGATATCCCTGTGCTGTCGGAGGAGTCAGGGTCCGAGGTGATGGCGGCCCGTCACGGCTGGTCACGCTACTGGCTGGTGGACCCACTCGATGGCACCAAGGAGTTTGTCTCCCGCAACGGCGAGTTCACCGTCAATATCGCGCTGATTGAAGAGGGGGCACCGCGTTGGGGACTGGTCTATGCGCCGGTGCTGGACCAGCTCTGGTATGGCGGCAAGGGGCTCGGGGCCTGGCGCATTGCCGATGGCAAGCGAGAGTCCATCCAGACCCGGCCTCATCGTGAAGGCGAGGCGTGGCGAGTGGTGGGCAGTCGCAACCACCTGTCGCAGGAGACCCTCGATTTCTTGGCTCCTTTTGGCGAGATCGAGCTGGTCTCCATGGGTAGCTCCCTCAAGTTCTGCATCATTGCCGAGGGGGGCGCCGAGCTCTATCCGCGCCTCGCACCTACCTGCGAGTGGGATACCGGTGCTGCACAGGCTGTGCTGGAGGGGGCGGGGGGCAGCGTCACCCAGCTCGATGGCTCATCCCTTGCCTACAACAAGCCCGATATCCTCAATCCCTGGTTTGTCGCCAGGGCGTAAGCCTGATATCGGGATGCAAAAAGGCCGGACTGGAGTGAACTTCCAGTCCGGCCTTTTTTATTTCGCTATTCGCTTCGGGTCAGAAGACCTTTTTGAACGGCTTGATGGTCACCTTGGCGTAAACACCGGCGGTCACATAAGGGTCGGCATCAGCCCAGGATTTGGCGTCAGCTTGCGAGGCAAACTCGGCGATGACGGTGCTGCCGGTAAAGCCCGCATCGGCCGGATCCTCAGCATCGATAGCCGGGTTGGGGCCAGCGGTCAGCAGGCGACCTTCATCCTGCAGCGCTTGCAGCCGGGCCAAGTGGGCAGGACGAACCTGCTTGCGCAGTGGCAGGCTATCGGGGACATCTTCGGAGTAGATGAGATACCACATGAGACAATCCTTTTCTGATGAGGGTTACTTTTTGGGTTCGTCTTTTTGCTGGGACAACTGCTCGGCAGGGATGTGGCGGTAGAGATAGACGCCGCTCAGCAGGGTAAAGACCAGCGTCATCCCCAGCAGACCGAACACCTTGAAGTTGACCCACATCTCCTGCGGCAGGTTAAACGCCACGTAGAGGTTGAGCAGGCCGCAGACGGTAAAGAAGCCGACCCAGCCGAGATTGACCTTGTCCCAGACCGCATCGGGTGCTTGCAGCTCCTTGGCCAGCATCTGTTTGATCAGATTCTTGCCAAAGCCGTAGCGGCTGATGAGCAGGCCCAGTGCGAACAGCACGTTGATGACAGTCACTTTCCACTTGATGAAGGTGTCATCGTGGAAGAAGACGGTGAGGCCGCCGAAGAAGCCGACCAGCAGGAAGGTAAAGAGCTGCATCTTCTCGACCTTGCGATAGCGGATCCAGCTATAGGCGAGCTGCAGACCGGTGACCACCACCAGTGCGCCGGTAGCCATGTAGATGTCGTAGAACTTGTAGACCGCGAAGAAAACGATAAGTGGAATAAATTCAATAAATTGCTTCATTGTTGGCGCCTAGTCCTCAAAAATGGCCTGCAAATTTCGCCCAGTCTACCTGTACAGCAGACAACGGCAAATGAATAAGACCGCTCATTGTTTACGCCGGTTCCGCGCTGTCGCCAAACAGTTGGCGTGCAATGGAGATCCCCAGTCGCTGCTGGTCGGCCAGCAGGTCGCGGATATGGCGCTCTTCAATCAGAGGGTTGAGCAACACGGCCCGCAGCAGGGTGAGCGGTTGGGCACCGTAGCGTACCACCGCTCGTTGGGTGCGGGAGACAAAGCTGTGCCCCTCGGCCCGCTGGGCTTTTTGCAGTGCCACGTTGAAGTCGTTGATTAGCGTGTTGGCCGCTTCGTCCAGCACCTTGCCCTGCAGGTGGGGCGGAATGCAGCGGTAGGAGAGCAGATTCATCACCGGTGCCGACATCAGCTCGAAGGCGGGATTGCTGGTGATGAGCTCGGCCATCAGCCGGGCACGGTCGTAGTTGGCCTCGATGAGATCGGCATAGCCTTGCTGGCCAAACAGCTGGAAGGCGGCATCCAGATAGAGGGCATTGGCCGGGCGGGTGCCCTCCAGGGTAAAGCGGCCCTGATCGAACGAGGTGGCACGGATGGCGTAGGGCGCCTCTCGCTTGACCGCCATCATCAGGTCGGGCTGGCGGCAGAGCAGCATGCCAGTACCGAGCGGCACCAGCAGTTGCTTGTGGCCATCCAGGGTGACGGTATCTGCGCGCTCGATCCCGGCCAGCAGGTTTTGATAGCGGGGGGAGAAGAGGGTCGGGCCACCCCAGGCGGCATCCACGTGGAAGTGGATCTGCTCGCGCTCGGCGATGACCGCCAGCTCAGGCAGAGGGTCGATGGAGCCAAAGTCGGTACTGCCAGCCACGCCGACCAATGCCAGCACCTTCAATTTCTGTTCTTTGCACTGGATCAGTGCCTGCTCCAGCGCAGCCAGACTGAGCCGGTTTTGTTCGTCAGTCTCAAGGCGCCAAACGCTGCGGGCGCCCAGCCCCACCAGATCCATCCCCTTGTCGAAGGAGTAGTGCATCAGGCGGGAGCCCAGAATGACGGCGCCCCGATAGCCCTGTTCATAGAGGGCGAATAGGTTGTCGCCACAGGCGCGGTTGCGGGCCAACCACAGTGCCGTGACGTTGGCGATGGTGCCGCCGCTGGTCATGACGCCGAGGGCGGCATCCTTGGCATGCATCTGCTCGCCGTAGAAGGCATCATCCCTGCCATAGATGAGGCGGTGCAGCTTGGCCAGCACCTCCCGCTCGAGAAAGCTGAGCAGACGGGAGGACTCCATCTTCATCGGATTCTGGTTCAGCATCACCAGCAGGCGCGACAGCTCGGCAGTATAGGCCGGCAGTGGTGCCGTCATGTGGCCCATGTAGCGTGGCGAGGTGAGATGCGAGGCACCGGGCACCAGAGTAGCCAGCCGCGCCAGATACTCCTCGATAGGTTGGCCGACTGCAGGCATGCGGGATTGATCGAGCTGGTGGGTGAACAGGTCGCGCTGATAGGGGGCCTGACTGTCGTCGGAGTGGTGGAAGCTCTCCAGCAAGGTGTTCATCGCCTCGCCAAAGGCGGGATCCGCTTGTGCAAACAGCTCAGTCAACTTCATCAGGTTCTCCAGACCAGGTCACCGGGGTAGGTGTCTATGCCGCTTGTCTCGGGCATCGGCGGCAGAGCATACACCAAAGGTTGGCAGGTGACAGCCACTCCATTTTTTAAGCGAACACTTGTACTCCGAAATGGCGCTGGGTAGAGTGAGCCACAGTTATTGTGGAGTCGATGTTATGAGTGGTGTGATGGATTACTCCCCCCGGGAGGAGCTGGCAAACAGGCTGAGTCATGGTGCGGGATTGTTGCTGGGGATTATCGGGCTGGTGCTGTTGCTCATCAAGGGATGGGGGCAGGGTACGCAGGCGCTGGTGAGCTACAGCCTTTATGGTGGAAGTCTGGTGCTGCTCTATCTCGCCTCGACCCTCTATCACAGCATGGCGGAAGGGCGGGCCAGACGCTGGTGCAAGGTGTTTGATCACTGCGCCATCTATCTGCTGATTGCCGGCACCTATACCCCCTTCCTGCTGGTGGCGCTCGATACGCCGCTGGCGAAGGGCTTGATGGTGGTGATTTGGGCCCTGGCGCTGGCTGGTGTGGTGTTCAAGCTGGTGTTTATCAACCGCTTCAAGAAGTTGTCGCTCTTTACCTACCTGATGCTGGGCTGGCTGTCGCTGGTGGTCATCTATCAGCTCTATATCCATCTGGCCGGTGAGGGGCTGCTGTTGCTCGGGCTTGGTGGCCTTATCTACAGCCTCGGGGTCATCTTCTATGTGGCCAAGCAGATCCCCTATAACCACGCCATCTGGCATCTCTTTGTGCTGGGTGGCAGCGTTTGTCACTTTGTGGCCATTTACGGCTACGTCGCCTAACGTCTTGCAACTAGCCCTTAATTGGTATTTTTGGCGCCTAAAAGGATAAATTCGTGCGGTATCACACAGTTGGCATCAGCGTTTGCTGACAAGCTAGGGCCAGTTCAATTCGCAAAGGATGCACGAAATGAGTGAAATCGCGCTTTCCATCAGCATGTTGTCGCTGGTGGCAGTGCTAGGACTCTGGCTGGGAAACTGGCGAGTCTATGGCGTTGGCTTGGGAATAGGGGGGGTGCTGTTCGGCGGCATCATAGTCGGTCACTTTGCAGGCGCCTCCGATCTCGCGCTGGATGCACAAACGCTTCACTTTATTCAAGAATTTGGCCTGATCCTGTTTGTCTATACCATCGGCATCCAGGTCGGGCCGGGTTTCTTCTCGTCATTGCGCAGTTCGGGTCTCAAACTCAACGCCTTTGCCGCCTTGCTGGTCATCCTTGGCTGCGTGGTGGCCGCTGGCTTGCATCAATTTTTCGATGTGCCGTTGCCGGTCATTCTGGGGGTCTTCTCCGGTGCAGTGACCAATACGCCATCCCTCGGTGCGGGCCAGCAGATCCTGGCCGAGCTGGGCGCCGCGCCCGGTTCTACCGGCCTGATGGGGATGGGATACGCAGTGGCCTATCCATTCGGCATCTGCGGTATTTTGCTCACCATGTGGTTGGTTAGGGTCTTCTTTCGCATCAAGATCGACGATGAAGCCGCCCAGTTCGAGCTACAAACCGGTAAAACCAAAGAGAGCTTGCAGACTATCAACATCGCGGTGCGCAACCCCAATATGCACGGCCTGATGCTGAGCGAGATCCCGAGTCTCGACGAGTCGGATGTCATCTGTTCACGGCTCAAGCGGGGCGACGAGCTGATGGTGCCACGGCCGGAATCCCGTATCCAACTGGGTGACTTGCTGCACCTAGTCGGTGAGCGTCACGCGCTGCACAAGGTGTTGCTGGTGTTGGGGGAGGAGGTGGAGACCTCGCTCTCGACCCGCGGCACCGATCTGCGCGTCGAGCGAGTAGTGGTGACCAACGAGCAGGTTCTTGGCAAGAAGATCCGCGATCTGGACATCAAACAGCGCTATGACGTGGTGATCTCCCGTCTCAACCGTGCCGGTATCGAACTGGTGCCGACCAGTCAGACCAGCCTGCAGTTTGGTGACATCCTCAACCTGGTTGGCCGTCTCGACGCCATCGAAGCGGTGACCAATGTGGTCGGCAACGTGCAGCAAAAACTGCAACAGGTGCAGATGTTGCCGGTATTTATCGGGATTGGCCTTGGCGTATTGCTCGGCTCCATCCCCTTCTATCTGCCCGGTTTCCCGGCCGCCCTCAAGCTGGGTCTGGCGGGGGGGCCGCTGGTGGTGGCGCTGATCCTGTCGCGGATCGGCAGCATCGGCAAGCTCTACTGGTTCATGCCACCCAGCGCCAACCTGGCGCTGCGGGAGATCGGGATCGTGCTGTTTCTGGCGGTGGTTGGATTCAAGTCCGGTGCCGGCTTCGTCGATACCCTGATCAACGGCGATGGCCCGGCCTGGATGCTCTACGGTATGGCGATCACCCTGATCCCGCTGCTGGTAGTCGGTTTGCTGGCGCGCCTCTACGGCAAGATGAATTATCTGACCCTGTGCGGCTTGCTGGCCGGCTCCATGACAGATCCTCCCGCGCTGGCCTTTGCCAACGCAATGCACCCGACCAGTGGCGCCAGTGCGCTCTCATACGCCACTGTCTACCCGCTGGTGATGTTTCTGCGGATCATCTCGCCACAGCTGCTGGCTATCATCCTCTGGGCGGGAGCCTAGGGTTCATCCTGACGGGAGCATGCCTTGTCATGCTCCTGTCATCATTCTGTAATCTATTGATAATTTTGGTTTTTGCCATTCTCACAACCTCGTTTTACACACTTCTATCTGGCTGAACAGTTCAGCCTCAAATCGGTCTATCCTTTCGAATTTTCGAGCTGGTTATTTTTCCCCTCAGTCTGCAAAGTAGGCTGTGGCTTATTGCATTCAAATCAGGATTCAGGAGAGAACATGATCACCAATGCCGTTACCTTGGAACAGGGCGTAACCGTAACCCAACTTAAAGGACAAATTTATCTGGTTGCCGCTGATGGCAGCCGGAAGCTGTTGGCTGAAGGTGATGTGCTGCCTAAAGGGGCGGTGATCGTGTCGCCGGATGGCGCCAGTTTCATGGGCGGCGGACAGTCATTCAATGTGCAACCAGCCAGCGAGCAGAGTGAGCCTGCCGAAGAGGGAGATGCTCCCCAGCTGGCACAAAATGGTGCCGCTGGCACTCCTGATGATATCAATGCCTTGCAACAGGCGATCTTGGGTGGGGCTGACCCGACTCAGGCCTTTGAAGCCTCTGCAGCAGGCGGTGCACCAGCCGCCGGTGGTGGCGGTATTGGGGGCGTCGCCGGTGCCAGTGGCAACGGCGGTTTTGTCACCATCGACCGTACCGGTTCCGCAACCATTGCTGAAGCCACTTTCGATACCACCTACAACACCAATGGCGAGCCACCGCTGGGTGCTGCTGGCGAAGATGAAGTATTCGACCTGACGCCGCCCACCATTTCCGTGGTTGCGCCAGATAACACCAATGACACTACTCCGACCCTGACCGGGACCACGGATGCTCCTGCTGGCAGCACCGTCACCCTGCTGGTCACCGATGCAAACGGTAATCAACAAACTCTGACCGCTATCGTCGCACCCAGCGGTACCTTCACCGTGGATGTGGTGATCCCTTTGGCTGAAGGCTCTTATACCGTCACTGCCACAGTGACCGATCCTGCGGGTAATTCCGGCACCGCGACCGACGATGGCAGTGTGGATGTGACCGCCCCGACCATCACTGTCGATGCGCCGGATAACACCAACGACACCACCCCGGCCATTACCGGTACGACGGATGCCCCGGCGGGCAGTACCGTTACCCTGGTGGTGACCGATGCCAATGGCAACCCGCAGACCCTGACCGCCACCGTGCAACCGGGTGGTGGTTACAGCGTGGATGTCACTACCCCGCTGGCGGAAGGCAGCTATCAAGTAACGGCCAGCGTCACCGATCCGGCCGGCAACACCGGCACCGCGACCGACGATGGCAGTGTGGATGTGACCGCCCCGACCATCACTGTCGATGCGCCGGATAACACCAACGACACCACCCCGACCATTACCGGTACGACGGATGCCCCGGCGGGCAGTACCGTTACCCTGGTGGTGACCGATGCCAATGGCAACCCGCAGACCCTGACCGCCACCGTGCAACCGGGTGGTGGTT
>NZ_JBGLRB010000011.1:0-153703 GCF_041402305.1 Aeromonas sp. S12(2024)
CGGCTCAATGAATTGCTGAAATAAACTGTTCGACTTCTTATTGCTAAGAAATCGTCTTGGTCACTTCACCAGACATTGAAAATCAAAAATTGTTTTTGATGTTCGATGCTGCGAGTGCCCACACAGATTGCTTGATTCAAATTGTTAAAGAGCGACGCAACAGTGTGTTGCTGCGGGAGTGGAATTCTACTCAACCGCCTTCTCGAGTCAAGCCTTATTTTCAAAGGCTTTTCGAGGTTACCGACTTGGCTTTCTGCGTTGCCGCTTGCCCTGTCGATGGAGGCGCATTATAGGGAACAGATTCTTTCTGGCAAGCAGATAATTGCAAAAAGATGGCTTTTGCTGTTTGTTCGCTCACAAAGCCACCAATTGGCATATTAAACCGGCGAAATCAGCGCACTGCAGGCACCGCAACAGCAAAATCGTGCAGATTGTCATAGAGAGCGTCGGCCAGCGCACTACCCGTTTCGGTCACCGGCTTGCCGGTTCTGACCATGATCTTGTGACCAACCCCGGCATTGATGGCAGCTTTCAGATCAGAGGGCTTGTCACCCACCATATAGGAACGACTCATGTCGATCCCCAGTTCCTGTTGCGCCAACAGCAGCATGCCTGGCTCCGGTTTGCGGCAATCACAGGGGGCGCCGTGATCCGGATGATGGGGGCAGAAGTAGATACCATCGAGATCCACATCCCGATCAGCCAGTGACCAATCCATCCATTCAGTCAGATTCATGAAGTCATCTTCACTGAAGTAGCCGCGGGCGATTCCGGACTGGTTAGTGACGACAACCAGCAGATAGCCTTTCTTTTTGAGGAGCTGCAGGGCGTCTATGACTCCGGGCAGAAAATGAAAATCATCGACCTGACTGACATAGCCAGTGTCTTCATTGATGACACCGTCACGATCCAGAAAAATGGCGGGGTTGCTCACGGAAACTACCTCTATCAATGGTTTTGCCCAGTATCTCACAGGCCATAAATAGCCCCAAAAATAAAAGGGGTGGCCGAAGCCACCCCTTTTCATGCTTGTATATAACGAATCGATTAGGCGATTACGCTAGCTACAACACCAGCACCTACGGTACGGCCACCTTCACGGATAGCGAAACGCAGGCCGTCGTCCATCGCGATCGGAGCAATCAGGGTAACAACCATTTTGATGTTGTCGCCCGGCATTACCATCTCTACGCCTTCCGGCAGCTCGATGGTACCGGTCACGTCGGTAGTACGGAAGTAGAACTGCGGACGGTAGCCTTTGAAGAACGGGGTATGACGACCACCTTCTTCTTTGGACAGTACGTACACTTCAGATTCGAACTTGGTGTGCGGCTTGATAGAACCCGGCTTGGCCAGTACCTGACCACGCTCTACGTCTTCACGCTTAACACCACGCAGCAGCGCGCCGATGTTCTCGCCTGCACGACCTTCGTCCAGCAGCTTGCGGAACATTTCTACACCGGTACAGGTGGTAGAAACGGTATCTTTGATACCAACGATTTCTACAGTCTCACCTACTTTAACGATACCGCGCTCTACACGACCGGTAACTACGGTACCACGGCCAGCGATAGAGAATACGTCTTCGATAGGCATCAGGAACGGCTGGTCAATCGCGCGCTCCGGCTCCGGGATGTAGGTATCCAGGTGGCCAGCCAGCTCGATGATCTTCTCTTCCCACTGAGCGTCGCCTTCCAGCGCTTTCAGTGCGGAACCACGAACTACCGGCAGGTCATCACCCGGGAAGTCGTACTCGGTCAGCAGTTCACGAACTTCCATCTCAACCAGTTCGAGCAGCTCTTCGTCATCAACCATGTCACACTTGTTCATGAACACGATCATGTACGGGATACCAACCTGACGACCCAGCAGGATGTGCTCACGAGTCTGCGGCATCGGGCCGTCAGTCGCTGCTACTACCAGGATCGCGCCGTCCATCTGGGCAGCACCGGTGATCATGTTTTTAACGTAGTCGGCGTGACCCGGGCAATCTACGTGGGCGTAGTGACGGGTAGCGGTGTCGTATTCTACGTGGGAGGTGTTGATGGTGATACCACGCTCACGCTCTTCCGGTGCCTTGTCGATCTGGTCGAAGGCGAAAGCTTTACCACCGAAGTGCTTGGCCAGCACGTTGGTGATAGCTGCAGTCAGGGTGGTTTTACCGTGGTCAACGTGGCCGATGGTGCCGACGTTTACGTGCGGTTTATTACGCTCAAATTTTTCTTTAGACACGACGTAGTCCTTCTAGGTTAAACCCGCCTACCGTCGTAGGCGGGGAATCTTAAATTACTTGGATTTGCGCTCTTCGATCACGGCTTGTGCAACGTTGGTCGGTGCATCGTGATACTTGGCGAATTCCATGGCGTAGGAAGCACGACCCTGGGTAGCGGAACGCAGTGCAGTTGCATAACCGAACATTTCGGCCAGCGGCACCAGAGCACGTACGATCTTGCCGGACGGACCATCTTCCATACCTTCGATCAGGCCACGACGACGGTTCAGGTCACCGATAACATCGCCCATGTAATCTTCCGGAGTTTCAACTTCTACTTTCATGATCGGTTCGAGCAGAACCGGGTTGGCTTTCATGAAGCCAGCCTTAAAGGCCATGGAAGCAGCGATTTTGAACGCCAGTTCGGAAGAGTCGACATCGTGGTAAGAACCGAAGTGCAGACGCACACCCAGATCCATAACCGGGTAACCAGCCAGCGGACCAGATTTGAGCTGCTCACGGATACCTTTATCAACACCCGGGATGAATTCACCAGGAATGACACCACCTTTGATGTCGTTGACGAATTCGTAGGCTTTGCCTTCTTCCAGCGGGTACATGTCGATAACAACATGACCGTACTGACCGCGACCACCAGACTGCTTGGCATGCTTGCCTTCGATGTCTTTAACGGTGGTACGGATGGTTTCACGGTAGGCAACCTGCGGCTTACCTACGTTGGCTTCAACCTTGAACTCGCGACGCATACGGTCAACGATGATGTCCAGGTGCAGCTCACCCATACCAGCGATGATGGTTTGACCTGACTCTTCGTCAGTCCATACGCGGAAGGACGGATCTTCCTGAGCCAGACGGCCCAGTGCCAGGCCCATCTTCTCCTGGTCAGCCTTGGTTTTCGGCTCAACCGCGATAGAAATTACCGGCTCCGGGAATTCCATACGCTCGAGGATGATCGGTGCGTTCGGGTCACACAGGGTGTCACCAGTGGTCACGTCTTTCAGACCGATGGCAGCAGCGATGTCACCAGCGCGTACTTCTTTGATCTCTTCACGCTTGTTGGCATGCATCTGAACGATACGGCCAAAACGCTCGCGCTTGTCCTTGACGGAGTTCAGCACGGTGTCACCGGAGTTGATCACGCCAGAGTAGACACGGAAGAAGGTCAGGTTACCAACGAACGGGTCGGTAGCGATCTTGAACGCCAGAGCAGAGAACGGCTCGTCATCAGAAGCGTGACGCTCGTCTTTGGTCTCGCCGTCCATTTTCAGGCCGTCGATAGCAGCAACGTCGGTCGGAGCCGGCAGGTACTCAATCACGGCATCCAGCATTGCCTGTACGCCCTTGTTCTTGAACGCGGAGCCACAGGTTACCAGGATGATTTCGTTGTTCAGCACGCGCTGACGCAGAGCACCTTTGATCTCTTCCTCGGTCAGCTCTTCGCCGCCCAGGTATTTTTCCATCAGGTCTTCAGACGCTTCAGCAGCGGCTTCAACCAGATTCATGCGCATTTCTTGCGCCTGTTCCAGCAACTCGGCCGGGACGTCTTCGTAATCGAAGGATACGCCCTGATCAGCTTCATTCCAGTTGATGGCTTTCATCTTGACCAGGTCAACAACGCCCTTGAAGTTCTCTTCAGAGCCGATGTTCAGCTGAAGGGGAACCGGAGTACCTTTCAGACGGGTCTTGATGTGCTCAACGCAGCGCAGGAAGTTGGCGCCGGTACGGTCCATCTTGTTGACGAACGCGATACGGGGAACCTTGTACTTGTTAGCCTGACGCCATACGGTTTCAGACTGTGGCTGTACGCCACCTACGGCACAGTACACCATCACGGCACCGTCCAGAACACGCATTGAACGCTCTACTTCGATAGTAAAGTCAACGTGGCCCGGGGTATCGATGATGTTGATACGGTGCGGTTGGAACTGTTTACCCATACCGGACCAGAAAGCGGTGGTCGCGGCTGAGGTGATGGTGATACCACGCTCTTGTTCCTGTTCCATCCAGTCCATGGTGGCAGCGCCATCGTGAACTTCACCGATCTTGTGACTTACACCGGTGTAAAACAGTACACGCTCGGTAGTAGTAGTCTTACCGGCGTCAATGTGAGCGGAGATACCGATGTTACGATAACGCTCAATGGGGGTTGTACGAGCCATTGTCATCCTCTTACTAAGGCGCTTGTCCCTAGATAATTAAAGGTGCGCAGAGTCAAAAGACCCTGCGCAAGCGGATTACCAGCGGAAGTGAGCGAAGGCTTTGTTCGCTTCAGCCATACGGTGAACGTCTTCACGTTTCTTGACAGACGAACCCTTATTGTCAGCGGCATCCAGCAGCTCGCCAGCCAGACGCTGAGCCATTGATTTTTCACCACGTTTACGAGCGGCATCAACCAACCAGCGCATTGCCAGGGCATTGCGACGTACCGGACGAACTTCTACCGGCACCTGATAGGTTGCACCACCGACGCGACGAGATTTAACCTCGACCGCCGGACGAATGTTATCCAGAGCTTCTTCGAATACGGCCAGGTGCTCTTTGCCAGATTTGGTGGCAATGATGTCCAGGGCGCCATAAACAATGGCTTCTGCAACAGATTTCTTACCGTCAACCATTACTACGTTGACAAATTTAGCCAGCAGCTCTGATCCGAACTTGGGATCTGGCAGGATTTTACGCTGACCAACAACACGACGTCTTGGCATTTCAAATTCTCCGTAACTTCAGGGATTACCCAAAACTAGAAAGCTATCTAACTAGAAACGAATTAACGTTTGGCCTTACTTAACGGAGAACCATTAAGCTTTAGGACGCTTCACGCCATACTTGGAGCGAGCCTGCTTACGGTCTTTAACACCGGCACAGTCCAACGCACCACGAACGGTGTGATAACGAACACCTGGCAAGTCTTTTACACGACCGCCACGGATCAGAACAACAGAGTGCTCTTGCAGGTTGTGACCTTCACCACCGATGTAGGAGGTGACTTCGAAGCCGTTGGTCAGACGTACACGGCACACTTTACGCAGTGCAGAGTTAGGCTTCTTCGGGGTGGTGGTATATACACGAGTGCATACGCCACGCTTCTGAGGGCACGCTTCCAGCGCCGGCACGTTGCTTTTCACAACGAGCTTGATGCGTGGCTTGCGAACCAACTGGTTAATAGTTGCCATCAAAAGGCTCCTGATAATGACTTCATAAACGTGTGGAAAATCCTCCCCGCAGATACGGGGACGCGAAATTTTATGCCCTGTTGTCTGGGGAGTCAAGATTTATACAATTTGCGTCACAAAAGGGCAATTCGGATCCGTTTGATTTCACGACATCATCTTGAATTTTCTTGGAAATGTGCTTCTCAGCCACCCCAGGTGCGCGGGGAACCTTTTTGCGCAATCAGTGCCACCAGACCCGCCATATCGAGCACATTACCCACCCGATGCTGCAAACCGCGAGCTTGCAGATCTTCCTGCATCACATAAAGCGGGATACCCGCCAGCCGCGCGCTCCACTGGGGAGCCGATGCCGCAATCACGGCATCCTGCATCAGTACCAGCTCATCCTCGGGCTGAAGGTATGAGAGCGCCTCTGCCAGAGCCTGACTCTGAAAAGGGGAGTTCAATATCAGATGCAACATGGAGACCTCAAAAGCTGATGTGAGTCGAACATTGTGCCCAGCGCCGAGCCAGTTCCTGGCGCGGTAGACTCTCGACGGGGATCAGCAGATCATCCACAGTCACGCCACGCTCTGCCAGCGAGTCAGCACAAACATAGACCTCTTCGATGTCGTAGAGTTCCAGCATCTTGAAGGTAGGTGCGTAGTGGCGCTGTAAAATGGCGGCAGGCTGCTGCTCCTTGAGCAGTTGCAGCACACCGTCCCCAATCAGGAAGAGCGCCAGCTCATCGCTCATGGCCGAGGTGGCCAACAAGGCATCCAGTCCTTCCCGGCCGGCGGCATGGCCATGGGGGCCACGACTGCAGATAAAGGCGATTTTCTTGCTCATGACTCCCCCTAAAACTGAACCAGTCGATCGGCGGTGAGCGCCGCCTCGGCCAACTGGCCCAGACCGCTCAGACAAAATGGCGCTTGCAGATTGAAGTGTACCTGCCCTGCCCCCTTGGCTTCCTGTTCATCGAGCACACCGCGTCGCATGGCAGCGGCGACGCAGACGTCGATACGGATCCCCTGCTCTGCTGCCAGCTCTCGCCACAGACGCACCAGGTCAGTCTCATCGGATGCAGGCAGATGCAAACCGTTGCCGTTGCAGACCCCGTCCTGATAGAAGAACAGGTGGGACAAGGTATGCCCCTGTGCCAACAGGGTGCGGGCAAAACGATAGGCTGTGCTGGCCGATTGGGTGCCATAGGCGGGCCCCGTGACCAGGATGGCAAAACTCAGACTCATAGCAGGACTCCTGTGCTGACCCGGTCCATTTTACGCCAAAAACAAAAAAGCCCCTGCCAGGAGGGGCTTGATTCGATCTGTTGATCAGAGATGGGCAATCGCCTCGACCTCGACCAGCACATCTTTCGGCAGACGGGCCACCTCCACGCAGGAGCGGGCTGGCGCTGCATCGCCAAAGTAGCGGGCATAGACCTGGTTGAAGGCAACGAAGTTGTTCATGTCGCTCAGGAAGCAGGTGGTTTTGACCACTTTGCTGGCATCGGCACCGGCAGCGTGCAACACGGCAACCAGGTTCTTCATCACCCGTTCGGCCTGCTCTTCAATGCCGCCAGCCACGATTTCCATGGTGGCAGGATCGAGCGGGATCTGCCCGGAGGTGAAGATCATCTCGCCAACCTTGGTAGCCTGAACATACGGACCAATCGCGGCAGGCGCCTTGTCGGTTGCAATCACTTCTTTAGCCATTCATCTATCCCCTTCTGGAATGAGTTACTCGTTCTCGTCTTCACCCTGCTTGCGCTGTCGGATGTAAAGATAAACGGTATGTTTTGAAATATTGAGTTTGTCAGCCACCAGATTGATCGAATCCTTGATATCGAAAATGCCCTTCTCGAACAGCTGGGTCACGATGAAGCGATTCTTGGCATTGTTGGCCACGGTGGGATCGCGATTGATCTCGTCGATGGTGTTATCCACCGTCTGGGCAACCAGCTCTTCCACGCTGTTGGCAAAGGTCTCTGGTGACTGGCGCGCCGCCTGCTGGGGCGTCGGGAAAAATTCGGCAACGAACTCGTGGAAAGGCGCATTGATGTGCAGGTTGATGCAGATAAGCCCCACAACTTGCCGCTCGCTGTTGCGAATGGCGATGGTGCTCGACTTCATCAGCGCGCCGGTACGGCTGCGAGCGAAATAGCTCTGGGTGTAATCCTGGCCGGTGCTCTCGATGTCCTTGAGCATGCGCAGGGCGAGATCGGTGATGGGCGCCCCGAGGGTGCGTCCGGTATTGAAGCCGTTGGCGATCTTGATCACCGACTCGTGCAGATTTTCCAGGGAGTGGAGTACCACTTCACAATGCTTGCCGAACAGCTCGGCCAAACCATCGATGAGCCCATCGTATGAGCGCAACAATTCCCTGTCTTCATCTGTAAAAGTGCGGCTGATCAGCTGTTCTTCGGGAAGCATGGCTTCCTCGATACCGACAGTCATGTTCTACCCCTGTAATAACCATTCAACTTTCCCGAGTTTTAAATTGCAGGGGAGTAAAGTCAACTTTTTTTGATTTTTTACTCTACAACTTTGCTCTGGATCATCCTGAAACCCGCGCTGCGTCTACCTTTGCCGAGGAATTGGCCAACAAAAAGGGCTCCTTGAAGGAGCCCTTTTTAATCACGGATGACGAGTTACTCTTCGTCGAAGCTACCGGCTGCGTTCAGCAGATCCGCCAGGTTCTGCTCCGCTTCATCAGCGGTCACCTGCGGGGTACCAACAGCACGAGCTGCGGCGGCACGCTGGTTGATCCGGCTGTGGTGGTAGGCAAAGCCGGTACCAGCCGGGATCAGACGACCCACGATGACGTTCTCTTTCAGACCACGCAGTTCATCACGCTTGCCACCTACGGCGGCTTCGGTCAGAACGCGAGTGGTTTCCTGGAAGGAAGCCGCGGAGATGAAGGACTCGGTGCTCAGAGATGCCTTGGTAATACCCATCAGTACATGACGGTAGGTCGCAGGGGTCTTGCCCTCGGCAACCAGCTTACGGTTGGCAATCTTCACACGAGCCACTTCAACCTGTTCGCCTTCGATCAGATCGGTATCGCCAGCGCTCAGGATCTCGCACTTGCGCAGCATCTGACGAACGATGACTTCGATGTGCTTGTCGTTGATCTTAACGCCTTGCAGACGGTAAACGTCCTGCACTTCGTTGGCGATGTAGTTGGCGACCGGGCTGATACCGCGCAGACGCAGGATGTCGTGAGCAGACTCAGGACCGTCCGCCAGCACTTCACCCTTCTCAACTTTTTCACCTTCGAACACGTTCAGGTTACGCCACTTCGGAATCATCTCTTCGTAGACGTTGCCACCATCGGTCGGGGTGATGACCAGACGGCGTTTGCCCTTGGTCTCTTTCCCGAAGGAGATGGTACCGGAGATCTCGGCCAGAATTGCCGGTTCCTTCGGTTGACGTGCTTCGAACAGATCCGCAACGCGCGGCAAACCACCGGTGATGTCCTTGGTACCGCCGGACTCTTGCGGGATACGCGCTACCGCGTCACCCACGCCCACGTTGGCACCATCTTCCAGGTTCACGATCGCCTTGCCCGGCAGGAAGTACTGGGCGGCTACATCGGTACCCGGGATCATCACATCTTTGCCGTTCAGGTCGACCAGTTTAACGGTCGGACGCATCTCTTTACCGGCGCTCGGACGCTCGTTGACGTCCAGTACGACGATAGAAGAGAGACCGGTCAGCTCGTCGGTCTGACGAGTGATGGTCACGCCATCGATCATGTGTTCGAACTGCAGGCGACCTGCCACTTCGGTGATGATCGGGTGGGTGTGCGGATCCCAATTGGCAACGGTCTCGCCAGCACTCACGGCCTGGCCGTCCTTCACTTCCAGCACGGAACCGTAAGGCAGCTTGTGGCTTTCCTTGGTACGGCCCATGTCGTCCATGATGGTCAGTTCGGTAGAACGTGAGGTGATAACCAGTTTGTCATCGCTGTTGTGAACGAACTTGGCGTTCTGCAGCTTGATGGTACCGGTGTTCTTGACCTGGATGCTGCTTTCAGCAGCGGCACGAGATGCAGCACCACCGATGTGGAAAGTACGCATCGTCAGCTGGGTACCCGGTTCACCGATGGACTGGGCGGCGATAACACCGACAGCCTCACCCTTGTTAACCAAGTGACCACGGGCCAGATCACGGCCGTAGCAGTGAGCACAGTTACCGAAGTCAGTTTCACAGGTGATGGCAGAACGCACCTTCACACGGTCAACGGAGTTGCGTTCCAGCAGGTCACACAGCTGCTCGTCGAGCAGGGTGTTGCGAGCAACCAGGATCTCGTCCTCGGTACCCGGCTTGATGACATCTTCTGCCACCACACGACCCAGCACGCGCTCACGCAGCGGCTCGACCACGTCGCCACCCTCGATCAGCGGAGTCATCCACAGACCGTCGGTAGTGCCGCAATCGTCCTCGGTGATCACCATGTCTTGCGCCACGTCTACCAGACGACGAGTCAGGTAACCGGAGTTCGCAGTCTTCAGTGCAGTATCCGCCAGACCCTTACGAGCACCGTGGGTAGAGATAAAGTACTGCAGTACGTTCAGACCTTCTCGGAAGTTCGCGATGATCGGGGTCTCGATGATGGAGCCATCCGGCTTGGCCATCAGGCCACGCATACCGGCCAGCTGACGGATCTGGGCGGCGGAACCACGCGCACCAGAGTCGGCCATCATAAAGATGCTGTTGAACGAGGCCTGCTCTTCTTCTTCACCCAGCGAGTTGACGTTACGCTCTTTGGACAAGTTCTCCATCATGGCCTTGGAGACGCGCTCGTTGGCGCTGGCCCAGATATCGATAACCTTGTTGTAACGCTCGCCCGCAGTTACCAGACCTGACAGGAACTGGTCCTGGATCTCGGCAACTTCGGCTTCGGCTGCTGCGATGATGTCTTTCTTGGCATCCGGGATGACCATGTCATCGATACCAACGGAAGCACCGGACAGGGCCGCGTAGTGGAAACCGGTATACATCAGCTGGTCAGCGAAGATAACGGTGTCCTTCAGGCCCTGCTTGCGATAGCAGGTGTTCAGCAGACGGGAGATGAGCTTTTTGCCCAGCGCCTTGTTGGATACGCACTTGATCCAGTTCTGCGGATTGGCATCCAGATCAGCCTGTTCTGCAGCAGTCAGCACCTTCGGCTCGTCGATCAGGGCGTATTCCATGCCTTTCGGCAGGATCAGGCTCAGGATCGCACGACCAACGGTGGTGTTCTTCATCTCGGTCTTGGCAACCAGTTCACCGGCTTCGTTCTTCACGTACTCGGTGATGCGGCACTTGACGCGAGCATGCAGGTCGGCCAGACCGGCGCGATATACTTTCTCGGCTTCTTTCGGGCCGGCCAGCACCATACCTTCGCCTTTGGCGTTGATACGGGCACGGGTCATGTAGTAGAGACCCAAGACCACGTCCTGAGAAGGAACGATGATCGGCTCACCGGATGCAGGCGACAGGATGTTGTTGGTAGACATCATCAGCGCACGCGCTTCCAGCTGGGCTTCCAGGGTCAGCGGTACGTGAACAGCCATCTGGTCACCATCGAAGTCCGCGTTATACGCAGCACAAACCAGCGGGTGCAGCTGGATTGCCTTGCCTTCGACCAGAGTCGGTTCGAATGCCTGGATACCCAGACGGTGCAGAGTCGGTGCACGGTTCAGCAGAACCGGGTGTTCGCGGATCACTTCGTCCAGGATATCCCAAACGACAGCTTCCTCGCGCTCCACCATCTTCTTGGCGGCCTTGATCGTGGTCGCCAGACCGCGGGTTTCCAGCTTGCCATAGATGAACGGCTTGAACAGTTCCAGCGCCATCTTCTTCGGCAGACCGCACTGATGCAGACGCAGAGTAGGGCCTACGGTGATAACGGAACGACCGGAGTAGTCGACACGCTTACCGAGCAAGTTCTGACGGAAACGACCCTGCTTACCCTTGATCATGTCGGCCAGGGATTTCAGCGGGCGCTTGTTGGAACCGGTGATGGCACGACCGCGACGGCCGTTATCCAGCAGCGCATCGACGGACTCTTGCAACATACGCTTTTCGTTGCGCACGATGATGTCCGGAGCCGCCAGATCCAGCAGACGCTTCAAGCGGTTGTTACGGTTGATCACGCGACGGTACAGATCGTTCAGATCGGAAGTCGCGAAACGGCCGCCGTCCAGCGGTACCAGCGGACGCAGGTCCGGCGGCAGCACAGGCAGCACTGTCATGATCATCCACTCCGGCTTGTTGCCGGACTGCAGGAAAGCTTCCATCAGCTTCAGACGCTTGGTGGTCTTCTTGCGCTTGGTCTCGGAGTTGGTTTGATCCAGCTCCTCACGCATGGTTTTGACTTCACCTTCCAGATCGATAGCGCGCAGCAATGCCAGGATTGCTTCGGCACCCATCTTGGCGTCAAATTCGTCGCCCCACTCTTCCAGCGCATCCAGGTACTGCTCTTCAGAGAGCATCTGGCTGCGTTCGAGGTTGGTCATGCCCGGCTCGATTACGACGAAAGATTCGAAGTAGAGCACGCGCTCGATGTCGCGCAGGGTCATGTCCAGCAGCAGACCGATACGGGACGGCAGGGACTTCAGGAACCAGATGTGGGCAGTCGGGCTGGCCAGCTCGATGTGGCCCATACGCTCACGACGGACCTTGGTCTGGGTCACTTCAACGCCGCACTTCTCACAGATCACACCACGGTGTTTCAGGCGCTTGTACTTGCCGCACAGACACTCGTAGTCCTTCACCGGTCCGAAGATACGGGCGCAGAACAGACCATCACGCTCCGGCTTGAAAGTCCGGTAGTTGATGGTCTCAGGCTTTTTGACCTCACCGAATGACCAGGAGCGGATCATGTCAGGAGAGGCCAGACCGATCTTGATACTGTCAAACTCTTCGGTCTTGGTCTGAGCCTTCAAAAACTTGAGTAAGTCTTTCACGTGTTTCCCCTGTCAGGAGTCTAACCTCGGCGCCCCGGCTGCCAAAACAGCGGGGCGCCCACGTCAATTCTCGAACAATAAGAGCGAGCTCTTACTCTTCGTCCAGCTCGATGTTGATACCCAGAGAGCGGATTTCCTTCAGCAATACGTTGAAGGATTCGGGCATGCCCGGCTCCATACGGTGGTCGCCATCCACGATGTTCTTATACATCTTGGTACGGCCATTCACATCGTCAGACTTGACGGTCAGCATTTCCTGCAGGGTATATGCCGCACCGTAAGCCTCCAGGGCCCACACTTCCATCTCACCGAAACGCTGACCACCGAACTGAGCCTTACCACCCAGCGGCTGCTGGGTAACCAAGCTGTAAGAACCGGTAGAACGCGCGTGCATCTTGTCGTCGACCAAGTGGTTCAGCTTGAGCATGTACATGTAACCAACGGTTACTTTACGCTCGAAGCGGTTACCGGTACGGCCATCAAACAGATCAATCTGACCGGACTCCGGCAGATCAGCCAGCTTCAGCAGGGCTTTGATTTCGCGCTCTTTGGCACCATCAAAGACCGGAGTAGCAACCGGCAGACCCTTACGCAGGTTACCCACCAGGGTACGTACGTCGTCGTCAGACAGTTCGGCGATGTTCACTTGCTGGGTGTCCTTCTCGCCCAGGTCATAGACCTGTTGCAGGAAGTTGCGCATCTCGTGCAGCTCGCGCTGCTCTTTGACCATGCGATCGATCTTCTCGCCGATACCCTTGGCCGCAAGGCCCAGGTGCACTTCGAGGATCTGACCGATGTTCATACGGGATGGTACGCCCAACGGGTTCAGTACGATGTCGACCGGACGGCCGAACTCGTCATGAGGCATATCCTCGACCGGACAGATCTTGGAGATAACACCCTTGTTACCGTGACGGCCCGCCATCTTGTCACCCGGCTGGATGCGACGCTTGACTGCCAGATAAACCTTGACGATTTTCAGTACGCCCGGTGCCAGATCATCACCCTGGATAATCTTGCGACGCTTGTTCTCGAATTTCTTGTCGAACTCGGCTTTCAGCTCAACGTGCTGTTCAGCGATCTGTTCCAGTTCGGTCTGCTTGCCTTCGTCTTCGATGGCCAGTTCAAACCACTTGGAGCGATCGAGCTTGTTCAGACGATCTTCGCTGTAACCGGCGGCCAGCAGCAGGTTGCGGGAGCGGCCGAAAATGCCGTCTTCCAGGATCTTGAACTCTTCGGTCAAGTCCTTCTTCGCTTCCTTCAGCTGCATCTCTTCGATTTCTTTGGCGCGCTTGTCTTTTTCCACGCCATCGCGGGTAAAGACTTGCACGTCAACCACGGTACCGTACACACCGTTCGGTACACGCAGGGAGGAGTCCTTCACATCGGACGCCTTCTCACCGAAGATGGCGCGCAGCAGCTTCTCTTCCGGCGTCAGCTGGGTTTCACCTTTCGGGGTTACCTTACCGACCAGAATGTCGCCGCCCTTCACTTCGGCACCCACATAGACGATACCGGACTCGTCCAGCTTGGACAGAGCGGCCTCACCCACGTTCGGGATGTCAGCAGTGATCTCTTCCGGACCCAGCTTGGTGTCACGGGAGATACAGGCCAGTTCCTGGATATGGATGGTGGTCAGGCGATCTTCCTGAACAACACGCTCGTTCACCAGGATCGAGTCTTCAAAGTTGTAACCGTTCCACGGCATGAAAGCGACGCGCATGTTCTGACCCAGTGCCAGTTCACCCAGATCGGTGGACGGGCCGTCAGCCAGTACGTCGCCAGCCATCACCGGCTCACCCAACATCACGCAAGGACGCTGGTTGATACAGGTGTTCTGGTTGGAACGGGTGTATTTGGTCAGGTTGTAGATGTCGATACCGGCTTCGCCTGGCATCAGCTCATCTTCATTGACCTTCAGGACGATACGGGAGGCATCGACATAGTCGATTACGCCGCCACGCTTGGCTACTACGGTTACACCGGAGTCAACGGCCACAGCGCGTTCCATACCAGTACCTACCAGCGGCTTGTCAGCACGCAGAGTCGGTACAGCCTGACGTTGCATGTTTGAACCCATCAATGCGCGGTTCGCGTCATCGTGTTCCAGGAACGGGATCAGAGCGGCTGCCACAGATACGATCTGCTGCGGGCTCACGTCCATATACTGGATCTGGTCGGCGTTCATAAAGGTGGATTCACCTTTGTGACGGCACGGGATCAATTCATCTTTCAGACGGCCATCTTCGGTGGTCGCGGCGTTAGCCTGTGCGATCACGTACTTGCCTTCTTCAATAGCAGACAGGTAGTCCACTTCGTCGGTGATCACACCGTCAATGACCTTGCGGTACGGGGTCTCGAGGAAACCGTACTCGTTGGTACGAGAGTACACGGACAGAGAGTTGATCAGACCGATGTTCGGACCTTCAGGAGTCTCGATAGGGCACAGACGACCGTAGTGGGTCGGGTGTACGTCTCGGACTTCAAAGCCGGCACGCTCACGAGTCAAACCGCCCGGGCCCAGCGCGGAGATACGACGCTTGTGGGTCACTTCGGAGAGCGGGTTGTTCTGGTCCATAAACTGGGACAGCTGGCTGGAACCAAAGAACTCTTTGACTGCGGCGGAGATCGGCTTGGCGTTGATCAGATCCTGCGGCATCAGGGTGTCCAGGTCGCCCAGGGAGAGACGCTCCTTGACCGCACGCTCGACACGCACCAGACCGACGCGGAACTGGTTTTCAGCCATTTCACCGACAGAACGGATACGACGGTTACCCAAGTGGTCGATATCGTCCACTTCGTCGTTACCGTTACGGATGTCGATCAGGCGCTTCATCACATCGACGATGTCGTCTTTGGTCAGCACACCCGCGCCAGTCTCGTCTTCACGACCCAGACGGCGGTTGAACTTCATCCGACCTACGGTAGACAGGTCGTAACGCTCGGCGGAGAAGAACAGGTTTTCGAACAGCTGTTCTGCAGCTTCGCGAGTAGGCGGCTCGCCCGGACGCATCATGCGATAGATCTCGACCAGCGCTTCCAAACGGTTGGAGCTGGAGTCGACACGCAGGGTCTCGGACATGTAAGCACCGTGATCCAGTTCGTTGGTGAACAGAACCTCGAAATGCTTGAAGCCGGCTTGGGACAGGTTGGCGATCGCTTCCAGGCTCAACGCCTGGTTGGCGGTCACGACCATCTCGCCAGTTTGCGGATGTGCGTAGTCCTTGGCAGCAACTTTGCCAACAACATACTCAACCGGTACCTCAATCTGGGTAACGGCGTCTTTTTCCAACTGACGGATGTGACGCGCAGTCACACGACGACCGGTCTCAACCACCACGGCGCCATTGGCCACGATGTCAAAGGTCGCAGTTTCACCACGCAGACGCTCCGGCACCAGATCCATCATCAACTTGCCATCTTTTACTTCAAAACCGATGGTCTCGAAGAAGGTGGCCAGGATTTGTTCGGAAGTGAAGTCCAGGGCGCGCAGAATAATGGATGCTGGCAGTTTGCGACGACGGTCGATACGGACAAACAGGTTGTCTTTCGCATCGAACTCGAAGTCCAGCCAGGAGCCACGGTAGGGGATAACGCGAGCGTTATACAGTACCTTACCGGATGAATGAGTTTTGCCTTTATCGTGGTCGAAGAAGACGCCCGGGCTGCGGTGCAGCTGGGAGACGATAACCCGCTCGGTACCATTGATAACAAAGGTGCCGTTCTCGGTCATGAGCGGAATTTCGCCCATGTATACTTCTTGTTCCTTGATGTCTTTGACGGTGCCGGCAGCTGCTTCACGGTCGTACAGAACCATACGAAGCTTGACACGCAGCGGCGCGGAGTAGGTCACTCCACGGATCTGGCATTCTTTTACGTCAAATACCGGCTCACCCAGGCGATAGCTGACATACTGAAGCTCAGCACTACCGGAGTAACTGGTGATCGGGAAAACGCTACGGAAAGCGGCCTCTAGGCCATATTCACCTTCCGGGTCAGCCTCGATGAACTGCTTGAAGGAGTCCAGCTGAATGGACAACAGATAAGGCGTGTCCAGTACCTGGTCTCGCTTACCGAAGTCCTTACGAATGCGTTTTTTTTCGGTATAAGAGTAAACCATAGGGTTCCTCAGCTCGCTGATAAGTGACCCACTCTGTCCCGCGGGACAGCTCTGTCTCAACACCGTTTTGTGTTGGCCCGGACGAAAGAAGACAGTCCGGATTGCTGGTGCACCGAGAGTCGTAAACGGTGTGAAATGCTCTCAGTCTACAGCGCAAAAAGGCTGGTGAACAAAAATTCACCAGCCCTAGCCTGTTTTATCAGGCTAATCTACATAAATGCAGATTATTTGATCTCAACAGAAGCACCGGCAGCTTCCAGCTCTTTCTTCAGAGCTTCAGCTTCGTCCTTGGACACGCCTTCCTTCAGGTTAGCCGGAGCAGCTTCTACCAGGTCTTTGGCTTCTTTCAGGCCCAGACCGGTAGCGCCACGAACGGCTTTGATAACGGCAACTTTGTTGGCGCCAGCAGCAGTCAGAACTACGTCGAACTCGGTCTTCTCTTCTACTGCTTCAGCAGCAGCCGGGCCAGCCATTACGGCAGCAGCGGCAGAAACACCGAACTTCTCTTCCATAGCTTCGATCAGCTCAACAACTTCCATTACGGACATGGAAGCAACGGCTTCGATGATTTGGTCTTTAGTGATAGACATGACAAAAATTCCTGATGTTGAATAAACTCAAACAGCCTAAATAGGCGAGAATCAAGCAGCAGCTTGTTTCTGGTCGCGAACAGCAGCGATAGTACGAACCAGCTTGCCAGCAGAGGCTTCTTTCATAGTCGCCATCAACTTCGCAATTGCTTCTTCGTAAGTCGGCAGCGTGGCCAGACGATCAATTTGTGCTGCGGCGATAAACTCACCGTTAAAAGCGCCAGCCTTGATTTCGAACTTTTGGTTCGCTTTGGCAAACTCTTTGAACAGACGAGCAGCAGCGCCCGGGTGTTCGTTAGAGAAAGCAATCAAGGTAGGACCGGTAAATGCGTCGTTCAGGCACTCGTATTCGGTACCTTCTACCGCGCGACGCAGCAGGGTGTTACGCACAACGCGCATGTACACACCGGCTTCACGAGCGGTTTTACGCAGGACGGTCATCTTGTCTACAGTTACACCGCGAGAATCGGCAACAACTGCAGAAAGAGCGCCTTTGGCAGCTTCGTTGACTTCAGCAACAATTGCCTTTTTGTCTTCGAGTCCCAATGCCATTGGCTTAACTCCTGGATTGAATCCGGGTCTATTGACCCAGTACTGACACATCCCCCCTACCTTTACAACAGAGGGGAACGATGCGGTAGCAGGATTCCAGAAGAGAAAGAATCTTTCTCGCTGGGTTTCCGGCACCGTCTACGCAGGAAACATTAAGGCTTTGCAGCCTCCTGCGGTCTTGGACGGAGGTCGAAACCCCCAACCAATCAAGGCGCAAAATTATAGATTAAATTTTGCGCCTTGTAAAACCCATCAATTAGGCCTGAGCTTCCAGAGAAGCTTGGTCTACGGCAACACCGGCACCCATGGTGGTGGAGATGCTGACTTTCTTGATGAATTGACCTTTGGCGGAAGAGGGCTTGCCTTTTTTCAGGGCAACCAGCAGAGCTTCCAAGTTTTCTTTCAGCTGAACTTCGTTGAAAGAAACCTTACCCAGAGTGGTATGGATGATACCATTCTTGTCGTTACGGTAACGAACCTGACCAGCCTTGGCGTTCTTGACAGCTTCGGCAACGTTAGGAGTTACAGTACCAACTTTCGGGTTCGGCATCAGGCCGCGCGGGCCCAGGATTTGACCCAGTTGACCAACAACGCGCATGGCATCCGGGGATGCGATAACTACGTCGAAGTTCATCTCGCCTTTCTTAACCAGATCGGCCAGGTCATCCATACCTACCAGGTCAGCACCGGCAGCTTTAGCTGCTTCGGCGTTGGCACCTTGGGTAAATACGGCAACGCGTACATCACGACCGGTACCGTGCGGCAGTACAGTAGCACCACGTACGTTCTGGTCAGATTTACGAGCGTCGATACCCAGGTTGACAGCAACGTCAACGCTTTCAACGAACTTGGCGGTAGCCAGTTCTTTCAGCAGGGCAATGGCTTCGTTGATGGAGTACTCTTTGGTACCGTCAACTTTTTCGCGAATAACGCGCATACGCTTGGAAAGTTTAGCCATTGTCTTAATCCTCCACTACCAGACCCATGGAACGAGCGGAGCCTGCGATGCAACGTACTTTTGCATCCAGATCGGCACCAGTCATATCCGGCTCTTTGGTCTTGGCGATTTCTTGCAGCTGGGCAACGGTCACCTTACCAACCTTGTCTTTGTTCGGCTTGGAAGAACCAGACTTGATGCCAGCAGCTTTCTTCAGCAGGAAGGAAGCAGGCGGAGTCTTGGTTTCGAAGGTGAAGGAACGGTCGCTGTAAACGGTGATCACGACCGGAGTCGGTGAACCTTTTTCCAGCTTCTCTGTACGAGCGTTGAACGCCTTACAGAATTCCATGATGTTAACACCGTGTTGACCCAGTGCAGGACCAACGGGAGGAGACGGGTTGGCTGCACCAGCAGCAACCTGCAGCTTGATATAAGCTGTGACTTTCTTAGCCATTAGGAAAATACCTCAAAAATGGGTTCTAGCGCCTCGGAGACTTGCTCCTGCAAACGGCTCCCCAACTAATAAAGGGGCAGCGAATTATAGAGATATTCGCTGCCCCTGACAACCGTTAAACGTACAGAATTCAATCAGCCCTTTTCGACCTGACCAAAATCCAGTTCAACAGGAGTAGAACGACCGAAGATCAGTACAGAGACCTTCACGCGGCTCTTCTCATAATCGACCTCTTCAACGGTACCGTTGAAGTCGGCAAACGGACCATCGGCAACCCGCACCATTTCGCCCGGTTCAAACAGGGTTTTCGGACGCGGCTTGTCGTGGGCATCCTGCAGACGGTTCAGGATGGCATCGGCCTCTTTGTCGGAGATCGGTGCCGGACGGTCGGAAGTACCGCCAATGAAGCCCATTACACGCGGTACGTTACGCACCAGGTGCCATGTGGTTTCATCCATGATCATCTGGACCAGGACATAACCCGGGAAAAACTTGCGCTCACTCTTGCGCTTCTGGCCAGCACGCATCTCGACCACTTCTTCGGTCGGGACCAGTACTTCACCGAACATGTCTTCCATGCCATGCATCTTGATATGCTCGCGCAGGGACTTGGCTACACGGCCTTCATAGCCGGAAAAAGCCTGCACGACATACCATCTCATACGTTGTTCACGTTGTTCAGTCATGGCTTATCCTTACACACCGGTAATCAGGTTGACCAACCAGACCAAGGCACCGTCCAGAACGAACAGCAGCAGCCCCATCACGGCGGTCACCGCCAGCACAATCAGGGTTGTCTGAATGGCTTCCTGACGGGTCGGCCATACGACCTTGCGGACTTCCAGGCGAGACTCACGGGCGAATGCCAGTGTTGCCTTTCCCTTGGTGGTTTGCAGGGCTACTGCACCGGCAGCAGCAATGACAACGACCACACCCAGGGCGCGGACGGCAGCGACAACATCGTTGAGCAGGTAATTACCCACTACAGCGGCCGCCAGGATAATGAAAACCAGGCCCCAAAGCAGGGTATCCTTGCTTCCGCCCTGGCTCTCAGAACTAACACTCATACAACCCACCTGTATCTGACGTAACCAAAGACACAAAAGCCCCGTACGAGACGAGGTATATGGCAGGGGCGGCAGGACTCGAACCCGCAACCATCGGTTTTGGAGACCGCTGTTCTACCAATTCGAACTACGCCCCTACACAAGAAAGCCCCTATTATAGGGGCTTTGCTTTATTTATGTAAGCCAAAGATTAAGCGATAACTTTAGCTACAACACCAGCACCTACGGTACGGCCACCTTCACGGATAGCGAAACGCAGGCCGTCGTCCATCGCGATCGGCGCAATCAGGGTAACAACCATCTTGATGTTGTCGCCCGGCATTACCATCTCTACGCCTTCCGGCAGTTCGATGGTACCGGTCACGTCGGTAGTACGGAAGTAGAACTGCGGACGGTAGCCTTTGAAGAACGGGGTATGACGACCACCTTCTTCTTTGGACAGCACGTACACTTCAGATTCAAACTTGGTGTGCGGCTTGATGGTGCCCGGCTTGGCCAGTACCTGACCACGTTCAACTTCTTCACGCTTCACGCCACGCAGCAGGGCGCCGATGTTCTCGCCTGCACGACCTTCGTCCAGCAGCTTGCGGAACATTTCAACACCAGTACAGGTGGTAGAAACGGTATCTTTGATACCAACGATTTCTACGGTCTCACCTACTTTAACGATACCGCGCTCTACACGACCGGTAACTACAGTACCACGGCCAGCGATAGAGAATACGTCTTCGATCGGCATCAGGAACGGCTGGTCAATCGCGCGCTCCGGCTCCGGAATGTAGCTGTCCAGGTGGCCAGCCAGTTCCAGGATCTTCTCTTCCCACTGAGCTTCGCCTTCCAGCGCTTTCAGTGCAGAACCACGAACTACCGGCAGGTCATCACCCGGGAAGTCGTACTCGGACAGCAGTTCACGAACTTCCATCTCGACCAGTTCCAGCAGCTCTTCGTCATCTACCATGTCACACTTGTTCATGAACACGATGATGTACGGAACGCCTACCTGACGACCCAGCAGGATGTGCTCACGAGTCTGCGGCATCGGGCCGTCAGTCGCTGCTACTACCAGGATCGCGCCGTCCATCTGGGCAGCACCGGTGATCATGTTTTTAACGTAGTCGGCGTGACCCGGGCAATCTACGTGGGCGTAGTGACGGGTAGCGGTGTCGTATTCTACGTGGGAGGTGTTGATGGTGATACCACGCTCACGCTCTTCCGGTGCCTTGTCGATCTGGTCGAAGGCGAAAGCTTTACCACCGAAGTGCTTGGCCAGCACGTTGGTGATAGCTGCAGTCAGGGTGGTTTTACCGTGGTCAACGTGGCCGATGGTACCCACGTTAACGTGCGGTTTATTACGCTCAAATTTTTCTTTAGACATGATCGTCCCTCTAAACTAACGCTGAGTACGCGGTGGCAAGCTAACCACAGAACAGTTTATATGATGGATTTGAATCTGGTGGGAAAGAGAGAGGTACTGATGGCTGGTTCGCTTGCCGAACTCACCCTAGGGTGCGGCTCTGCTAACGCCTGAGCCATATCAGCATCTTGGAGCGGGCAGCGGGAATCGAACCCGCATCATCAGCTTGGAAGGCTGAGGTAATAGCCATTATACGATGCCCGCATTTCTCTAACCCAAAGAACTCAAACCGCAGAGAAATATGGTGGAGGGAGAAGGATTCGAACCTTCGAAGGCAGAGCCGTCAGATTTACAGTCTGATCCCTTTGGCCGCTCGGGAACCCCTCCAGACGCCAGATTGTCACAACGGTAATTCTGCTTGCACCCGTTGTGTTTATCGCTTTTGCACGGCAAATAGACGACAGACAGTCAAGCGTCGCGCATTTTATTGTAAGGTTTTGGGGGATGCAACCATTGAACCCGGCAAAATATGCTTTATTGCTGGGAAGTTTGCAAAAAAGCGGGGGCAAACAAGCCAATCCTGCTGCGTCCCTTGTCGCTCCCCCACCCTTGGTGTATGGTCGCCGTGCCCAAGAAACAGTGATGACACCATGACGACAGAGCATAACCCCTATCTGCAATTCACCCGCGAACAATGGGCGTTATTGCGCGATTCGGTCCCCCTGACCCTGACCGAACACGATCTGCAGACCCTGCGCGGGATCAACGAGAAGGTGTCATTGCGGGAAGTGGAAGAGATATATCTGCCTCTCTCCCGCCTGCTCAATCTCTATGTCAAAGCCAAACAGCGTCGCAGCCGGGTGCTGGAGCAGTTCCTCGGCCAGTCCCGTGGCAAGGGCACCTATATCATCAGCATTGCCGGCAGTGTGGCCGGGGGCAAAAGCACCACGGCCCGTATTTTGCAGGCCCTGCTGGAGCGCTGGCCGGAACACCCGCGGGTAGAACTGGTCACCACCGACGGCTTCCTCTATCCCAACAAGGTACTGGAAGAGCGCGGCCTGATGCGCCGCAAGGGGTTCCCGGAATCCTACGACATCCGCCATCTGGTGGAGTTTGTCGCCAACATCCGCGCTGGTCACGAGAAGGTCGAAGCGCCGGTTTACTCCCACCTTATCTACGACATCATTCCCGATGAGAAGAAGGTGGTGGAGCAGCCGGACATCCTGATCCTGGAAGGGCTCAATGTGCTGCAAAGCGGCATGGATTACCCTCAGGAGCCCCATCGGGTCTTCGTGTCGGACTTCGTCGACTTCTCCATCTATGTGGATGCCGATGCCGAACTGCTGCGTACCTGGTATATCGAACGCTTCCTGAAATTCCGCAGCGGCGCCTTCTCGGATCCCGACTCCTACTTCCATAACTACGCCAAGCTGGCGGAGAGTGAGGCGACCCAGATCGCCAGCAACATCTGGCAAGATATCAACTATCTGAATTTGCAAGAAAATATCCTGCCAACGCGTGAGCGAGCCAACCTGATCATGACCAAGGGCCATGAGCACGCCATCGAGCAGATCAAACTGCGCAAATGATGACAGCCATTGCCGGATAACGAAGAGGGGGCCCGCAGGCCCCCTCTTCTGTTTGGCATCATGAGCGGCCTTGCTGACCCTCAGTCGCCCCGGCGCAGGGAGAGCTCGCCGCCCAGATAGAATTTGATCCCCTCGCCTGTCTCCAGTCGCAGGGCGCCGCGATCGTCGATGCCACGAGCGATGCCGCGGATCTCCTGATCTCCCATCAGCAAGCGCACCGGACGGCCGGCAAAGTGATCAAGCCGATTCCACTCATCGACAAAGCTTGCCAGCCCCTGCTGCTCAAAGGTGTGCAGCGCCCGCTGCAAATGGACGATCATCCGGGCCGCCAGTTGATTGCGATCGACCAGCTCGGGATTGATGTGGCGCAGCTCGGCCCAGGCCTGATCAATCTTCTCACCTTCGCGGGCAGGCATCGCCAGATTGAGACCGATGCCGATCACCAGATGACAGCTGGCCCCGGCGCTACCGCTCATCTCCACCAGTATCCCCGCCAGTTTGCGGCCCTGATAGTAGAGGTCGTTCGGCCACTTGAGCTCGACCCCCTGATAGCCAAGGGACTCCAGCGCTTCAACCACTGCCACGCCGACCGCCAGACTCAGCCCCATGGCCGCCGCCATGCCTTGTTCGAGTCGCCAGTACATGCTGAGGATCAGCTGGCAACCAAACGGCGAAATCCAGGGTTTGCCACGACGACCGCGCCCGGCTGTCTGGCACTCGGCCAGACAGCTCTCGCCAGAGCGCAGCTCATTGACCCGATCCAGCAGGTGTTGGTTGGTCGAGCCAATGACCGGAAAACAGTGCACCGGCGCCATCGGGGCCAGTGCCTGCAAGGTAGCCTGATCATAGAGCGCCATCGGCACCGCCAGCCGGTAGCCCTTGCCGGTCAGGCTAAAGAGATCCAGCCCCAGCTCCTTGAGCGCCGCCATGTGTTTGCTCACCGCCGCCCGGCTGATGCCGAGCTGCTCACCCAGCTGTTCGCCGGAGTGAAACTGGCCGTCGCTAAGCAGAGTGATCAGGGTCTGTCTGATGGGAGTCAACGTCATGAGAGCACCTCGTCGAGCCAGGTTTCACCGTGCGCGCCCATAAAGCGCACCTCATGCTCCAGCACCACGCCAAACGTCTGCTCCACGCTGTCGCGGACATGAGCCGCCAGCGCGATCAGCTCCATGGCACTGGCGCCCCCCAGATTGACCAGCACCAGCGCCTGCTCCTGAT
Organism: Aeromonas sp. S12(2024); assembly: GCF_041402305.1. Classification (NCBI taxonomy): domain Bacteria; kingdom Pseudomonadati; phylum Pseudomonadota; class Gammaproteobacteria; order Aeromonadales; family Aeromonadaceae; genus Aeromonas; species Aeromonas sp. S12(2024). The sequence goes on from NZ_JBGLRB010000011.1 coordinate 24,222, forward strand.
GGACGGCGGCGCGGCCAATGGCGAAACCTTTCAGACCGCACTGATCGATGAGCCAGCCCGCCGCCAGCTTGGCCTGCCCTTCTCCAGCCGGATAGCAGGGCATCTGCGGGTAGCGCGACTTGAGCGACTCCGCCAGCGCGGCAGGCACCACCGGATTTTTGAAGAAGCTGCCCGCATTGCCGAGTACGGCGGGATCCGGCAACTTGGTCATGCGGGTGGCACAGACGGTATCGAAGATGGCCTGCGCCGAAGGCGCGTCACCGAGCGCCGCAAGTGGGCCATAGCCGAGCACAGGTTGCCACGCCTTGGGCAGTTTGAGCCCGACGGCGGTGATCAGGTGGGAATCCTGATACTCGTGTTTGAAGATGCTGTCGCGATAACCGAAGCGGCACTCTGCCGCCGCGATCCGCTCAATCTCGCCACTCTGCCAGTTGAACGCCTCGACATAGGAACAGAAGTCGGCCAGCTCAACGCCATAGGCACCGATGTTCTGCACCGGCGCGGCACCGACCGTACCGGGAATGAGCGCCAGATTCTCCAGCCCGAACCAGCCCTGTTGCAAGGTATGGCGCACCAGCTGATGCCAATCTTCACCGGCCGCCACATGGAGCAACCAGTGATCGCCACCATCTTCAGCGGTAATCCCCTTGAGCCGGTTGAGCACCACCAGACCGAGAAAATCGGTGGTGAAGAGCATGTTGCTGCCGCCGCCCAGATTGAGGCGCGGCAGCTGGTTGAACTGCGGATCGGCACGCAGGGTCGCCAGATCGGCAACCTGCTCCACCTCGGCCAGCCAGAGGCAGTACGCATCGAGGGCAAGGGTGTTGAGCTTCAACAAGGAGGCGTTGGCATTCAGTTTCATCGGTCTATCCCGGCTTGGTGCAAGGGCGCAGTCTACCTCAAGTTGCCCCATGACGAAAAACCCGAGCCCTTTTCGGGGGAATAGCAGTGGTTTAGAGTAGGCGACTTCAACTGCTGAGGAATAACTCATGAACAACCAGTTTGCCGTCATCGGCCTGGGCCTGTTTGGCAGCGCGCTGTGCGAAGAGCTGCAACGGCAAGATGCCGAAGTACTGGCCATCGATATCGACGAGAGCAAGACCCGGCAAATCGCCGCCCTCTGCAATCACGTTATCGTGGCGGATGCCACCGATGAGGCCACCGTGGCCGAGCTGGGACTGGCCAATTTCGATATCGTCTTCGTTGCCATCGGTGACAACCTGGAGACCAGCATCCTCACCACCCTCGTCTTGAAAGAGGCGGGTGTGAAAAAGGTGTGGGTCAAGGCGCGCGACAAGTTCCACGCCAAGATCCTGCAGAAAGTGGGCGCCGACAAGGTGATCAACCCGGAGTGGGACATGGGCCGCCGGGTCGCCCAGAGCATGCTGGACAACCGGCTGTTCGACTATCTGGAGCTGGGCCACGACATGGTGCTGACCGAGTTCGTGATCGGCCTGCAACAGAACGGCCGGGAACTGGGCGACTTCCACCTGCTGCAACAGAGCGATTTCCAGCTGCTCGCCATCAAGCGCGGTGATGTGCTGCACAACGTGCTGACCGGCAAGATGGAGCTGCAACTGGGCGACATCCTGATCCTGGCGGGCAACAAGCACGCCATCGACCACTGGCTCGAAACCCTATGATCAACTGGCGCAGCAGCTACGCCTTCGCCCTCCATCGGGAGCAGGACTCTCGCTGGAGCGAAGCCCGGCTGATCCTCGGCAGCTTTCTGATCATTCTGCTGATTGGCACCATCTTTCTGGTGCAACCCTCCAGCCACAATGGCGAGGTTACCTTCGTCAACGCCCTGTTTACCGCCACCTCGGCCATCAGCGTGACAGGTCTTGGCGTGGTGGATACAGGCACCGCCTTCACCCTGCAGGGGCAGATTTTTCTGTTGATGCTGATGGAGATCGGCGGTCTGGGCCAGATGACCATGACCCTGCTGCTGATCGCCATCTTCAGCAAGCGGGTCGGTCTGCGCCAACAGGTGCTGGCCAAGGAGGCGCTGGGACAGGAAGGCTCGGTCAACATCATTCAGCTGGTCAAACGGATCGTGCTGTTCGCCTTTATTGCCCAGCTGATCGGCACCGGCATCATGGCGATCCGCTGGGTGCCCGAGATGGGGTGGGTGCACGGCCTCTATGTCAGCTTCTTCCACGCAGTATCGGCCTTCAACAACGCCGGGTTTTCGCTGTTTGCCAACAACCTGATGGACTATAGGGACGACCCCATCATCAGCCTGACCATCGCCGGTCTGCTGATCCTGGGGGGGATCGGCTTTACCGTCATCGTCGATCTGGTGCGCAACCGCCGCTGGCGCAAGCTGAAGCTGCACAGCAAGCTGATGTTGCTGATGACCCCGGCGCTGCTGCTGGCCGGTACCCTGATGTTCTGGCTGCTGGAACACAACAACCCGGGCACCCTCGGCAAGGCCGGTATCGGTGGCCAGCTGCTGGCTGCCTTCTTCCAGTCTGCCAGTGCCCGTACCGCCGGTTTCAATACCATAGATATCGGGCTGATGACCCCGGCGGCGTTGCTGTTCCTGATGATGCTGATGTTTATCGGTGCCGGTGCCACCTCCACCGGTGGCGGTATCAAAGTCACCACCTTCGCCGTGGTGCTACTGGCGACCAAGGCGTTTCTGACCAAACGGCCCCATGTCACCGCTTTTGGCCGCACCCTGTCGCCCCAGATCGTGACCCGCTCGCTGGCCATCATTATCGTCAGCACCATGGTGCTGATGCTGGCGATGTTCCTGCTGATGGTGACCGAGGATCTGCCGTTCGACAAAATCATGTTCGAGACCATCTCGGCATTTGCCACCGTCGGCCTCTCCACCGGCATCACCGCCTCCCTGAGCGAGCCGGGCAAGCTGATCCTGGTGCTTGTGATGATCTGCGGCCGTCTCGGCCCCCTCACCCTGGCCTTTATGCTGGCCCGCCCGGTCGAGACCCGCATCCGTTATCCGGAAGAGAACGTCTATACCGGCTGACCAGCCATGAACACGGGGCAGCCACTGGCTGCCCCATTTTTTTATTCGGCTTGTTGCTGCGCCTTGAGCCAGCGCCCCGGGCTCACCCCCAGCTCCCGCTCGAATGCCCGACCAAAGGCAACACTGCTGCTGTACCCCGCCCCCAACGCCACCTGCACCATGGGCTCCCCCGCCAGCAGTTGCTGGCACGCTAGCGCCATGCGCCAGTGGGTCAGATAACCCAGCGGCGCTTGACCAACCCGCTCCTGAAACCTCGCGGCAAAGCGGGCCCGCGACATGCCGGCCTCCCGCGCCAGCGTGGCCACCGTCCAGGGTTCATCCCCACGCTGATGCATCACCGAGATCGCCTTGGCCAACTGGGGATCGGAAATGCCTGCCAGCATCCCCTGCTGACACACCCCTTGCTCGACCAGATGACGCAGCAGCAGGATCAACAGTACCTCCAGCAAGCGGGAGATCAGAGGATCCTGCCCGTAGCGGGGGTGAAATGCCTCGTCAAACAACTGGTTCAGCACCGGCGTCAGGGCAGGCAACTCACGTAGCGGCAGCACCAGCGAGCCCGGTAATGCCAGTTGCAACGGCGATGCGCCCCCCTTGCCGAATGCGACATTGGCGCACACCAAATCACAACCCCCCAGCGTTCTGGGTTCAAGCTTGTGGGGACGTCCCCGAGGGAACAGGATCAGGGTCGGCTCCTCGAGCAGCAAGCTGGCGCCCCCCTCTTCACGCAACATGACGGCGCCACTGCGCAGCAGATGAAGATGTCCGCCACTCGGGTAATCATCACTGGAGGAGTTCTGGCACAGGTTGCCGGCGAAGAAGATCTTGGCTTCGGGGGAGGCATGAACCAACAGGGCAGAGAGCGGATCCATATTTGAGACGAATAGTATTTAATTGCAGACGATGAGTGATAAACCGTATCACGAATGACGGCACACTGTCTCCCGTACCTTCACTACCACAGGAGAAGATCATGAGCCGTATCCAACCCGTATCCCAACCGCAACCCGCAGCTGCCCAGACCCTGGCCACCCTGCAACGCAATCTGGGCATGGTGCCCAACCTCTACGCCACCCTGGCCCACTCGCCAGCCCTGCTCAATGGCTTCCTGGGCTTTGCCGAGGCGCTTGGCAAGGGGCGTCTCACTGCCCCACAACGGGAGTTGCTGGCACTGGCCATAGGTCAAGCCAACGCCTGCCAATACTGTTTGTCTGCCCACACACTGCTCGCGGGCAAGGCCGGATTCTCGGCCCAGGAGATCCGGGCTGCCCGACTCGGCCAGGCCTCGGCTCCCCTTGATCACGCCCTGCTGCAACTGGCAACAGCGCTGGTCAGTCAGCGCGGGGTGATCAGTGACGAGCAGCTTGCTAGCGCCCGTGCCGCAGGCGTAGATGACGAGCTGCTGCTGGAGGTGCTCGGCCAGGTGGTGGTCAATACCCTGACCAACTATGGCAACCACCTGGCGGCGACCGAGATCGACTTCCCGCCCGTCACTCTGACCCCTTAAACAAGGCCCCCCCCCATGCAGCAACATGACAAAGGCTTTCTGGTCGCCCTGGCGGGCGTGGTATTGACCCTGCTCTGGATCGGCGTCTTCAAGTTTACCCCGACAGAGGCAGCCGCCATCAAACCACTGGTAGCCAGCCACCCCTTGATGAGCTGGCTCTATGGCCCCCTGTCGGAACAGAGCGTATCGAACCTGATCGGGGTGGTCGAGATAGTGATCGCCATCGGACTGGTCGTGGGTCTGTGGCAACCTCGCATCGGTTACTGGTGCAGCATGGGGGCTATCGTCACCTTCTTGGCGACGCTGAGCTTCCTGCTGACTCTGACAGGTGTCTGGAAGATGGTTGACGGCGTGCCAGTCACCGAGTTCTTCCTGTTCAAGGACCTGGTGTTTCTCGGTGTGGTTCTGCACTACCAGCACAGGATCCGTGCCAGCTTGTCCACTCAGGCAGCCTGACAACAATGCCTTTGGCGCCCGGGATGGGCGCCTTTTTTCGTTATGCAGCCCTGGTCTGGCGCTTGCTGGCCGTCTTGCGCGGTCGGGGCCCGCCAGTCGTGCTGGCCGCCGGACTCTTTCGCTTGGTAAAACGCCGCTTGCCGGCACCCGGCGCCTCCTTGGGCAGGGCGCTGAAGCTGGCGCCAGAGTCCTGCCGCGCCCCCTCGATCAGGCCGTAGAGCTGCTCGGTGAGCGGCCCCATAAACTGCTGGTAGCTGCCGTGACGCTCGGCGATCTGGCCTAGGCTCTGCTCCCATAGCGCCGTCATATCCGGCGTGGTGGCGGTGGCTGGCAACGCCTGCACCAGCGCCCGCCCGGTCGGGGTCGCCTTGATGCTCTTGCCCTGGCGCACCAGAAAGCGGCGCTTGAACAGCAGATCGATAATGCCCGCCCTGGTCGCTTCTGTGCCGAGACCGTCGGTATCGCGCAGGGTCTTGCGGATCTCGGGATCCTGCACATAACGGGCGATTCCGGTCATGGCCGCCAGCAGGGTGGCATCGGTGAATGACTTGGGCGGCTGGGTCATCTTTTCCTGCAGCTCGCCCCGCTCGCAGAGCAACTGCTCACCCTCCTTCAGCGCAGGTAGCGTGCCCGCCTTCTCTTCGTCGTCATCCTCTTCTACCCCGAGCAGCGCCTTCCAGCCCGCTTTGAGAATGCGCCGAGCCTTGGCCTGAAACAGACCACCGGCGATGCGCAGCAGCACCTTGCTGTCGTTGTATTCGAACGGGGGATAGAACTGCAGCAGATACTGGCGGGCAATCAGGCCATAGAGCTTCGCCTCGTCGGCCCCCAGCGTGGCGGGGTTGCCCTGCTTCTCGGTGGGGATGATGGCGTGGTGGGCATCCACCTTGCTATCGTTCCACGCCTTGCTGCGGATCTTGCCGTCTGCCTCGCTCACCGCCTTGGCCAGCACAGGCGCTGTGGCGGCGATGGCACCGCGCACCTGCTCGGCCCGCTTGAAATGGTCGGTCGGCAGATAGCGGCTGTCGGAGCGCGGATAGGTGATGAGCTTGTGACGCTCGTAGAGGCTTTGGCAAATGTCGAGCACCCGCTTGGCATCCATGCCGAAGCGCTTGGCGGCATCGATCTGCAGGCTGGAGAGGTTGTAGGGCAGCGGCGCCGCCTGCTTGCGGGCCTGCTCCTCCACCGATTCGACCTGAGCGGGCTGGCCGTTGATCCGGCTCACCACCTTGTCGGCCAGCGCCCGGTTGAGCACCCGCCCCTCCTCATCCTGCCATGGCAGACAGGCTTCCGATGGCAGCCACTTGGCGGTGAAACGCTCGTTGCTATCGGTCAACAGATGGGCCAGCACCTCGTAGAAGGGTTTGGGCACGAAGGCCTCGATCTCGAGATCCCGCCGCACCACCAGCCCCAGCAGCGGGGTCTGCACCCGGCCAACCGAGAGCAGCTCGCTGCAACCGGCCTTGCGCCCGAGCAGGGTATAGGCGCGGGTCATGTTGATGCCGTAGAGCCAGTCGGCCCGACTGCGGGCCAGTGCGGAAACCGCCAGCGGCACGAACTCCTTGTTATCCCGCAGTTTGTCGAGGGCGCGGCGCACCGCGGGCGGGTTGAGATCGCTGATGAGGCAGCGCTGCACCGGCTTGGTTTTCGGGTAGCCGAGAAAGTCGATCACCTCATCCACCAGCAACTGCCCTTCCCGATCCGGGTCACCGGCGTTGACCACGCAGTCCGCCTGCTTGATCAGCCGCTTGATGACGGTGAGCTGGGTTTTGGTCTTGGGCTTGGCCACCAGCTGCCACTGGGCGGGGATGATGGGGAGATGCTCCATCCGCCACTGCTTGAAGGCGGCGTCATAGGCATCGGGCTCGGCCTGCTCCAGCAGATGGCCGATGCACCAGGTGACCACATCCCCCTGGGCTGTTTCGATAAAACCGTCGCCCTTCTTGTGGGGCTTGGGCAGGGCATCGGCAATGGCGCGGCCCAGCGTGGGCTTCTCGGCGATAAAGAGTCGCATCGGTGGCTACCTGCAATACTGTATATGCAGACAGTATACAACCGCCGCCGCGAAAGCCCAACTGCCCCCTACTCGTCGAACGGGTGATCGTGGATGGCGGCAAACAGCCGCGCCTGATTGAGCAGCGGCGCGTAGTGGAAGGCATTTTCGCCATCTTCCGCCAGCAGGTAGTCGGTCAGCTGTTCGCGCACCGCCTCTTGCAAGGTCTCCAGCTTCCACGGCTTGGCAAGGTAGTAGTGCAACCCCCCGCGATTGACCGCTTCGACGGTGGCCTCCAGCCCCGCTTGTCCGGTCAGCAGCAATTTGCGGCTGGCGCGGGTGGTGGCACGCCGGTTCAGCTCCACCAGAAAATCTACCCCCAGGGTTCCCGGCATGATGTGGTCACAGAGGATCAGCGCCAGCTTGTTGCCGTCGCGCTCCCACTCCTCCACCACCGCACGCGCCTCATCAACGCTCTCGGCGGCTTCCAGCTCGAAGTGGGAACGGAACGGGGCGAGATCATGGATCACCGCATCCAGCACCTCCCGCTCATCGTCCACACACAGGATCAGATAGTGTTTGTTCATTGCTCCTCCTTGGCGACATGGTTTGGCACGCCGCGCGATTGATGCTGGCGACGGCTCAGGCCGCATGCTCCTTGTTGTGATCAGGTTCGCCCCCGTAACCGGCCTGCCCCATGCCGTCCAGCGGCAGACAGACCCGCATCCGGGTGTAACGGCCAGGTTCGGAGGCCACCTCGATCCGGCCGTGGTGCTGTTGCACTATCTGCAGCGAAACGCTCAGACCGATACCGAGGCCGAAATGGCCCTCCCGCTTGGTGGTGAAGTTGAGATCGAAGATCCGCTGCCACAGCTCGGGCTCGATGCCGCAACCGCTATCCTCTATCTCCACCATGACCCACTCGGGATCCTGCAACCCGGTGCGAATGGTGAGTCGCCCCGAGCCGCTCATGGCATCCAGACTGTTGGCGATCAGGTTGGTCCACACCTGTTGCAGGGCGATAGGGTGACAGCGCACCAGCGGCAACGGCTGGTACTCCTTGCAGAGCTCATGATGCTTGAGGCGGTTTTCGAAAATCATCAAGGTATCTTCCAGCCCCTCGTGCAGGTCCACCAGCGAGGGCTCGGCCCGATCCTGCCGGGCATACTGCTTGAGGCTCTTGACCAGATCGCCGATGCGGCGGGCGCACACCTCGATATTGCGCAGGAAGCTGCCGGTCTGCTGGAACAGCTCCAGCCGGGAGAGCAGCGCCTCCCGCTCAGCGGCGGTGCGGCTGGCAAACCAGCGCTGCCAGTTCAGCTCGTCATCCAGATTCATCTGCACCGCCAGCCGCGCCTGCTGACGATCGCCAAAGCGCCCCTCCGCCTGCCGGGTCTTGTCACGGATCTCGCTGGTCGAGACCGGCTGGGAAGAGAGCGCCTGACAGAGGGTCTGGTTGCCCAGCCCCTTGATGGAGGCAGGTAGTTCGAGATTGACCAGATCGGGGATGGCGGCCCGCAAGGTCTCGCTGCCACGGATAATGGCTGCCACCGGGTTGTTCAGCTCGTGGGCGACACCGGCCACCAGCTGACCCAGCATCGCCATCTTTTCGCTCTCCACCAGCTGGGCGTGAGCGGCGTCGAGGGAGTTGAGGGTCTGTTGCAGCCGCATCTCGGTGCGGATGCTGTTTTGCAGACGGCGATTGAAGTGGCGCAGCAGCAGGTTGGTAAAGGAGGGGAGCAGTTCGCTACGCGCCTGCATCACCCGGGAGAATTGCAGCTTGTCGAGCTTGATCACCTCGGCACCGGTCAGAGTCACGCCGGTGGTGAAGGCGGGTTCGCCGGTCACAAATGACATGCCCCCCACCAGCGAGCCGGTACGGTAGTGCACCACCTCCTGATCAATCCCCTGCTCGTCCCGCTTGCGCAGCACCACCTCCCCCTTGGCGATAAACCAGAGGAAGCTGTTGGGCTCCCCCTCGCGGGTCAGCACATGGCCCGGGCTGTAGTGGCGGCAGACCCGCTCCTCGTCATTGCCCTCGAAAAACTGGTAGAGGCCGTCGATCACCACCCGGGAGAGTTCTTCATCGCTGCAGTGGGTGTAATCCATAAAGCCCTGCCGATAGGCAGCCAACTGGCGATCGACGTGGGCTCGCAGCAGCTTCTGGTTGTCGAGCACGGCGGCATAGCTCAGCAGGTCCGCCTCGGGGCGCTGCAATACAAAGTGGCTCGCCTGCTCGATCACCGCCCGGCGCAGGCTGCCATCACGCCAGGGGCGTTGCAGGTAGTAGTCGAGACGACCGAGATTGACCGCCTCGATGATCGATTTCATCTCCGGCTGGCTGCCGAGCAGGATCTTGCGGCACGCCTCGTGACGGCTGCCAAGGCGGATCAGAAAATCGGCCCCTCGCCCATCCCCCAGCTCGCTGTCACACACCACCACGGCGGGTGGCTGCCCCTTGCGATCCAACTCGTCCAAGGCCGGCTCAGCCGACCCCTGACCGACCACCACCACCAACGCGAAATGGCCGAGCAGCGGAGCCAACTCCTGTTCGAATTCGGCCAGCAGTTGCACGTTGGCGGCGACACACAGCAGTGAGAAAGGGCTCATCAGCGACACTCCGTTGAGGCTCACTGCTCACTATATCAGCGAATCTTGTGGGGTTTTGCGAGGGGGCTAACAGCTGTCGCGGAAAGTGCACAAATAGATAAAACAGAAAACAATTGAATTTAATTCGACAATTATGTCAATAACAAAACAAAAGACAAAATGTGACAACAATCAAAAATATAAACCATGATGGAGGTCAACGCCTTATCCCTATCATTACTACTACTATTGGACTAGTACTATGTAGGTAATTATTGACCGTAGGAAAACGCCGCCATGATTGGAAAACTGATAAGAAAAACCTGGTTCTGGCTCCTGCTGCTCGGGGCCCTGCTGGGTGTCGCGGCACTGGGTGTCACCGTGACCGTGCTGCACAAGACCAGCTCCACCGAATTCTGCGTCTCCTGCCACTCCATGCAGACTCCGCTCGCCGAGTATCAGGGCAGTGTCCACTTCCAGAACACCAAGGGGATCCGCGCCGAGTGCGCCGACTGCCACATCCCGGGCGACCCCACCTCCTACCTGTGGACCAAGATCCGCGCCGTGAAGGATATCTATCACGAGGCGATCGGCACGCTGGATACCCCGGAAAAGTATGAAGCCCACAAGCTGCGGATGGCTCAGTCCGTCTGGGACGAGCTGAAAGCCAACGACTCCGCCACCTGCCGCAGCTGCCACAGCTACGAGGCGATGGACATTCTGGCACAGCGCCCCAATGCCCGTGCCGAGCACCCGGTCGCCATCAAGGAAGGCCAGACCTGTATCGACTGCCACCGCGGTGTCGCCCACATCATGCCTGACATGAGCGGCCTGGCTGCCGCCGGTGCCAGCGAGCTGGCGCAGGCTGCGGCCCAGACCCCAGCCAACGTCACCACCCGTTACGCCATCGCCACCACCCCGCTGTTCCTCGATGCTGCCGCCAAGACCGACGAAGGCACCCTGATGCCTTCCACCAAGGTGGAAGTGCTGGCCAACGAAAACGGCCGCGCCAAAGTGCAGATCGAAGGCTGGCAACAGGATGGTGTGAGCGAAGTGTTCTACGCCGCACCGGGCAAACGGATCCTCAGCGTACTGGTCGGCGATGCCGCCAAGAAAGCGCTGGTCACCGGCCAGAGCGAAACCGACAGCGCCACCAACCTCACCTGGCATCAGGTCAAGCTGACCGCCTGGGTCGACCAGAGCCAGCTTATCGGCGATCAGGGCAAGCTGTGGCAATACGCCTCCACCCTGATGTCCAACAACTGTACCGGCTGCCACGGCCTCACCGCGCTGGATCACTTCAACGCCAACCAGTGGATCGGCGTCATCAAGGGGATGGAGTCTCGTACCTCCCTGACCCCGGAACAGGCTCGCATGTTGACCCAGTATGTCCAGAAACACGCCAGTGACATGAGCGCGGCCCACTAAGGCTGGCACAGAGGAAAACCGTTATGACTTTTTTCAATGACAAGAAGACCAATCTGTCCCGCCGCAACCTGCTCAAGGGGCTCGGCGCCTGCGCAGCCCTGCCCCTGCTCGGCGGCATTTTTCCCAAGAGTGCGCTGGCGCAAGCCATCAGCACCGCATTGAGTCAGTTCCCGACCCTGGTGCCCGCCCAGAAGGGTATTCTGACCGGCGCCCACTGGGGTGCTTTCGAGGCGATCGTCGAAGATGGCCGCATGGTGCGCGTTCAGCCGGTGGCCGATGATCCGGCGCCAAACGATCTCATCGACATGGCGCCGTTCCAGGTGCACGCCAAGAACCGCATCAAATACCCCATGGTACGCAAGAGTTGGCTGGAGCACGGCCCGGGCGCCAAACCCGAGCTGCGCGGTGCCGACGAGTGGGTGCGAGTGAGCTGGGACAAGGCGATCGAACTGGTGGCCGGTGAGATCCAGCGGGTTCAGAGTGACTTCGGCCCGCAGGCGATCCACGCCGGCTCCTACGGCTGGAAAAGCGTCGGCATGTTCCACAACAGCCGTACCCTGCTGCACCGCCTGATGAACCTCTCCGGCGGCTTCACCGGTTATGCCGGCGACTACTCCACCGGTGCGGCTCAGGTGATCATGTCCCACGTGATGGGCTCCATCGAGGTGTACGAGCAGCAGACCGCCTGGCCCAATGTGGTGGAGAACGCCGAACTGGTGGTGCTGTGGGGGGTCAACGCCCAGGTGACCCTGAAGAACAGCTGGAACATACCGGATCACGAAGGTCAGGCCGGTTTCATGGCGCTGAAAGAGAAGGGCACCCGCGTCATCAGCATCGACCCCATCTACAACGAGACCGCCAAGCTGGTCGGTGCCGAGTGGATTGCCCCGAACGCCTACACCGATGTGGCCATGATGCTGGGTGTGGCTCACACCCTCTACAGCGAGAAGAAGCACGATCAGGCCTTCCTCGATCGCTACACCGTCGGCTTCGACAAGTTTCTGGACTATCTGCTCGGCAAGGATGACGGCCAACCGAAGAGCGCCGAATGGGCGAGCACCGTCTGCGGTGTCGATGCCAAGGTGATCCGCCAGCTGGCTCTCGACATGGCCACCAAGCGCACCATGATCATGGCCGGCTGGGGCATGCAGCGTCAGCAGCACGGCGAACAGCCGAACTGGATGCTGGTCACTCTGGCCTCCATGCTGGGTCAGATCGGCCTGCCGGGCGGCGGCTACGGCTTCAGCTACCACTACTCCTCCGGTGGCAGCCCCACCGCCAAGGGCGGCATTCTGGCGGGTATCTCCGCCGGCAACGCACCGAAGAACAGCCCGGCCCCAATCCCGGTGGCGCGCATCGCCGACTGTCTCGCCAACCCGGGCAAGACCATCGACTTCAACGGCCGCAAGGTGACCTATCCGGACATCAAGCTGGTCTACGTGGCGGGCGGCAACCCCTTCCACCACCATCAGGACACCAACAACCTGCTGCAAGCGTGGCGCAAGCCGCAGACCGTGATCGTTCACGAGCCCTACTGGACGGCCACCGCCAAGCACGCCGACATCGTGCTGCCGGTCACCACCAGCTACGAGCGCAACGATCTGGAGATGGGCGGCGACTACTCCCAGCGCTATGTGTTCCCGATGCACCAGTGCGTACCGCCCCAGTTTGAAGCCCGCAACGACTTCGACATCTTCAGTGCCATCGCCGCCAAACTGGGTGTGCAGGAGCAGTACACCGAAGGGAAGGACGAGATGCGGTGGCTCAAGCAGATGTACGACGGCATGGCGGCGCAGGCCCGCGGTGCCCGCGTGGCGCTGCCGCCGTTCAACATGTTCTGGGAGTCCAACAACTACATCCGCTTCCCGATCCCCGAGGCCAACCGCCAGTGGATCCGTCACGCCGATTTTCGCGAGAACCCGCTGCTCAACCCGCTCGGCACCCCGTCCGGCAAGATCGAGATCTTCTCCAACACGGTGGCGGGGATGGGTTACGCCGACTGTGCCGGCCATCCCAAGTGGTATGAGCCCAAGGAGTGGGTGAAGAGCGAGGTGGCGGCGCGCTATCCGCTGTCGCTCAACACCTCCCACCCGACCCAGCGGCTGCACTCCCAGCTCGACAACACTCCGCTGCGGGACAAGTTCGCCATCGCCGACCGCGAAGCGATCATGATCCATCCCGCCGATGCCAAGGCTCGCGGCATCGCCCAGGGGGATCTGGTGCGTGCCTTCAACGAGCGCGGCCAGATCCTGGTGGGCGCCCTGCTCTCCGAAGATGTGCGCCAAGGGGTGGTGCGGATCTGTGAAGGGGCCTGGTACGACCCGGCCAAGCCGGGCGAAGCGGGCAGCATCTGCAAAAACGGCAACGTCAACTGCCTCACCTTCGACGAGGGCTCGTCCAGTCTGGCGCAGGGCAACTGCGGCCACATGGCCCAGCTGCAGATCGAGAAGTACACAGGCCCGGTACTGGCCAACACCGCCCACGCGGTACCGGCCAACGGCTAAGGCGATTGCCACCCAATAAAAACGGCGCCATCAAGGCGCCGTTTCTTTATCTGTCTGCCAAAGCGCAGGCATGGGGATGGGTTTAGAACTCCCCTTCCTCCATATACTCCTGCGCGCACTCAACCAGCTGCGGCCACAGCTCTTCCGGCACCCAGGCGTCCGGGTCATCTTCGTCCCCGTCGTACTGGCTCCAGAAATAGCGACGCAGTCCGGAGGCAAACTCGTCGCTGATCTCGGCCAGCTCCGAGAGCGGCCCCAACCAGGCGATGCGACGCAGGCCAGAGGCGAGATCGTTGATGGCATCCATCAGGGTGCGATCGTCGAAGCTCTGCTCCACCAGCAGGGTGAAGCGCTCGCGCGCCTGCTCGGTCTGCTCCTCGTCCAGCTCGCCCACATCGGCCAGCAGGTCGACAAAATCTTCCAGCAGGAACGCGATCAGGCCATCCCTGTCTTCAAACCACTGGATCTGGGCGCCCTTGACCCCCAGCACAGAGGCATCAAACGAATCGTCAAGGTGACACAGTGCCCACGGATCGTCGGTCATGCTTCTCTTCCTCAGGCTAAAACAAATGCCATATGTTATGCCTAGCTCTCGACTCTTGCCACCTTGGGCAACGAGAGGGAGGCGGCCAGACCGCCCAGTTCGGCGCGGCCCATGATGAAACTGCCCCGATAGGCTTCCGCCAGATCGGAGACGATGTTGAGACCGAGGCCCGAGCCTGGCACCTTCTCGTCGAGCCGTACCCCGCGCAGCACCGCCTTGGCGATCTGATCCTCGCTCATGCCGGGGCCGTCATCCTCGATACGCAAGGTGATCCAGCCCCCCAGCTCGGCGCTGGAGATGCGCAGCTCGCTGGCAGACCACTTGAAGGCGTTCTCCAGCAGGTTGCCCACCATCTCGTCGAAATCCTGCTCCTCCACCCCGACCGCCAGATTGGCGGGCACCTGCAAGTCCACCGTCTTGCCCGGATAGAGGCGGGAGAAGGCACGGCAGATATACTCCACCCGCGCCCGCACCGGGGTCGAGACCCCGAGGATCTTGGCAGCACCGGTCACCCGCGCCTTGCCGAGGTGGTAATCAATATGGCGCTGGATCTGGTCGAGCTGCTCGCCGATGGCGGCCTGATCCTCCGGCGGCAATTGAGCCACCTGATTGCGCATGATGCTGAGCGGCGTCTTGAGAGCGTGGGCCAGATTGCCGGTGTGGGAGCGCGCCCGCTGCAGCAGCTCGCCGTAGTGGTGCAGCAGCCGGTTGATATCCTCCACCAGCGGCTGGATCTCCAGCGGATAACGCAGCCGGAAGCCCTCCTGATGGCCCTCATGAACTCGCCCCAGTTCACGGCGCAGCAAGTGCAGCGGCCGCAAGCCGTAGACGATCTGGAACATGAAGCCGAGCACCAGACCGGCGGCGGCAAAGCCGAGGCCGAGGAACAGGCTGATGCGGGTCTTGTTGAGGGTCTGGGTCAGGGCGCTGCTGTCCTTGGCCATCACCAAAGTGAAGACCCGATCCGAACCGGGCAGCAGCACGGTACGGGTCATGATCAGCAGCGGCTCCTTGTTGGGCCCCTTGCCGACAAAGAGGTCGGGATCGCCAAACGCCGACTTGAGGCCGTCGCTCTTCAGGTTGGTATCCCACAGGGAGCGGGAGCGCCCCACCACATCGCGGCCCAGCTCCAGCTGCCAGTAGTAGCCGGAGTAGGGTTGATTGAAGCGGGGATCAGAGAGGGAGCCGGTGACCACTGGCAGGCCGGTTTTGGCCACTTCCAGCCGGGAGAGCAGATCATAGAGCTGCAGGCGAAGGCCGTCGGCCTCCGCCTCCTGCCAGTAGTTGCGCATCATGGTCTGCAGACTGAAACCGGTGGCGAACAGAAAGAGCCCGCACCAGACCAGCGCGATGGCGACCAGTCGCCCCCGCAGGGTTCTGACCAGCCTCATTCGTTGATCCGGTACCCGAGGCCGCGCACTGTCTCAATCAGATCGGGGTTGGTTTTCTTGCGGATCCGGCCGATGAACACCTCCACGGTATTGGAGTCGCGGTCAAAATCCTGAGCGTAGATGTGGTCGATCAGCTCGCTGCGCGACACCACCTTGCCCCTGTGCTGCATCAGGTAACCCAGCACCCGGAACTCGTGGGCAGTCAGCTTGATGGGAGTCCCTTCGTACCACACCTGCGACGCCGCCATGTCGAGCCGCACCCCGCCGATCTCCAGAATGGAGCTGGCGTTGCCTGCCGCCCGGCGCACCAGCGCATGGACCCGCGCTACCAGCTCGGCCACCTGGAACGGCTTGGTGAGGTAGTCATCGGCACCGGCGTTGAGCCCCTCGATCTTCTCGTGCAGCTGACCACGGGCGGTCAGCACCAGCACAGGGGTATCGATCCCCTTGCTGCGCCACTCTTTCAGCACGCTCAGGCCATCGCGCCCCGGCAGGCCGAGGTCGAGAATGATGGCGTCGTAGGGTTCGGTCTCGCCGAGGAAACCGGCCTCGTTGCCATCGTGGCAGAGGTCGGTGACAAAGCCGGAGAGGCGCAGCTGTTCGGCCAGCTGGCCAGCCAGAATTTTTTCGTCTTCAACAATCAGAATTCGCATGAACAGGCTTCCACACAGGGGTTATTCATCATCCTCGACCGGGGGCTTTGGCGGTTCGAACAACCGCTCCAGATGGTGGCCCTTGGCCCACACCAGCTCAAGGTTGTCGGCCCGATAGGCTACCTTGATCACGCTGTTCTCCCGATCGATGACTCGCAGTTCATAGAGCCAGATACCATCCTCTTCCCCCAGATCCACCCGCAACACCCGCACCGGCAATCTGGCCGCCACCTCCATCATTTCATGGAAGGGCCGAACCCGTCCCTCATGGACAGCTTGCTGCAGCATGGCTTCATCAGGCGTGACCGCCTGTGCCAGCAACGGCAGCAATAACCCAAGCAGAGGGAGCGCTCTATTCATGGATGATTCATCTCCAAAAACCTAACATAATGGCGTTTATAGTCTGCCAGCCATGAATCCGGAATGAATATGATCCCGCGCAGTTTCCTGCTGATCCTTTGCCTGTTGAGTGCCACAAGCTGGGCGGCCCAGAGCCGTCTCGACATGGCCGGGCTGGTCAAACTCCTGCTGGCGCAAGGGTATCACGACATTCGGGAAGTGGAGCTGGAAGGGGACAAATTCGAGGTCAAAACCCTCAATCGCCGGGATCAGAAGGTGCATCTCATCGTCGATGCCTACACCGGCGAGATCAAACAACAAGAGGCCGATTAGGCCTCTTTTGCATTCCAGCGTCCCCGCATGGGGCGCAGCAGCTTCTCCCGCCTCGGCCAGAGCAGGGCGCAGGCCAGCAGCAGGTAGATGAGGGGCTCCCCCCAACCACTCTTGAGCGACCACCAGTAATGCACCGGCACCAGCAGGGCGATGGCATAGACCCAGTTGTGCAGCTTCTGCCATGCGGCGCCCATGCGGCGCTGCAATGCGGGCAGCGAAGTGATGCTGAGGGCGGCCAGCAGCAACAACGCTACCATCCCCACTACTATGTAGCTGCGCTTGACCAGCTCGCCGCCAATCAGGCCCCAGTCAAACTGCAGATCCAGCCCCAGCCACGCCATGAAGTGGAGCAGCGCCCAGGCAAAACACCAGAGCCCGAGGGGGCGGCGCAGCTTGATGAGCTGCCCCTGCCGCCAGCGCTTGGCCAGCGGCGAGACCAGCAGGGTGAGCAGCAGCAGATTGAGCGCCCCCTTGCCGAGGTAGTGGATAAGCTCGGGCACCGGATCGCCCCCCAGCAGACCCGCTGGAATGGCAAAAACCAGCCAGAGCAGGAAGCCGAGGGAGCCCAGATGCACCAGCACCCGCAAGCCGCTGATATGGGCCGGTTTCAATCTCAGTACCATTGGCGCAGATCCATCCCTTGATAGAGCGAGGCGACTTCGTCACCATAGCCATTGAACATCAGGGTCGGCTGACGCTTGGCGCCAAACACTCCGCCCTCGCCGATGAAACGCTCGCTGGCCTGACTCCAGCGCGGGTGATCCACCTGCGGATTGACGTTGGCGTAGAAGCCATATTCGTTGGGAGCCAGCAGATTCCAGGTAGTCGGCGGCATCTCCTCCACCAGCCGGATCGAGACGATGCTCTTGATGCTCTTGAAACCGTACTTCCACGGCACCACCAGCCGGATCGGCGCGCCATTCTGGGCGGGCAGGGTCTTGCCGTAGAGCCCCATAGCCAGGAAGGAGAGCGGGTGCATCGCCTCGTCGATACGCAGCCCTTCGACGTAGGGATACTCTATACCGCCCCCCAGACTGGAAGCCTGTCCCGGCAGCTGTTTCGGATCAAACAGGGTTTCGAAGGCGACAAACTTGGCACGACTGGTAGGCTCGGCACGGCGGATGATCTCCGCCAGCGAGATGCCGTTCCACGGCAGCACCATGGACCAGGCTTCGACGCAGCGCAGCCGGTAGATCCGCTCCTCCAGCTCGCTCTTGTTGATGAGGTCCCACACATCGAGGGTAAAGGGCTTGGCCACCTCCCCCTCCACCTTGAGGGTCCAGGGTTCGGGCTTGAGGTAATGGCCGTTGCGAGCCGGGTCGGACTTGTCGGTGCCGAGCTCATAGAAGTTGTTGTAACTGGTGGCCTTCTCTTCCGGTGTCAGCACCAGATTGGCCGGGCGCTCGGCAGGCTTGCTGTTGAGCGGCCTGGTGGCTAACTGGGGAGCATCCTCTTTACCGCGCAGCAGATCGAGTACACCGGCCTGAGTGGGAAACGCCAGGGTGGCCGCGCCCAGACCCAACCCTTTGAGAATAAGGCGGCGGTCCTGATAGACGGCTTCCGGGGTGACATCCTGTTCGGTGAGGTGGTGGGCGGTACGACGCTTGATCAACATGAAAAACTCCCGGGGCTGAGTGAGGCACTATGGATAAGACCCGCCCCGGCAGATTTTTATTTCACACAAATTTACATCATGTGGTGCAGGGGCAGTGCCTTGGCCATGGTGCCGACCAGAAACAGGACTACGAACACCAGCAGGGGAACGATCACATTTGGCGCCATCAGACTCACTCCATGAGCAGGACAGGGCCTCTAACTATGGCCGACTGTCAGGCCGGTCACCAATGAATTTTTTTCGCGAGCGCAAGCGTATTCCTGAGTTGAAAAGGGTGATGAAGATCACACACAATTCGGCCCCCGCTTGCCGCCCCGATTGCCGGGGGTAGGCTGCCCATTTTGCGAAGCCAACTGAAGAGTCGCCCCATGAGCCCACTGATCGCCATCGCCATCACCACTGGAATTCTCTCCGCCGTCTGGGGCTGGATTGCCGTCGCGTTCGGCCTTATCTCCTGGGTCGGCTTTCTCGGCTGCACCAGCTATTTCGCGTCAAGCGGCGGCTACAAGGCACTGCTGCAGACCATCTTCTGCAACACCAGCGGCATGCTGTGGGCACTGCTGCTGATCCATGGTGACAGCCTGTGGGGGGCGGGCGTGGCGGGTTATGTGATGACGGGGGTAGTCGCCACCCTGATGTGCGTACAGGCCAAGCTGCAGTGGCTCGGCTACATTCCCGGCACCTTTGCCGGTTGCTGTGCCACCTTCGGGGCGGCTGGCGAGTGGCGGCTGATCCTGCCCTCCCTCATCATTGGCGCCTTGTTCGGTTACCTGATGAAGGCGAGCGGCCTCTGGCTCTCCCATAAAACCCAGAAAGCTGACGCCGCTCCGGCAGTAGTTGATCCCGCCTGATTTATCCCTTCGATTTGAAGTTTGCTGCTTCAATACCGTGCCGATTCAATAACTTGTAGAAATCGGTACGGTTTCTGCCCGCCA
Organism: Aeromonas sp. S12(2024); assembly: GCF_041402305.1. NCBI lineage: Bacteria > Pseudomonadati > Pseudomonadota > Gammaproteobacteria > Aeromonadales > Aeromonadaceae > Aeromonas > Aeromonas sp. S12(2024). The sequence goes on from NZ_JBGLRB010000011.1 coordinate 43,504, forward strand.
TGTTGGCCGCCAGGGTCACGTTGCCCTCGGTGGTGCGTAGCAAACGGATCAGATACTCCTTCTCGAATTCGGCCCGCGCCTCGTTGAACGAGGGGATGCCGCCGCCACCACCGCTCAGGGCGGACTCCACCATGGATACTCCGATCACCGGGCTGCAACAGAGGCTGGCGAGCTGCTCCACCACGTTGCAGAGCTGGCGCACGTTGCCGGGCCATGCTGCGGCCGCCAGCATCGCCAGCGATTCGGGCGAAAAACCCATGGCGGCGCAGTCGCTGTGGCGGCTACGGTAGTCATCGAGCGCCTGTCGGGCCAGCAGGGGGATATCCTCACTGCGGGCACTGAGAGACGGCAAGGTGATATTGGCGACGTTGAGACGGTAGAAGAGATCTTCCCGAAAGCGCCCCTCCTCCATCGCCTTGACCAGATCCTGATGACTGGAGCTAAGCACCCGCACCTCCGGCGTGCCCTGACCATACTCCTCCATCACCTGCAGCAGCTTGGCCTGCAGGGATTCGGAGAGGCTGCCAATCTCGTCGAGAAACAGGGTCGCCCCCTTGGCCTGCTCGAACAGCCCGGACTGGCCATCTTCACCAAACAGCTGCAAGTCGAGTGACGCCCACGGAATGGCGGCACAGTTGATGGTATGGAGCGGCTTGTCGCGCCGCTGACTGGCCTGATGCAGCGCCTGCGCCATCGCCCCCTTGCCGGAGCCTGACGGCCCCATGATCAGCACCGGCACCTCCATGGTGGCAATGCTGTGAGCCTGGATCAGCAGCTGTTCCAGCTGGGGATTACGGGTCAGGATCAGCGACTGCCACTCCTGCTGCTGTTTCGGCCGCGTCAGACTCAACGCATGTTCGATGGTGGCGAACAGCTCATCCTTGTTGATGGGTTTGGTCAGAAAGCTGAAGACCCCGGAGCGGGTCGCCTGAATGGCGTCCGGGATGGTGCCGTGGGCGGTCATGATGATCACCGGCAAACCCAGCCACTGGGCCTGGATCCGCTCGAACAGCGCCAGACCGTCCATGCCGGCCATCCGCAGATCGCTCAGCACCAGATCGGCCCGTTGCTGACGCAACCGGTCGAGGGCCCCTTCCGCACTGTCGGCGGTATCTACTTCATAACCCTGACTGCGCAGCCGCATGCTCATCAGTTTGAGCAGGCTGACGTCGTCATCCACCAACAGGATCCGGCTCATGGTATTACCTCACGATTCTCGTTCAGCTTGCGCTGGTTGAGCTGGTCGTCGATAGCGGTCAGCTGCTCGATCTGGCGGCGCAGCCGCTGGATCTCCTGACTCTGGTCATCGCGACGGCTGTCGCGGGCCAGCAGCTGCTCGCCGAGGGCGATCCAGCTGCGCAAAAAGGCCTGCGCATCGAGACCCAGCTCGGGCAGCATCTGCTTCAGGCGCGCCAGACCGGCGGTGCGATTGGCCACCGATTCGGCGGGGTGGGAGTCCACCATGGCCAGACTGACCCGGCTCTCCAGATCGTCGGCCCCTTTCAGACGCTGACGCTCCTGCACCCGTTGCTGGGGGTGACTGGCCAGCAGCCAGTCGGAGTATTGCAGACGCACCTGCATCTCCTTGTTGGCAAACTCCATCCGCTTGGCAAAAGCGATATCGGAGGACTCCCGCTCTGCCTGTTGCGGCAGCAAGGAGCAACCCGCGAGCAGCCCTGCCATCAGAGCTGGAAATACGCGTTGTATCTTCATAGTCCTCATTTCAACGTCAACCTGAAACAGACATCCGCCTGTTCATCCTCTACCAGAACCAGTTCCCCCCCCAGGCTGTTGGCAGACTCGCGGGCGATGGAGAGGCCCATGCCCGAGCCTTTCAAGAGACCTTGCCGCACAGTGCTGCCCTGCTCGAAGGGTTCAAAAATGCGTTGCTGATCGGCCACGGGGATCTTGGGCCCCTCGTTGGCCACTTCCAGCCAGCTTATCTGTTCATCCTGCCCTGCCCTGATCCAGATATTGCCTCCGCTGGCGCCGTAACTGACGGCGTTGGAGAAGAGGTTATCGAGGATCAGTCGTAGCCGGTAGGGCTCCGCCCACAGGGTAACCGGCACGGTCGGCAAGTGTACACGGATCTGCTTGGACTCCAATGCCAGCCGGTACTCGGCAGAAAGTTCCGACAACATCGGCAGCAGGGGGACGGGCTCCAGTTCGAAGGCCTCCTGCTGACTGAGCCGGTTGAAGTCGAGCAGCCGCTCGATCAGGGTCTGCAGGCGCCGACTGTTCTCGTCGAGCATCTGACAGATCTCCAGCTGATCCGGCGTCAAAGGCCCGACCAGCTGCTCGCAGAGCAGATCCGTCCCTTCCCGCAGCACCGCCAGCGGGGTCTTGAGCTCGTGGGATACATGGCGCAGGAACTGGTATTTCTGCAGCTCCAGCTCCTTGAGTTTGTCGTGCAGCCAGACGATCCGCTCCCCCAACAATACCAGCTCGGCAGGGCCGTCAACCGGCTTGGGATCGGGTTCGACCCCGGCACCCAGACTCAAGATGCGCGACTCAATCTGTCGTACCGGGTGGATGATGAGGTAGGTGAAGATAAAGACCATCAGCAGGCTGAGCGCCGCCACCGCACCGCTCACCCACCAGAGCTCGCTGGTCAGTCCGGCGATGGTGAGCTGCACCCGATCCATGTGTTCGTCAACCCGGCTGCGGGTGACTATTTCGAGCTGCTTGTTGGCATCGTTGAACTGCTCGAGCTTGTCCCCCGCTGCCGCCGCCCGGGCCAGCGCGGCATCCTGCAGGCTGTCGAGCCAGGCCAGCCCCTGATCGAGCCCGCTGTAAAGCTGGCCGTCGGTGATGGAGTTGCGGTGTTCCGCCAGCAACACCCGATACCCGTCGAGTTGCTGCTGGTAGCTGGTGAGACTGCGACGATCCCCCAGCACCGCGAAGCGGCGCAAGGTGCGTTCGATATCGATGGCTTGCGCCGTCAGCAGGGTAGCGCGGCGGGTATCCTTGACCGCCCGCTCCATCTCGTCGCTGGTGAGCTGACTGAGGTGGGCAAGGGAGGTGCTGTTGTGCCAGATCATGCCGCCCAGCGGCATCAATACCAGCACAAATCCCATCAATACCACCTGCAGCAGGGAGCGTGGGCGAACCTTGGTCATCATCTCTTCTCTTGCATTCTCACCGGTGCGCCAGCATAGCCGCACCGCCCCAAAAAACAAAACCGGCCAACAGGCCGGTTTGTATTATCTGGATTGTGGTGATTCACGCCAACGCGACAGAGGCCAGACAGATAATCATGATCATCGCCAGCGCGCCCGAGGCGGTCAACAGCGCCCATTTCAGCTCCACACTCATGCAAACCTCCTTTCTGCCAATCAGTGCCGGATCACAATAGATAAGACAATGTTAAGCCATAGTTAATCCGATAACCGTGAGCTGCGTATACATTTCAGATGAGCCCAACCCCGGGAAGGTGAGCATGTTCTATCTGTGTAGCATTGGTTCCAATATTGACCCGCATATTCATGTCAGCCGCGCGCTGGCCGAGCTGTTTGCGAACGTCGGCCCCCTGCGGCTGAGTTCGGTGATCCGCACCAAGCCGGTGGGAATGCACTCCAGCCACGACTTTCTCAACTGCCTGCTGGTGGTGGAGAGCCCGCTCGATGCCACCAGCCTCAAGCAGTACTTTATCGCCCTTGAAGTAGCTCACGGCCGGGATCGCAGCGATCCGCTCTGCAAGGTGCACGACCGGCCGCTCGACATCGATATTCTGGCCAGCAACAGGAGAGGTGACTTTGCCTCGGCAGAGGTCGATTCCTATCTGGCGGAGCTGCTGGCCGAGCTCTACGGCCATGGCGAGGTGCATGAGCCCAAGGTGGCGCTGCAAGTGACGCTCCCCGCCCCGTCGGGCAAGCTCAAACCCGGCAAGGGCTTGCTGACCCGGCAGGTCGGGCTGGAGCCGCTGGTGCTTGGCAAATCTTCAGAGAGTGGCCAGCGCGCGCCCGCCATCTACCTTGATGCTGGCCCCGGTCATATAACTGTTCCCCATCAGTAACTGCACCGCCTGCCAGATGGGCTCCAGCCCTCCCTCCCGCGCCAGCGGCGTTTTCGCCAACACCTGCTGGCGCCACGCCTCGTCATGCTCGTCGAGAAACAGAATGGGGCCCGGCTCTATGGTGTTGACTCGCACCGCAGGCGCCAGCTCCCGGGCAAAGCTCATGGCCAGCGAATGGGCTCCCGCCTTGGTGGCCACATAGCTGGCAAAACGGGGGGCCGGGGCATGGATATAGATATCAGTGATATGAATGATGCTGGCGTTGGGATTGCTGGCCAGCTGGGGGGCCAGCGCCCGGTTTAGCTGGAAGGGGGCCGCCATGTGCACCCGGTAGAACTGTTCGAACTGGGCCAGTTGCGCCGCCGGATCAGTTGCCTGCGGCTCGAAGGCCGAAGCGTTGTGGATCACCAGCGCCAGATCCTGATGGGCTGCCAGCAGAGCGATAAGCTTGCCAACGTCCTCTTCCCGGCCAAAATCAGCCTGCACCAGTTCGACCCCCAATGCAGCCAGCGTGGCCAGCTCCGGCCGCTCGCTGCGATAACTGCCCGTCACCAGCCAACCCGCCGACACCAGCTGTTCACAGAGATAAAATCCGAGTCGACGGCCACAGCCCGTAACCAATGCACGCATACGATCTCCTTTCCCTTTCATGGTCTTGCATGAACGAAGCCCGCCTGCCAGCGGATCACCGCCGATGGCTTGTGCCTATCAATCCCTGCGGCACAAGCCATTGGTTGCGGGCCACCCACCCGCGTCATAGTGGCGGCATCCCCCTCTTGCGGAGTCACCACCATGCTGAAAGTACACCACCACATGGGTCGCCTGACCCACTCCCTCACTGCCGGACTCGGCCTGGCAGAAGCGCTGGATCGCCTGCATCAATCGGGTCTTGGCGGCTTGCCGGTACTGGATGAACAGAAACGGCTGATCGGCTTTCTTTCCGAACAAGATTGCATCCCCAGCCTGCTCACCGGCAGCTACCACTGCGATACCCGCACCCGGGTGGAGGATCTGATGAACCGCTCGCCCCTCTCGGTCGGGCCGGATGAGAGCATTCTGGATCTGGCTCGCCAGATGGCCGATGCCAAGCCCAAGATCTACCCGGTGCTGCAACAGGGCAAGGTGATCGGCATCATCAGCCGCCGTCAGGTGATGCAAGCCCTCAACCAGCAGATGAAGGTGTGCCAGCAGACCTAGATCTGGTAACGCCCCTTGTCACCGATATCAAAGTGCAGGGGCATCCGCCACTTGGCCAGCGCCAGCAAGGTCAACAGGGCGCCGCAGACCAGCGCCACCAGTGCGGCGGCCCACTCCACCCGCAACCACTCCAGCAGCCATAACGCCGGTAGCAGCACGGGCACCAGCTTGATGCCGGGAATGGCGAAGCAAAACTGCTCCTTGAACGCCAACCCGGAGAGGGTCGCCAACGCCGCCCCCAGCACCAGCGCATCCGGCGCCCCCACCGCTGCCAGGGCCAATGCGCCCCACCCAAATCCCTGCAGAATCAGGCGAATCCGCTTGTCGTAGATATGCAGCGAGAAGCCGCAGATTGCGCTTGCCACTGCCAGCGACATCAACCATTGTGCCGACGGAAGCAATGCCATCCCGCTCAGCAGCGCCGCACCGCGACAGAGCAGCAACAGGGCAACTGCACTCAAGCCAAGGCGGTAGAGCGAGACGGTCAACTTGTCGATCCCGTCCAGCGGGCTCTCGATTTCAGGATTTGCCATAAACAGTCGCTTCTAACGGATCAGGTGCCATCCAATATACTGGAATCAGGTCTTGGAATATCTTCAAACGGGCTCAGGAGACGTAGTTTGCGTGTGATCCCCCTGTTTTGGTTGCTGTTTCCACTCGGATTGCCCGCCAAAGAGCTGGTGATCTGCGGCACCATGGAGCCCCCGCTCAAGTTTCTCGATGCCGATCAGAAACCCCGCGGACTCGATATCGATATCGTCACCGCCATCTTCGACAAGCTGGAGACGCCCTTTCGGATCGAGCTGGCCGACTCCGGCGCCCGCCTCACCCGCAATGCCGAAACCGGCGCCTGCGATCTGGTGATGACCCACTCCTACAAGGCAGAGCGGGAGAGTTATCTCATCTATCCCCAACAGGCCCATCTTCGCCACAGCTGGCACTTCTTCGTGCGCAAGGCGGACCTGATGAAGATCCGTTACGAGACGCTGGCCGATCTCAAACCCTGGCGCATCGGCGTGACCAAGGATTTCTCCTACACCCCTGAACTGGCAGCGGCCATGACCGACCCGGCCTATCAGTTTCAGGAGATCACCATGAACCAGCTGCAACTGCGCAAACTGCTGGCCGGACGGATCGATACCGTGCCGATGCCGCTGGTCACCGCCTTCACCCAGATCAAGGAAGAGGGGCTGACGGGAAAGATCGATTACCTGCCCAAACCGCTCAAGAGCAGTCCCTACTTCAACACCTGGGCCCGCGCACGAGCGGATGCACAGACCCCCGCCCTGATGGCGGCCTACGATGCCGAACTGCTGCGCATGAAGCGCAACGGCAGCCTCAAGGCCCTCTACGACAAGTACGCCATCCCCTATATCGAACCCTGATCAAGGGGGTCAGGGTTTCGCACGGGAGATGGATCTCTACACCCTACCCCTTATACAACCCACCTCAAGGCTTCACGTCCCGCAGGATCGGATTCTGCAGCGAGATCAGGGTTTCAGTGGACTGGATCTCGTCGATGGTCTGGATCTTGTTGATCAGCACAATCTGCAGCTCGTCGATGGAGCGGGTCATCACCTTCATGAAGATGCTGTAGTGGCCCGTGGTGTAGTAGGCCTCCACCACTTCATCCAGCGCCTGCAGCTTGGCCAGTGCCGATGGGTAATCCTTAGCGCTCTTCAGATTGATCCCGATAAAGCAGCAGACGTCGTAACCCAGCTTCTTGGGGTTAACCTGCACCCGTGTCCCCTCGATGATCCCCGCCTGTTTCATCTTCTCCACCCGCACATGGATGGTGCCCGGGCTGACCGCCAGTTGTTTCGCAAGTTCGGCGTACGGGATCCGCGCATTCTCCATCAGAGCGGTGAGGATGGCCTGATCGAGATTATCGATCCGGTAATTTTCCGGCATTTTTTTGCACTCCCGTTGACGATATCTCATTAAAAAACAGCTCATTTTGAAGAAAAAAATACACAAAGCCTATTTCTATTATCGAATATTGAATTTAGTTGGCATTCCGTTGAAGAATCACCACATCCAACGGGGTTTGAAACAGGAATTCAGCATGAAACAGCACTACATTCGCAGCCAACAGCAGATCAGCTTCGTCAAAGAGATGTTCTCCCGCCAACTCGCCCAACAACTGGGTCTGATGGAGGTGCAAGCCCCCATTCTGAGCCGAGTCGGTGATGGCACTCAAGACAACCTCTCTGGCCACGAGAATGCAGTGCAGGTCAAAGTAAAAACCCTGCCGGAGCACAGCTACGAAGTGGTTCATTCACTGGCCAAATGGAAGCGCCAGACCCTGGGGCGCTTCGGCTTCGGCCCGGGTGAAGGGATCTACACCCACATGAAGGCGCTGCGTCCGGATGAAGACAAGCTCACCCCCATCCACTCGGTCTACGTGGATCAGTGGGACTGGGAGAAGGTGATGCCGAGCGAGCGCCGCGATCTAGCCTATCTGCAGGAAACCGTGCACGGCATCTGGGCCGCCATCAAGGCCACCGAGCGCGCAGTCTGCGCCGAACATGAGCTGACCCCCTTCCTGCCGGCGGAGATCCAGTTCCTGCACAGCGAAGAGCTGCTGGCCCGTTACCCGGACCTCGATGCCAAGGGGCGCGAGCGCGCCATCGCCAAAGAGCTGGGGGCCGTGTTCCTGATCGGCATCGGCGGCGCCCTCTCCCACGGTGAGCGTCACGATGTCCGCGCCCCGGACTACGACGACTGGAGCAGCCACAGCGAGCTGGGTCTGGCGGGTCTGAACGGTGACATTCTGGTGTGGAACCCGGTACTGCAAGACAGCTTCGAGATCTCCTCCATGGGGATCCGGGTCGATGCCGAGGCGCTGCGCCGCCAGCTGGCCATCACAGGCGACGAGGATCGCCTGCAGTACGACTGGCATCAGGACCTGCTGGCCGCACGGATGCCGCAGACCATCGGCGGTGGCATCGGCCAATCCCGTCTGGCCATGCTGCTGCTGCAAAAAGAGCATATCGGTCAGGTGCAGGTCGGTGTGTGGCCCTCTGAAATGAAGGCCGCTATCCCTGGCATGCTGTAAACACGTTGATTTCATCGGTCTGGCCTGTGCGCAATGGCACGCGGGTCAGCCCTGAAGGTGTGTGGCGGTGCGGACTGAACGAGCGCAGTCCGGACATGCTGTAAGTCGCGTGGTCATCCCTGATGGCCCACGGCGAAACCGGGGCTTGCCCCTGCGACCCGCTCAACCCACGTCAGGTCGCTTCACTACATTCCTCCCGGCAATCTTCGGATTGCCGTTTTTTTTGCGCCCGAATCCCTGCCACCAGATATGACAACACCAGCCCGAAGGCTGGCGTTGCAAACATCGACACGAGATCGGTTACTGGGTCATGGTCAGACCGTTGCTGTCGGCCCCCAGCAGCAGCTTTTTGCCCGGCACGATGCGACCGGAGAGCAGGGCCTGCGCCAGCGGGTTCTCCACCTTCTGCTGGATCGCCCGCTTGAGGGGCCGCGCCCCGTAGACGGGGTCGAACCCGGCGTGAACCAGCTTCTCGAGCAGCGCTTCGCTCACCTCCACCTCGTAACCCTGAGCCTCGAGACGGCCCATCAGGCTCTTGAGCTGGATGCGGGCGATGGACTTGATGTGATCCTCGCCGAGGGGATGGAACACCACGGTCTCGTCGATCCGGTTGATAAACTCCGGCCGGAAACTGCGGGTCAGCACATCCATCAGCATGGCCTTCATCTCGTCGTAGTCTTTCTCGGAGTGGTGCTCCTGAATCAGATCCGACCCGAGGTTGGAGGTCATGATCACCACCGAGTTGCGAAAATCGACGGTGCGACCCTGACCATCGGTCAGGCGGCCATCATCAAGCACCTGCAACAGGATGTTGAACACATCCGGATGCGCCTTCTCCACCTCGTCCAGCAGGATCACCGAGTAGGGACGACGGCGTACCGCCTCGGTCAGATACCCGCCCTCTTCATAACCCACGTATCCGGGAGGCGCCCCCACCAGACGGGCCACACTGTGTTTCTCCATGAATTCGGACATATCGATCCGCACCATGGCATCCTGGGTATCGAACAGGAACTCGGCCAGCGCCTTGCACAGCTCGGTCTTGCCCACCCCGGTGGGCCCCAGGAACAGGAAGGAGCCGATGGGGCGATTCGGATCGGAGAGACCGGCACGGGAGCGACGAATGGCGTTGGAGACCGCATCGACCGCCTCCTCCTGACCAATCACCCGGCTGTGCAGCTGATCTTCCATCCGCAGCAGCTTGTCGCGTTCCCCTTCCAGCATGCGGGCGACCGGAATCCCGGTCCAGCGGGCCAGGACGTCTGCAATCTCCACGTCAGTGACCCGGTTGCGCAGCAAACTGGTCTCCTGCATCTCGGCTTGAGTGGCGAGATCCAGCTGTTTCTCCAGCTCTGGAATGCGGCCGTACTGCAGCTCTGACATCCGGCCTAGGTCGCCTGCCCGGCGCGCCACATCGAGATCCTGACGGGCCTGCTCCAGCGCAGCCTTGATATGCTGGGTGCCGGCGAGGGCGGCTTTCTCGGCCTTCCATACCTCGTCCAGCTCGTTGTATTCCCGATCCTTCTCGCCAATCTCCTGATTGATCAGCTCCAGACGCTTGCGGCTGGCGTCATCGTCCTCCTTCATCAGCGCCTGCTGCTCCAGCTTGAGCTGGATGATGCGCCGCTCGAGACGATCGAGCGCCTCGGGCTTGGAGTCGATCTGCAACCGGATGCTGGCTGCAGCCTCGTCGATAAGGTCGATGGCCTTGTCCGGCAGCTGGCGATCCGCAATGTAGCGGTGCGACAGCTGGGCCGCCGCCACGATGGCAGGGTCGGTGATCTGCACATGGTGGTGCAGCTCATAACGCTCTTTCAGGCCACGCAGGATGGCGATGGTATCCTCCACGCTCGGCTCTTCCACCAGCACCTTCTGGAAGCGACGCTCAAGCGCTGCATCTTTCTCGATGTACTGACGGTACTCATCCAGGGTGGTGGCGCCGACGCAGTGCAGGTCGCCACGGGCCAGCGCAGGTTTGAGCATGTTGCCCGCATCCATGGCCCCCTCGCCCTTGCCGGCGCCGACCATGGTGTGCAGCTCGTCGATAAAGAGGATGACGTTGCCCTCCTCCTTGGCGAGATCGGTCAGTACGGCCTTGAGCCGCTCTTCAAACTCGCCGCGATACTTGGCCCCGGCCACCAGCGCCCCCATGTCCAGCGACAGCACCCGCTTGTTTTTGAGCCCTTCCGGCACTTCGCCGTTGATAATGCGCTGAGCCAGCCCCTCGACGATGGCGGTCTTGCCGACACCGGGAGCACCGATCAACACGGGGTTGTTCTTGGTGCGGCGTTGCAGCACCTGAATGGTACGGCGGATCTCGTCATCGCGGCCGATCACCGGGTCAAGTTTGCCGATTTCGGCCCGCTCGGTCAGATCGATGGTGTACTTCTCCAGCGCCTGACGGTTCTCCTCGGCGTTGGCATCCTCAACCTTCTTGCCGCCACGCACCTTGTCGATGGCCGCTTCGAGTTTCTCTTTGGTCAGCCCCTGAGCGCGCAGCAGCTCGCCCAGCGTGCCCTTCTCGTCGAGGGCCGCCAGCACAAACAGTTCGGAGGAGATGAACTGATCCTTGCGCTGCTGGGCCAGCTTGTCGCAGACGTTGAGCAGGCGGCCGAGGCCGTTGGAGAGCTGTACATCCCCTTCCACACCGCTGACGCGCGGCAGGCGATCCAGCTCCTCGCCGAGGCGGGAGCGCAGGGCATTGATATCCATCCCGGTCAGAGTGAGCAACGGACGGATAGAGCCGCCATCCTGATTGACCAGTGCGGTCATCAGATGAACGGGTTCGATGAATTGGTGGTCACGACCCAGTGCCAAAGACTGGGCATCGGAAATAGCAATCTGGAATTTGCTGGTAAGGCGATCGAGGCGCATTGCACTCCCCCTTCAAACAGGCAGACGCCGCTTGCGCGGCAAACAACATAACTTTCTGAGATGAAAGATGAGGCCCGTACGGGCTATTTCAAGGGCATGAGCTGGTTATTTTTTCTGCAAAGCGGGGAGAGTGCAGGATCCCCGCCTCTCCCATACGAATCTGCTCTTGAGAGAGACGGGCTATTACTTGGCGGGTGATTGCTTAGCGGGCCAACCAGATGAGGGAGGCCATGCGGCCGGTCTGGCCGTCGCGACGATAGGAGTAAAACTGCTCGCTATCGCTGAAGGTGCAGTATTCGCCGCCATAGACGGCGGTAACGCCGGCACGGGCGAGGCGCAACCGCGCCAGCTGGTAGATATCTGCCAGCCATTTGCCGTCGTTGGACGAAGGGACGAACGCCGCTTCTGCTTCAGCCTGCTCAGCCATAAAGGCCTCGCGCACCTCGCCACCCACTTCAAATGCGGTAGGGCCGATGGCCGGGCCCAGCCAGGCCAGGATCTCGCCCGGCTCGCAGCCCATAGCGGCGATACTCGCCTCCAGCACGCCCTCTTTCAGTCCACGCCAGCCAGCATGGGCGGCGGCCACCACGGTACCGGCCCGCTCGCAGAACAGCACCGGCAGACAGTCAGCCGTCATCACGATGCAGGCCAGCTCCGCCTCATGGGCGCAGGCGGCATCGGCATCCGGTGCTTGCTGATAATGGCTGCTGACCGGATGAACCACGGTGCCGTGCACCTGATTGAGCCAGTTAAGGGGTCCCGGGATGGCGGCCGCCTGCTGCAAGCGGGCGCGATTGGCCTCGACTCGCGCCGGTTCGTCACCCACGTGGGCGCCCAGATTGAGACCGGCAAAGACCCCTTCACTGACGCCGCCATCCCGGGTGGTCGACAACGCCCTGACACACGCCGGGGCTGGCCAGTCGGGTTCGATCCATTTCATCTGTGACTCCTTCAATTCACCGATATAAAAACGGGGCTCCTGCAAGGGAACCCCGTTTGGCATCTGTTCGGGCCGGATGACGCCAGAAACCGACGCAGCAGGCCCTATCGCATCAGTTCCAGACTAAATCATCCGGATTGGCGAGAGTATCCGCTCGCAGCACTTCCATCAGCTCCACCATGTCTTGCGGTGTAGCTGAGTGCCACTGCATCACTTCCCCCGTGATGGGGTGAGCCAGTTGCAGCATGGTGGCATGCAGCGCCTGACGGTTGAAGTTACGCAGTGCCTGAGTCAGCTCGGGGGTCGCGTTGCGCAGCGGGCGCAGACGGCCACCGTAAGCGGGATCGCCCACCAGCGGGTGCTTGATGTGGGCCATGTGGACACGGATCTGGTGGGTACGGCCGGTCTCCAGACGCAGACGCAGACGGGTGTGGCCACGGAACTTCTCGTGCACCCGGTAGTGGGTCACGGAGGGACGGCCATTGGGTACGACGGCCATGTGGGTACGCTGGGTCGGGTGACGGCCGATGGGCGCATCAACGGTGCCGCCAGCAGTCATGTGACCGATGGCGATCGCTTCGTACTCACGGGTGATCTGGCGCGCCTGCAGCGCCTCTACCAGATGGGTCTGGGCCGGAACGGTCTTGGCAACCACCATCAGACCAGTGGTGTCTTTATCCAGACGGTGCACGATACCGGCACGGGGCACCTCGGCAATACCGGGGTAGCGGTGCAGCAGGGCGTTGAGAATGGTGCCATCCGGCGTACCGGCGCCCGGGTGAACCACCAGACCGGCCGGCTTGTCGATCACCAGAATGTGTTCATCTTCGTAAACGATGTTGAGCTCGATATCCTGCGCATCGAAGCGGGTGTCATCTTCCAGCTCTACATCCACATGCACCTGTTGCCCAGCAATCACCTTCTCGCGTGGGGTGTTGGCAACCTGACCATCCAGGGTCACTTTGTCCTGTAAAATCCACTCCTTGATGCGGGTTCGGGAGTAGTCGGGAAACAATTCGGCCAGGGCCTGGTCGAGTCGCTGCCCGAATTGGTGATCCTGGAATTCGCCTGTCAGTTCAATATGCTGGCTCATGTATGGTCTCTTGAGCGGGGGGTATCAATTCGAAATAATCCGGGTATTCTAGCTTTTCTTTTAGCCAAGCATAACGGATACTTTGCCAATTTCGTGGAAATGGACCGGATGTTGTTGATGGGAAAGAAGTCTCACCTGCTGATGTCGCTCGCCTTGGTCGCTACCTTGATCACAGGCTGTTCCAGCACCAAACCCAAGGTACCCGACGAACCGCCGGAGACCCTGTACCAGAAAGCACGCCTCAAACTGGACGTTGGCAATTACGTGCAAGCCACTGAATTGCTTGAGGCTTTGGACTCTCGCTACCCGTTCGGCGCCTACTCCAACCAGGTGCAGCTTGACCTCATCTATGCCTACTACAAGCAGGATGATACCGCTCAGGCGATCGCCAATATCGACCGTTTTATCCGCCTCAATCCGGCGCACAAGAACATCGATTACGTCTTCTATATGCGCGGCCTGACCAACATGGCGGCGGATTACAACTTCTTCCAGAGCCTCTTTGGCATCTCCCGCGATGACAAAGACCCGGCCTATGCCCGCCAGGCATTCCAGGACTTCAAGACCCTGTTGCAGAACTACCCCAACAGCGTCTATGCCGCCGATGCCCGTGCCCGCATGATTGGTCTGAAGAACCGTCTGGCCAAATATGACCTGAGCGTCGCCGAGTACTACGTGAAGCGTGATGCGCTGGTCGCGGCTGCCAACCGGGCCAAGCTGATTGTCGAAACCTACCCCGACACAGCCGAAACCGAAAAAGCGCTGGAGATCATGGTCGAGTCTTACGACACCCTGAAGATGCCGGAGCTGGCCAAGCATGCCCGCGAAGTGCTGGCCAAGAACTACCCGGAAAACCGCCTCGCCCGCAGCTGAGCGCGGATAAGCCGGTAACAAAAAACCGATGCCTTGGCATCGGTTTTTTTATATCTGCAATCAGCCCGGCCGGGGAAAGCCCACCATCAATAGCGGTAGTGCAACCCCACCCTGCGGGCATCCCAGTGCATGGCAACCGCCGCTACCACAGTGCGATGACCAAACGAACATATTGCGTTATCCGACGATCCTGAAGTGGAAATAGACAGATCAATGGCACTGCTCTGCGGCAACCAGCGTCAACAGCTGCCCCTTGTCCGAACGAAGCGAGGTCTGCGCAAGTTGCTGATAGGGGACCCCCTCCAGCAGATTTGCCATCTCCTGCGCCGTACCGTTGACCAGCACCGCATCGAATCTGGCATCATGACAGGCAAGCACATCCCTCACCCCCTTCCCGTCCAGATTCACTACCTGCATCTCTTCATAGACAGAGAGCAGACCTAGCTCGGTTTCACCCAGCCTCCAGCCGGCAATGCGATCCCGCGTCTCGAGCGGTATCCCCTCCAGCAGATGGGTCATCTTGCCCGAAACCCCCTTGGCGGCATCGATCAGCGGGTAGACCAGCGCAAAAGTGAGCAGAAACATGATGGCCACCGAGCTGGTGACATGAATGGCGCCATGTACCTCCTTGCGCCGCAACAATAGTTCCAGCGCCATCACGAACAGGATGATGGCGGGAATGTACCGCCACCCCAGCTTGCTGGCGGCTAGCTGCACTTCTGCCGGAATCTGGCTGGCAAATGGCAGCGGCAGACCCAGCAGAGGGAGCGCAATGATGGCGACGCAAAACAGCAGCATGAAGTAGAGCCACCCCCGACCATAACGGGCAGTCCACAGTGGCCAGCTCAGACTGACCTGACCCAGCATGATGGCAAATACCGGCAATAGCGGGAAAAGATAGAGGGTACGTTTGGTCGAAGAGAGAGTTAACAATAAAAGAGTTCCAAGTGCCCAGCACAGCAAAAGTAGCCGCTCACGGCTCCACTCCCGCTGTTTCACCGTTTGCCATCCCCAATAAAAAATGAATGGCAACCATGGGATGGTATATTCCACTATGCCCCACAAATAATAGAGATAGGCACCTTTCTTGATATGACCCAGTTCGGTCGAAGTGCCGGTAAGACGGCCAACCTGATTCTGCCAGAACCACTCATGCCACAAGGCATCGCCATCAGCATGATTAATTAGCTCACGAACCCAGGCTGCGATTGGCAATATAAAAAACAACAACACCAGCAAGTGTTGAAATATAAAAACGGGAACACTTTGCTCGTTTACTGCTTTGCGGGCAGCAAAGAGAAAGAGGGGCAACCAGCCGAAAAACACCGTCAACGGCCCGATCGGTCCTTTTGCCATAAAACAGCCAGCCAGACCCAGTCCGGCAATAATCGCCATCAAGTTGCGATGCGCCAGATAATATTCGGCGAATGCCCAGAGGGTAAATACGACAAAGAAGGCGAGCGCACTGTCCGTCCTGATCCAGTGCGTATTGATAATAAATCCCTCCATGGTGCCCAGCGCGATGACCGACCAGAGTGCCGCCGACCTGTTACCAAGCAGGCGATAGGCCAACAGGCCGGTGAAGAGCAGCATGCCTGCCGCCCAGACCACGCCCGCCAAACGCAGGGTGTTGGTTATCCCCAGCCAGGATGCAAACCCATCAAGAAACGGCAGAGCGGCCATGTAGAAGAGCGGCGGCTTCTCGATAAAGCTGCGCCCGCCCAGGGTCGGCACCACCCAGTCACCACTGCGGTACATTTCGAGCGAAATGGCTGCTTCGCGGGGTTCATCTGGCGTCCAGAGCTGATGATCAAACTGACCAAACAGCAGCACCAGAGTCACCAGCAGCAACATCCAGCAGAGCTTGCGCCCCGAGATTTCAGGGCGTGGCATGGCTCATTCCTTCTGCAATGGTCTCCCCGCGTCCGATGGCGTAGTAGGAGAAGCCCTGGCTTTTCATCTTGTGCGGGTCATAGAGATTGCGACCGTCGATGATGAGCGGCATGGCCAGCATCTTCTTGAGCTGGGCAAAGTCAGGTGCCTTGAACTCGTTCCACTCGGTGCAGATGACCAGTGCATCGGCCCCCGCCAGCGCAGCCTCCTTGGTGCCCATCAACGACAGCTCGGGCTGGCAGCCATAAATGCGCTGCGCCTCCTTCATCGCCACCGGGTCAAAGGCCTGCACCCGCGCCCCCTCCTGCCACAGCGCCTCCATCAGCACCCGACTCGGCGCTTCGCGCATGTCATCGGTATTGGGTTTGAAGGCGAGCCCCCAGATGGCGATGGTCTTGCCCGCCAGCGACTCGCCCCGCTCTTGAAAGTGAGTGGACAGCGTATCGAAGAGCTTGAACTTCTGCCGCTCGTTGACCCGCTCCACCGCGCGGATGAGCGGCGTGTCGTAGTCGAGGGCGGCGGCTGTCGCCAGAAACGCCCTCACATCCTTGGGAAAACAGGAGCCGCCATAGCCGCAACCGGGATAGATAAACTGGTAGCCGATGCGCTGATCGGCACCGATCCCCTGCCGCACCAGCTCGATATCGGCACCAACCCGCTCGGCCAGCCCGGCAATCTCGTTGATGAAGCTGATCTTGGTAGCCAGCATGCAGTTGGCGGCGTACTTGGTCAGCTCGGCACTGCGCACGTCCATTAAGAGAATACGGTCGTGATTGCGGTTGAAGGGTTCGTACAACTCGCGCATCACGGCTCTGGAACGCTCCTTGCCGGTGCCGATGACGATGCGATCCGGGCGCTGGCAATCACGCACAGCCGCCCCCTCTTTGAGAAACTCGGGATTGGAGACCACATCGAACTCGAACTGCTTGCCGAGCTCTGCCTGCTGCTCCCTGACCCAGTGGAATACCTTGTCTGCCGTACCGACCGGCACGGTGGATTTGTTGACGATGATAACCTCGTCGACACGATGTTGGGCAATCGACCTCGCCACCGCCCTGACGGCGCTCAGATCGGCCGAACCATCCTCATCAGGGGGCGTACCGACGGCGATGAATTGCACGTCACCGTGGGTAACCGCCATGGATATATCCGTGGTGAATTTCAGCGAGCCATTTTGTAGCGTCTGATGCAGCAATGAATCCAGCCCGGGTTCATAAATAGGTAATTCGCCACGGGACAACCGACTTATTTTTTCTGCATCGAGATCAATACAAACAACCTGATGGCCAACGTCAGCCAATACAATTGCTTGTACCAGGCCAACATAGCCACTGCCAAAAACGGTGATATTCATAACGACTATTCCATAATGCGTGATGCCGGAAACTTTACATCCTTTCCCCAATTGCACTACGGGCAATTTGTAACAAGCAATTTCAATACTGAATGACATTGCAACTATTCAGCAATGGCCAATAACTCGAGTAACAACACTAAAATAAGTGGCTAAACACCAATTCAAAATAAAACCAAGCAATATTTTGTTACGAGATATTTCCAGATTTGGTTATCCATAAAAACTCCAGCAATTGTTACCAAGTGTTGCTGTGCGCTTGAATAAAAACTCGCTATTCAGCTACTTTCGAAAATATATCGAGCGATATAGATATCTGTGCCGTGCATATTTCCAGTGAAAATCGACAATACCGGTTTTCATCGCCATTTGATCTCTTGCGACATTAAGAATGGAGTCGTATGAAAAACTTTCTGCCATTCTCGAAACCCGCCATGAGCGAGGCCGAGATCAACGCCGTCAGCGAGGTTCTGCAATCGGGATGGATCACCACGGGCCCGAAAAATCATGAGCTGGAGCAGAGTTTCTGCGAGACCTTTGGCTGCCAGCATGCGGTGGCGCTCTGCTCCGCAACGGCCGGTATGCATGTCACCCTGATGGCGCTGGGGATTGGCCCGGGTGACGAGGTGATCACCCCCTCCCAGACCTGGGTCTCCACCATCAACATCATCACCCTGCTGGGGGCCACCCCCGTCTTTGTCGATGTGGACAGGGATACCCTGATGGTCAGCGCCGGGCAGATAGCGCCGCTCATCACCCCCAACACCCGGGCCATCATCCCGGTTCACTACGCCGGGGCGCCGGTCGACCTCGACCCCATCCTCGCCCTGGGTCGCCAGCACGATATTCCGGTCATCGAAGATGCCGCCCATGCAGTCGGCACCCGCTATCGCGCCCGCTGGATCGGCGAGACCGGCACCGCCATCTTCTCCTTCCACGCCATCAAGAATCTCACCTGTGCCGAAGGGGGCATGCTGGTGACCGATGACAAGGCGCTGGCCGACAAGGTGCGGATGCTGAAATTTCACGGTCTGGGGGTCGATGCCTTCGACCGGATGACGCTGGGCCGCAAGCCGCAGGCAGAGGTGATCATGCCGGGCTTCAAATACAACCTGGCCGACATCAACGCCGCCATCGCGCTGGTTCAGCTGGCCCGCCTGCCCGAGCTCAACGCCCGGCGTGCCATCCTGGTTGCCCGCTATCGGGAGCTGCTGGAGGGATTGCCGTTCGAACCGCTCGCCATCCCCGATTATGCCCATCTGCACGCCTGGCACCTCTTCATGGTGCGGGTCGATCCGGCCCGCTGCGGCCTCGATCGCGATCAACTGATGCAGGCGCTGCAGGAGCGTGGCATCGGCACCGGCCTGCACTTCAAGGCGGCCCATACCCAGAAGTACTACCGGGAGCGCTACCCGACGCTCTCGCTGCCCAATACCGAGTGGAACTCGTCACGGCTCTGCACCCTGCCCCTCTTCCCCGACATGACGCTCTCCGACGTGGATCGGGTCGTGGCAGCCCTGACCGACATACTGGAGTAACAACACGTGAACCATAACGATATCAAGCGGGTATCCGTCATCATCCCCGTCTACAACGAGGAGGAGAGCCTGCCCGAGCTGCTGCGGCGCGTCACCGAATCCTGCGAGCAGCTGAGTCAGGATTACGAGGTGATCCTGATCGATGATGGCAGCCGCGACCACTCCGCCGCCATCATCAGCGAGGCAGCGGCCCGCCAAGGGAGCAAGCTGGTCGCGGTGCTGCTCAACCGCAACTATGGCCAGCATGCCGCCATCATGGCCGGTTTCGAGACCGCCAAAGGGGATCTGGTGATCACCCTGGATGCCGACCTGCAGAACCCGCCGGAAGAGATCCCGCGGCTGGTCGCCACCGCCAAGGAAGGGTATGACGTGGTCGGCACCATCCGCCGCAACCGGCAGGACTCATGGTTTCGCAAGACGGCCTCGCGCTTTATCAACAAGTCGGTACAGCGGGCGACCGGCGTCCAGATGAGCGACTACGGCTGCATGCTGCGCGCCTATCGTCGCCACATCATCGACGCCATGCTCTGTTGTCAGGAGCGCAGCACCTTCATCCCCATTCTGGCCAACAGCTTTGCCCGCCGCACCACCGAGCTGGAGGTGGGCCACGCCGAGCGCGCCCACGGCGAATCCAAATATGGCCTGATGCACCTCATCAACCTGATGTACGACCTGGTCACCTGCATGACCACGGCCCCGCTGCGCCTGCTCAGCATCGTTGGCAGCGTGGTGGCGGGGATCGGCTTCACCTTCTCGATCCTGCTGATCCTGCTGCGCCTGCTGATGGGCGCCGACTGGGCAGCAGACGGCGTCTTCACCCTGTTTGCCATTCTCTTCACCTTTGTCGGCGTGCAGCTGATCGGGATGGGGCTGCTGGGTGAGTACATCGGCCGCATGTACACCGATGTGCGCGCTCGCCCCCGCTACTTCATTCACCAAATCGTTCGCTCCACCCCGGATGCTTCGCAACAGGAAACTCAATCATGAAAGTTGTCGTCTTTGCCTATCACGATATCGGCTGCACCGGTATCGAGTCCCTGCTTCAGGCCGGCTATCAGATCCAGGCGGTCTTTACCCACGCCGACGACCCGGGCGAGAACCGCTTCTTCGACTCGGTCGCCCAGCTCTGTGCCGAGCACGACCTGCCGGTCTTCTCCCCCGAAGACGTAAACCATCCGCTCTGGATTGAGCGCATTCGCGAGCTGGCACCCGAGGCCATCTTCTCCTTCTACTACCGCAACATGCTCAAGCAGGAGATCCTCGATATCCCGACCGTCGGGGCCTTCAACCTGCACGGCTCCCTGCTGCCCGCCTATCGCGGCCGCGCCCCCATCAACTGGTGTCTGGTCAACGGCGAGACCGAGACCGGCATCACCCTGCACCGGATGACGGCCAAACCCGATGCCGGCGATATCGTCGCCCAGCAGGCGGTGGCCATTGCCGACGACGACACGGCGCTGACCCTGCATGGCAAGGTACGCCAAGCTGCCCATGCCCTGCTGGAAGGTGAACTGGTCAAACTCAAGCGCGGGGAGAGCCGCTTCACCCCGCAGGACGAGAGCAAGGCGAGCTACTATGGCCGCCGCACCCCGGCCGATGGCGAACTGCACTGGCACCGCCCAGCCCGCGAGCTCAACAATCTGGTACGCGCCGTCACCCAGCCCTATCCGGGGGCCTTCAGCTTTGCCGGCGATCGCAAGCTGACGGTCTGGAAGGCGCGGCCGCTGGCGCTCCAGAGTAACCAGCAACCGGGCACCATTCTCTCCCACGACCCGCTGCGCGTGGCCTGTGGTGAAGGAGTGCTGGAGATCCTGGCCGGTCAGGCCGAAGGGGGGCTCTATGTACGCGGCGCCCAACTGGCCCGCGAACTGGGGCTGGTCGAAGGAATGAAGATCGGCGCCAAGGCGAGCAATGCCCTGCGCAAGGCGCGCCTGACCCGGGTGCTGATCCTCGGCGTCAACGGCTTTATCGGCAACCACCTCACCGAGCGTCTGCTCAAGGATGGCGGCTACGAAGTGTATGGCCTCGACATCGGCTCCAGCGCCGTGGATCGCTTCATCAGCCACCCCAACTTCCACTTCGTGGAGGGGGACATCAGCATTCATACCGAGTGGATCGAGTATCACATCAAGAAGTGCGACGTGATCCTGCCGCTGGTGGCCATCGCCACCCCCATCGAGTACACCCGCAACCCGCTGCGGGTGTTCGAGCTCGATTTCGAGGAGAACCTCAAGATCGTCCGCTACTGCGTCAAGTACCACAAGCGCATCATCTTCCCCTCCACCTCCGAGGTATACGGGATGTGCGACGATCACAGCTTCGACGAGGATGAATCCCGCCTCATCGTCGGCCCCATCAACAAGCAGCGCTGGATCTACTCCGTCTCCAAACAGCTGCTGGATCGGGTCATCTGGGCCTACGGCAAGAAAGAGGGGCTGAACTTCACCCTGTTCCGCCCCTTCAACTGGATGGGGCCGCGCCTCGACAGTCTGGACTCTGCCCGCATCGGCAGCTCCCGCGCCATCACCCAACTCATTCTCAATCTGGTGGACGGTACCCCGATCCAACTGGTGGATGGCGGCGCCCAGAAGCGCTGCTTCACCGATATCGAGGATGGCATCGAAGCCCTGTTCCGCATCGTCGAGAACAAGAGCGATCGCTGCAACGGCCAGATCATCAACATCGGCAACCCGGACAACGAGGCGAGCATTCGCGAGATGGCGGAGGTGCTGCTCGCCAAGTTCGATGCCCACCCGCTGCGCGACCACTTCCCGCCGTTCGCCGGCTTCAAGCTGGTAGAGAGCAAGTCCTTCTACGGTGACGGCTATCAGGATGTCTCTCACCGTCGTCCGAGCATCCGCAATGCCCGCAAGCTGATCGACTGGGAACCGACCATCGAGATGGAAGAGACCATCGGCAAGACGCTGGACTTCTTCCTGCAAGGGGCGGTCACCACAGGAGTCGAGCATGACTGAGGTGGGTCTGCGGATCGACGTCGATACCTTCAGGGGGACCCGTGACGGGGTTCCCCGCCTGCTGCAACTGCTCGACCGGCATCAGGTGAAGGGGAGTTTTTTCTTCTCGGTCGGTCCCGACAACATGGGGCGCCACCTGTGGCGCCTGCTCAAGCCCCGCTTCCTGCTCAAGATGCTGCGTTCCAACGCAGCATCTCTGTATGGGCTCGATATCCTGCTGGCCGGCACCGCCTGGCCCGGCAAGCCTATCGGCAGAGAGCTGGGTTCCCTGATGCGCGACACCGACAACGCCCGTCACGAGGTGGGGCTGCACGCTTGGGATCACCACGGCTGGCAGGCCAACACCGGTCGCTGGGGCGAGGCCGAGCTGATCCGCCAGACCCGGCTCGGAGTCGATGCCCTGAGCGACATTCTGGGGCGCGAAGTGGATTGCTCCGCCGCCGCCGGCTGGCGGGCCGATCCGCTCACCACCCAAGCCAAGGAGCAGTTCGGCTTTCGCTACAACAGTGACTGTCGCGGCTGCGGCCTGTTCCGCCCCATTCTGGAGGATGGGCGGCCCGGCACCCCGCAGATCCCGGTCAACCTGCCCACCTTTGACGAGGTGGTGGGGCATCAGGTGACGGTCGACGGTTTCAACCACTTCCTGCTGGAGCAGCTGACCGCGACACCGCAACCGGGCCCCCATGTCTACACCATCCACGCCGAGGTGGAGGGGATCGTCATGGCGGATCAGTTCGATGCCCTGCTCGGCGAGGCCAAAGCGCGTGGCATCCGTTTCGTCCCCCTTGGCGAGCTGCTCCCGTCCGACCCGACTCAACTACCGACCGGTCACCTGCTGCGCGGCACCCTGCCGGGACGCGAAGGGTGGCTCGGCTGCAAGGCAACCCCATGAACCAGCTCACCAGACTGCAACCGAGGATCTCATGAAGATGACCCGATGGGCCCTGCCCCTTTTCTTTCTGCTCTTTTACCTGCTGCCGCTCAACCAGCGGATGCTGTGGAGCCCGGACGAAAACCGTTACGCCGAGATCAGCCGGGAGATGGTCACCACGGGTGACTGGGTGGTGCCCCACTTCCTCGGCCTGCGCTACTTCGAGAAACCTATCGCCGGTTACTGGTTCAACAGCCTCAGCCAGCTGATGTTCGGCGAGAGCAACTTTGCCGTCCGATTCGCCTCGGCCGCCTCGACCGGGCTGAGCGCGTTGCTGGTCTTCTGGTTTACCCTCCAGCTCTGGCAGTGCCGGCGCAAGGCGTGGTTCGCCAGCCTCATCTATCTCTCGACCCTGATCGTCTACGGCATCGGCACCTACAGCGTGCTTGACGCCATGGTGACCCTCTGGCTCAACGCCGCCATGGTGAGCTTCTACCTCATCCGGCAGGAGGGGCCACCCGGTCGCAGGATGGCGGGCTATCTGCTGTTCGGTCTCGCCTGCGGCATGGGCTTTCTCACCAAGGGGTTTATCGCGCTGGCGGTGCCGGTAATCGTACTTGTCCCATATATGCTGACCCAGGGGCGCCTGCTCGAACTGGTGCGCTTCGGACCGCTGGCCATCCTGAGCGCCGCCCTGCTGGCCGCCCCCTGGGCCATCGCCATTCATCAGCGGGAGCCGGACTACTGGCACTACTTCTTCTGGATTGAGCACATCCAGCGCTTCGCCTCGGAAGATGCCCAGCACAAGTCCCCCTTCTGGTACTACCTGCCGATGGGACTGCTCGGCACCCTACCCTGGCTGGGGCTGCTGCCGGGCGCACTGAAGCAGGGGTGGCAGGAGCGCAAGGTCGGCCCGCAGACTCTCTATCTGCTGGCCTGGCTGGTACTGCCCTTTATCTTCTTCAGCATCGCCAAGGGCAAGCTGCTCACCTATATCCTGCCCTGCTTCGCCCCGCTGGCCATCCTGCTCGCCAACAGCGCGGTCAATGCCCTCAGGGAGGGTCGCGCTCAGCCATTTCGCCTCAACGCCTGGATCAACGGCCTGTTCGGTCTCGTCTGCGTAGGGGTGCTGGCGGTACTGGCCTTCTCGCCACAACATGCGGTCTACGGCCGCTACGAGATGGGCAAGCTGGCCATTGCCATGGCGATCTTCGCCAGCTGGTCGCTGCTCGGCTTTATCCAGCTAGTGGCTCCCGTCCGCAGCTGGCAGCTGAGCGCCCTCTGCCCCATGGTGCTGGCCGTAGCCCTGCCGCTGGCACTGCCGTTATCGCTGGTGGACTCCAAACTGCCGGAGCACTTCATCAAGACCAACCGGGAGATCCTGATGGAATCCCACACCCTGCTGGCCAACGAGGTGGGCACCGCCTCCTCCATCGCCTGGGAGACCAAGCGCAGCGAGGTCAACCTGTTCGACAGCATGGGCGAGCTGAGATATGGCCTTGGCTATCCGCAGGGCAAGGGACGCTACGTCACGCAAGAGGAGTTCCCGAACTGGCTGGCACAGGCTCGCCAGGAGGGGCAGGTCGCCCTGCTGCTGCGCACCGACGATGACGAGCAGATCGCCGCGCTGCCCCCGGCAGACAAGACTATCCGCAGCCACCGTTTCACCCTGCTCGTCTACCACGGGAATCGCTGATGGATATCCTGCTCCTCCTGCTGGTCAGCCTCCTCACCAGTGCGGGTCAGATGCTGCAAAAGCAGGCGGTCATTAGCTGGCAACGCACACCGCACGGCCACTGGCAGAAGCTCACCTCTCCCTGGTTGCTGGGGAGCATTGCAGCACTTGGCTGCGGCATGCTGCTCTGGATCTATCTGCTGCAGCGGCTGCCGCTGAGCATGGCCTACCCCATGCTCAGCCTCAATCTGGTGCTGGTGCTGCTCGGCTCGCGCCTCTTTTTCCGCGAGCCGGTGAGCAGCCGCAACTGGCTGGGGGCTGCCACCATCATTGTCGGCGCCCTGCTGCTGGGAGGTCTGTTATGAAGGGTTATCTCTACGTGTTGGGCAGCATAGTGCTGGTGACAGTGGCGCAGCTCTGCATGAAGTGGGGGGCAATCAGCCTCCCTGAGTGGCAGGCCGATCCCGCCGTGATGCTGGCTCACCCCCTGCCGCTCCTCACCATCGTCATCGGCATCCTCTGCTACGGGCTGTCGTTGCTCTGCTGGCTGGCGGCGCTGCACTCCACCCCGCTCAATATCGCCTACCCGTTGCTCAGCACCAGTTACGGGCTGGTCTATCTGCTGGCGGTGAGCATGCCGGCCTTTGCCGAACCGCTGGTGGCGAGCAAGGCGGCAGGCGTCGCCCTTATCTTTCTGGGCGCCGTATTGGTCGGCAGCAAACCGGCGACAGGCAAGCCGGAGCGGCAAGATCCCCCTGCCGACCCCTGAGGCAGCTTTAAACAAAAAGAAGAGGCGGCACAGGGTGCCGCCTCTTCTCATTTTCCGCCTGACCAGCGCCTGTTACTTCGCGACGTTGCCCGCCACGTTCAGGGCATCCCAGGTGCGGGAGAAGGGCGGCGCGTAGGCAAAGTCCAGCATGCCGAGCTGTTCGGTGGTCACCCCCATGGTGATGGCCACCGCCAGCGCGTCGATGCGGTGGACCGCCCCCTTGCGACCGAGGATCTGGCCGCCCAGCAGCCGCTTGCTGCCCGCCTCATAGACCAGCTTGACGTGAATGTCTGACTGGCCCGGGCAGTAGTTGGTGTGGCACTTGTCCTTGATCACCACGGTGCGGTAATCGATCCCCATCGCCTTGGCTTCCTGCTCGGAGAGGCCGGTACGGCCCGCCTCCAGCCCCAGCACCTTGAGCGCGGCGGAACCCAGAGTGCCCGGGAACTCCTGCTCGGCACCGGCCAGGTTCTCACCCACCATGCGCCCCAGCTTGTTGGCGATGGTGGCAAGCGGCACATAGACCTGCTGCTGCTTCACGCCGTGCCAGACGCTGGCACAGTCACCGGCCGACCAGACATTGGCCAGCGAGCTGCGCCCCTGACGATCCACCTTGATGGCGCCGTTACCGAGCCGCTCGATGCCGGTATCGGTCAGAAACTCGGTGTTGGGCTTGACCCCGGTACAGACCACCACGATATCGGCCTCGTACTCGCCCTGGCTGGTGCGCACGCCGGTCACCCGACCATCCCCCAGCAGTGCTTCAACTCGCTCACCCAGATGGAGAGAGACCCCCTGCTCGCGCAGTTCGGTTTCGATGTGCTGGGTGATCTCGCCATCAAACGCGTCGGGGATGACCCGATCCGCCAGCTCGATGAGACGCACCTCCTTGCCCTGATGGACCAGCGCCTCGACCACCTCCAGCCCGATAAAGCCGGAGCCAATCACCACGGCGCGGCGATTACTCTTGTCTTGCACCGCAGCTTTGAGCGCCAGCCCGTCGGCCATCCGGCGCAGACCGAATACCCCTTGCTGCTGCAGACCGGGGATGGGGGGCATCACTTCGCGGGCACCGGTGGCGATCATCAGCCGATCGTAGCGGTCGGTGAAGGTGTCGCCGTTGTGCTCCACCACCAGAGTCTGGGCAGCCGCGTCAACGCTCAGCACCCGATGACCAATCTTGACCTCGATCCCCTTGGCGGCGAACTGCTCGGGGGTGAACTCGGCCATGTAGCCGGGCTCCTGAAACTCGTCACCGACGAAGTAAGGCAGGCCGCAGGCACCGAAAGAGATCACCTCGGAGGCCTCATACACCACGATGTCGGCATCGATGGCCAGACGGCGTGCCTTGGCCGCCGCGCTCATACCGGCGGCTTCGCCACCGATGATCAGAATTCTCATTGTTTTTCCTCTCAATGGCGCAGGGAGGGCATGCCCTCCCTGCGGTCTATGACGGGAAAGAGTCGCCCCTTTCCACGGGCAGATCAACCGACGCAAATCAGACGGTGGACTCTTCGCCGTCCAGACTCACTTCATGATCGCTGTTGAACACATGCATGTCGGTCTCGCCCATCAGGCGGCTGGTGACCGTCCCTGCGGTGATGGAGCCGGAGACGTTAAGAGCGGTACGACCCATGTCGATCAGCGGCTCGATGGAGATGAGCAGACCGGCCAGCGCCACCGGGAAGTCCAGCGCGGAGAGCACGATCAGCGCGGCAAAGGTGGCGCCACCGCCAATCCCGGCCACCCCGAAGGAGCTGACGGTGATGATGGCGATCAGGGTCATGATAAAACCGGGATCCATCGGGTTGACCCCGACGGTCGGGGCAATCATCACGGCCAGCATGGCCGGATAGATACCGGCACAGCCGTTCTGGCCGATGGTGGAACCGAAGGAGGCGGCGAAGTTGGCGATCCCCTCAGGAATACCCAGCGACTTGGTCTGGGTCTGCACGTTCATCGGGATGGAGCCCGCACTGGTGCGCGAGGTGAAGGCAAACGCCAGCACCGGCGTGATCTTCTTGAGGAAGCGCAGCGGGTTGATGCCGACCATGCTCACCAGCAGCAGGTGCACGACAAACATGATGGCGATGGCACCGTAAGAGGCCATCACAAAGCTGAGCAGGTTAAGAATATCCGCATAGTTGGAGCCGGAGACCACCTTGGTCATCAGCGCCAGTACGCCGAACGGGGTCAGGCGCAGCACCAGGGTCACCATTCGCATTACGATGGCATGAGCCACGGCCACGAAGTGGCTGAAG
This sequence comes from Aeromonas sp. S12(2024), assembly GCF_041402305.1. Classification (NCBI taxonomy): domain Bacteria; kingdom Pseudomonadati; phylum Pseudomonadota; class Gammaproteobacteria; order Aeromonadales; family Aeromonadaceae; genus Aeromonas; species Aeromonas sp. S12(2024). Next base: position 70,890 of record NZ_JBGLRB010000011.1, read on the forward strand.
CTGGCGAAGATCTCCGGCTTCTTGCGGGCGATGCCGGTGGCGGAGAGGCCGATGAAGATGGAGAAGATCACCACAGCGATGGTGGAGGTCTTGCGGGCCCCAGTCATGTCGAGGAAGGGGTTGGCGGGAATGAACTCCAGCATCATCTTGGCAAAGGACATGCTCTCAACGCTGCCGAGGGTGGTCTGCAGCGCGGCGCCCCGGGCACTTTCGGCGGCACCGGAGGTGAGTCCTTCAGCGGTCAGGCCAAACAGGTTGGACATCAGGATGCCCGCCCCGGCGGCGATGGCGGTGGTGAAGATCAGCACGCCTATGGTCATGGCGCTGATCTTGCCCAGCGCAGTGCCGCCATTGAGCTTGAGAATGGCGCTGATGATGGAGACCATGATCAGCGGGATGATGATCATCTGCAGCAGCTTCACATAGCCGCTACCCACGATATCCAGATAGTCGATGGTCTGAACAATGACGGACGAACCGGCACCGTAAAGCAGTTGCAACGCGGCGCCGAACAGAATACCGAGCCCCAGACCGGCAAATACCCGGCGGGTGAAGCTCACATGTTTTTCCTGTAACCGGTAGAGAAAGAACAGCAAGATGGCGGCGATGGCCAGATTGCCGATAACGCTAAATGTCATGGTATGACTCCCCAAAAAGCGGGCTTGGGCCCGAGAAACAAGAGCAAGCGCCATGCTTGCCCTGGCAACCGTGTCAGACGGTCTGCGCCGTCGTGACAAGAACAAGGGGGTCTATCGCCCCCTTGTCACAGATTCACTGCTTCTGCTGTTTCGCTCGCATGATGTTGATGATCTCGATATCCGTATCCAGCATCCCCTCTTTGGAGAGGCGGCCCAGATTGGCGATGGTCTGGTCCACGTCATCGGAGACGATCCCCTCGCTCTGGGGCACATGCAGGTTGTTGATGGCCATCAGCGAAGACTTTACCGCCGCCGAGGTGGAGGTGGAGACCTTCATGGAGCAGGCGCTGCCCGCGCCGTCGCAGATGATGCCGGAGACATCGCCAATCATGTTGTTGATGCAGTGGCTGATCTGCTGATACTGGCCGCCCAGAAGCCAGGTGATGGCGGCACCGGCCCCCATGGCGGCGGTACTGGCGGCACAGAGGGCCGACAGCTTGTTCTGATAGGTCTTGATGTAGATGGCCACCAGATGGCTCATCACCAGTGCCCGGGTCAGCTGCTCGTCGCTCGCCTTGAGGAAGCGGGCAGCCGCGACCACCGGCATGGTGGCGGCAATGCCCTGATTGCCGGAACCGGAGTTGGACATGGCGGGCAGCATGGCGCCATCCATTCGCGCATCGGAGGCGGCGGAGGAGAGGCGCATCGCCAGAGTCATCAGGTCATCGGAGAGCAGCTTGCGCTCCACCTGCTCGGTGAGGATCTTGCCGATCTGCAGGCCGTAACCCTGCAACCCTTCGTCCGCCAGCGCCTGATTCATGGTGGCAGCCTCGCGGATAAAGTCGATCTCCGCCAGCGGCACTTCCAATGCAAAATCGACGATCTCCCGCAGGGTCATGGCCGGTTTGGCGGATTTGGCTGGCTGGATCTGCACGCCGGGGGCACTGGCCTGCTCCATCAGCACCTCGCCATCCTTCTCCATCAGGATGATGCGGGTGTGGTCGGTACAGATCACCACCCGGGCACTGTGCCCTTCAACTTCGGCCAGCACCTCGGCGTAGAGCACGTCCGGCACATCCTTCACATCCACCTTGATGACCGGCAACAACGTCTTGGCCGCTTCCACCTGTTCTGGTGTGAGGGTCTTTAGCACCTCCAGCCCGGCATCGGGATTGCCGCCGGTGATGCCGACCGCAGCGGCCACCGGCAGACCGATCATGCCGGTGCCCGGCACCCCGACCCCCATGCCATTCTTGAACAGATTGCCACTGACCCAGACGCTGACGCGAGTCGGGGTCTCACCCAGCAACTTGCGGCAGTTGGCCGCTGCCAGCGCCACCGACATCGGCTCGGTACAGCCCAGGGCCGGCACCACTTCACGCTTGAGCAGGGTAATAAAGTCGGTCCATTGTGCTTTCATCGCAGTGTTTCTCATGTTCAGGGTGCCCGCAGGCAGTTATTGCTTGTTCAGATCCGCTTTGTGATTACGGATATGCAGATAAACAGTATGACGGGAGATGCCGAGCATCCGGGCAACCAGCTGGGCCGCCTCCTTGATCTCGAAGATCCCCATGTCGAAGAGCCGGGTCACTATCTCCTTGTTGCGCACCGTGCAGGAGAGCGAATCGTCCCGATCCACCTTCTCAATCACCTGGGTCACCAGATCGTCCACCGAGCTGGCAAAGGTCTCGTTATTGAGCGGCGCCGGTGCCGCTGGCAGCGCAAAAGTATCGAGCAGGCTGCCAAGGGAAGTATCCAGACTGAAGTTCACGCAGAGCATGCCGATGGGCTTGCCCTGCCGGTTGCTGATGGTGATGGAGGAGGACTTCATCAGCGTCCCGTCGCGGGTACGGCTGAAGTAGCTGCTCCACTGGCTGCCCGCCTCCCCCTGCAAGCGGTTGAGGGCAAAGTCGGTGACCGGCGCCCCCTCCCGACGACCGGTGACATGGCCATTGGCAATCTTGATGACCGATGCATCCAGCGTATCGAACGCATGCAACACCACCTCGCACCCTGCGCCAAACAGCGCGGCCAGCGCCTCGACCGCGGGCTCAAAACTGGCGATCAGATGACGTTCTTCATCCGTTAACGAATTGATCTGGTCAGTGGTGGCTGCTGTGGACATATATGAGTAACTTTGAGTAAACCGCAGTTGATTCTACTATCAACAAGCTCAACTAATGTTGAGCGGCATCCCCTTTTTGCTCGCCATTATGCCCACCTTTTAACAAAGTGCGACAAATTGTGAAGCGGCGCACAGCAGGGCGGCAACTCAGAGGTGATAGCGGGCCAGCAGTTGCTTGTAGGCGGGAGTCTGTTTGAACGCCTTGAGGGCAGAGGAGAAGCGGATAGCCAGCTGGTCGTGGCCGGGCTTGTGGGTAAACGCGAGGAAGTTGCGGTTGTCGTCGGTCAGCAGGCGCGAGCCGTGGTTCACCTGATCCTGCAGCCCCTGGGTATGCAGCAAGTAGCGACCGACCCGCTCGTTGAGCACCACCCCATCCAGCCGACCGGCCATCATCAAATGCAGCTGTTTGATGGCATTCCCCTCCCCCGTCATCGGCATCCGGATCACCCCGGGATCGGTCAGAAAATCGGGGCTGTAGGCATAATCTTCCTGAATACCTATCCGCAGACCCTTGAGGTCGGAGAGCTGTTTGAAATCCACCGGACGGGCCGATGGATAGAAGAGCACTTCGCCACTGTAAGAGAGCGGCTCTTCGGGGTAGTGGAGCCAGTGCTGGCGGGAAGGTTCAAAGAAGACGTCGACTACCGCATCCCCCTGTCTGAGACGGGCCTGCTGCAGAACCCGCTTCCAGGGCAGCACCCTGATTTCAGTGCGATAACCCATCTGGCGCAACACGGTACAGGCCAGATCGAGATCGGCGCCGGCCAGCTCGCCATTGTCACCACGCATCACATAAGGGGGCCACAGCTCGGTCAGCAGCGTCAGAGTCGGCGGCTCGTCCGCCGCCACTGCCGAACCAGTACCAAACAGGGAGGCCAGCAGCCAGCCGTACAACCCGATCCTTCGCCAACCCTGACACCACATCATGGAGATCCCTCATGGTCCGTATGGATTGAGGATATACAAGGGATGAGCAATAAAAAAGGAGGCCGAAGCCTCCTTGATATCCACTCTCTGAATGGCACTTACAGTGCTTTCAGGATTGCCTCGACGCTGGCCTTGGCATCGCCAAACAGCATCTGGGTATTTTCCTTGAAGAACAGCGGGTTCTGGACACCGGCGTAGCCAGTATTCATGGAACGCTTGAAGCCGATGACGTTCTGCGCTTTCCATACTTCCAGCACCGGCATACCGGCGATCGGGCTGCCCGGATCTTCCATCGCAGCCGGGTTGACGGTGTCGTTGGCACCAATCACCAGCACGGTGTCGGTATCGGCGAAGTCGTCGTTGATCTCGTCCATTTCCAGCACGATGTCATACGGGACTTTCGCTTCCGCCAGCAGCACGTTCATGTGGCCAGGCAGACGACCGGCAACCGGGTGGATACCGAAGCGCACCTTGACGCCACGATCACGCAGCTTCTGGGTGATTTCAGCCACCGGATACTGGGCCTGCGCCACCGCCATACCGTAGCCCGGGGTGATGATGACGGAGCTGGAGTTCTTCAGCAGGTCAGCCACTTCCTCGGCGTTGGTTTCGCGGTATTCGCCCATCTCCTGATCAGCCGTGGAGGCCACGCCATCGGAACCGAAGCCACCGGCGATCACGGAGATGAAGGAGCGGTTCATCGCCTTGCACATGATGTAAGAGAGGATCGCACCGGAGGAACCTACCAGAGCACCGGTGACGATCAGCAGGTCGTTGGAGAGCATGAAGCCCGCCGCCGCTGCCGCCCAACCGGAGTAGGAGTTCAGCATGGAGACCACCACCGGCATGTCGGCGCCACCGATGGAGGCAACCAGATGCCAGCCGAAGGCGAAGGCGATCAGGGTCATCACCAGCAGGGCGAAGGTAGAGCCGCCCGCGTTGACGAAGTAGACCATCAGCGCCAGCGAGGCGACCACGGCCAGCAGGTTCAGCTTGTGGCGGTGCGGCAGCATCAGCGGCTTGGAGGAGATGAGACCGCGCAGTTTGCCGAAGGCAACCACGGAACCGGTAAAGGTTACGGCACCGATGAAGACGCCCAGGAAGATCTCGACCAGGTGGATGTTCAGCATGGCGCCGGTCAGGTGCTCGACCTGGGCAACGCTGTTGGCCTGCTCGAACGCCGCACGGGCGGCTGCCAGGGTGGCATCCAGGTTGGAACCGACGGAGACGACCACCTCAGCAGGTGCAGAGGGGTGCAGATCGATGAAGCTGTTGAAGCCCACCAGCACTGCAGCCATACCCACGAAGCTGTGCAGCACGGCCACCAGCTCGGGCATCTCGGTCATTTCGACCTTGAGTGCCAGACGCACGCCGATGGCACCGCCGATCACCATGGCCAGGATGATCCAGTGAACGCCACTGGTCTCCGGGTTGAATACGGTGGCGAGCAGGGCGATAGCCATACCCGCGATACCGAACAGGTTGCCATGCTTGGCCGTTTCTTGCTTCGACAGTCCCGCGAGACTGAGGATGAAGAGTACGGCGGCAACGATATAGGATGCTGTTACCAGTCCTTGAGACACGTTAAACCCCCTTAATCCTTACGGAACATCTTCAGCATGCGCTGAGTGACGGTGAAGCCGCCGAAGATGTTGATACTGGCAATCAGCACGGCGATGAACGCCAGCGCGGTAACCAGAGTCGACCCTTGCCCGATCTGCAGCAGGGCACCGACCACGATAATGCCGGAGATGGCATTGGTGACCGACATCAGCGGCGTATGCAGGGCGTGCGATACGTTCCACACCACGTAGTAACCGACCACACAGGCCAGGATGAATACGGTGAAGTGGGAGAGGAAGGCTGCCGGGGCAACGGACGCAATCCAGCCGAAGGCGGCGATGCCGAGAGCACCGAACACGAACTTCTTGTTGGAGGGCTTGGCCTCTTCCTTCTTGGCGGCCGGTTTGGCGGCGGCCGGTTTCTGCGGAGCGGCAGAGACGGAGATGGCGGGCGGCGGGAAGGTCACTTCACCGGCCTGGATCACCGTCATGTTGCGCTGAACCACGTCTTCGAAGTCGATGGCAACGTTGCCGTCCTTCTCCTTGCACATCAGCTTCATCAGGTTGACCAGGTTGGTACCGTAGAGCTGGGAGGATTGGGCAGGCAGGCGACCCGGCAGATCGGTGTAACCGATCACCTTGACGCCGTTGGCAGTGACATGCAGTTCGCCCGGCACTGTGTATTCACAGTTACCGCCAGCCTGAGCGGCCATGTCCACAATGACGGAGCCCGGCTTCATGCTGTCGACCATCTCTTTGGTGATCAGCTTGGGAGCCGGCTTGCCCGGGATCAGGGCGGTGGTGATGATGATGTCCACCTCTTTGGCCTGCTGGGCGAACAGCTCCATCTCGGCCTTGATGAACTCATCGGACATGACTTTGGCGTAACCATCGCTGGATGCGCCGTCTTCGCCACCGAAGTCCAGCTTGAGGAATTCCCCACCCATGGATTCGATCTGCTCGGCCACTTCCAGACGGGTATCGAACGCACGCACGATGGCACCGAGGGAACCGGCCGTACCGATGGCAGCCAGACCGGCAACACCGGCACCGATCACCAGTACCTTGGCAGGCGGCACTTTACCGGCTGCGGTGATTTGACCGGTGAAGAAGCGACCGAACTGGTGCGCAGCTTCAACCACGGCGCGATAGCCACCGATGTTGGCCATGGAGGAGAGGGCATCGAGGGACTGGGCACGGGAGATCCGCGGCACCATATCCATCGCCATCACATTGATGTTGCGCTCGGACAGCTTCTTGACCAGCTCAGGGTTCTGGGCAGGCCAGATGAAGCTCACCAGAGTGGCGCCATCTTTAATTTGTGCGATCTCGGCATCGGTCGGCGCATTGACCTTGAAGATAAGGTCGGCTTGCCAGACATTCGGCACCACGCTGGCACCGGCAGCCTCGAAGGCGGCATCATCGAAGCTGGCCGACAGGCCTGCGCCGGTCTCGATGGCGACCTCGAAGCCGAGCTTTTTCAGCTGCTCGACGGTAGCCGGGGTCGCTGCGACCCGGGTCTCACCGGCGAGACTCTCTCTCGGTATTCCAATCTGCATGACTATTCCCTGATGGTTAATAAACAATCGCTGCCCAGTGTCTCACTTCTGACGAAACAAGACATGACCAAAGTGCAGGTCCAGGGCTCTTTGTTATGAAAATCAGTAGGCTTTACCTCAACCTCCTGTCATGGTCAGGCCCCCGCTTTTCAGGCGCGAAGGTGATTAGTATCAAATTTTGGAGTTTTATTACAACCGCAGTCCCGACGGCACTCGTACAGAATTCAGCCCATCCCTGGCTACGATTAAAAAAAACAAACCAAATTAGAGGCTTATACCAGTAAAAACGGCTGAAAAAAGTGATCCAACCAGTCAAAAAAAATGTTTTACCGGCCCTCTATCTTAGCGTTTTTTGTTCTTACGAAATCCGCTTTCGTCTCACTTCTCGCAGCGAAACGCCGAAAAGTAACATTTTCCCAACAAAAGCGGGGCCGCTCAGCCGCCAGATAGCGGGAGAGGGCCCCGGCAATTCAATCGTTTCGCCCGTTTGGCACCGATTGGCGGCCCTTACCAGGCCGCTTCATAAATATGCTGGCTCTGCACCAGATCGATATCGCCGTGCTCGCCCAGACGGGTCATGCCGTGCTCACCCAGCTTGCCGATCAGGGTGTCGATACCCAGATCTTTCAGACCGTAGTCGCGCAGTCGGGTCTTGACCCCCATCCGCTCAAAGAAGTCGCGGGTCGCGGCGATGGCATCGTCGATGCGCTCCGCTTCGCTGCCGCTGTTCAGACCCCACACCCGATCTGCGTATTGCAGCAGCTTGGCATGCTTCTGTTTGCGCTTGGCCTGCAGCAGGGCGGGCAGCACCACCGCCAGAGTCTGGGCGTGGTCGAGGCCGTGCAGGGCAGTCAGCTCGTGACCCAGCATGTGGGTGGCCCAGTCCTGTGGTACACCGGCACCGATCAGGCCGTTCAACGCCATGGTGGCGCTCCACATGATGTTGGCGCGTACCTCGTAGTTCTGCGGCTCAACCAGCGCCTTGGGCCCCTCTTCGATCAGGGTCAGCAGCAAGCCTTCGGCGAAGCGATCCTGCACCTTGGCGTTGACCGGATAGGTGAGGTACTGCTCCACGATGTGAACAAACGCATCCACTACCCCGTTCGCCACCTGGCGCTCGGGCAGGGTGTAGGTGAGCACCGGATCCAGCACGGCGAAGCGCGGCATCACGAACGGCGAGAAGAAGTGCACCTTGTCGCCACTGCTGCGACGGGTGATGACGGCGCCCATGTTCATTTCGGAACCGGTCGCCGGCAGGGTCAGCACGGAACCGAGCGGGATGGCGGAGCGCACTTCGCTGCCGACGGTCTCGAGAATGTGCCAGGGATCCTTGGCCAGATCGTAGTGCGCGGCAGCGGCGATAAACTTGGTGCCATCGAGCACGGAGCCACCGCCAACGGCGAGCAGGAAGTCGACCCGCTCGGCACGGGCCAGCTCCACGGCGCCCATCAGGGTCTCGTAGGCCGGGTTCGGTTCGATGCCGCCAAATTCAAACAGGGTCATGCCAGCCAGCTCGTTACGGATCTGCTCCAGCAGGCCGCTGCGTACCACGCTGCCGCCGCCATAGGTGATCATGACGCGGGCATCGCTCGGAAGCTGCTCGCGCAGCTGGGCGATCTGCCCTTGGCCGAACAGGATTTTGGTCGGGGTATGGAGAGTAAAGTTGTTCATCGACATTGCCTTCTTCTGATAGTCAGGGCGGCCAGGCCGCGAAATCGTGATTGCATTTTTCTCCAGAACCACCCTACCATCAAGACAACATCCTGCTTTATTCTTGCCTATTTCTACAAAGCTGCGAAAACCGGAACTGTCGAATCAAAGAGCGCCCATGCAAAACCGTTACAGCGACCTCGCAACCAGATTGACCCGCCACGTCACCGCCCCCGGCATCACCCCATCACCGGTGAAACAGGTCAACCTCATCTATACCACCGAGCACCATGGCCGCACCCCGGTGCTCTACCAACCGCGGATGATCGTTATCCTGCAGGGACACAAGGTGGGTTATCTGGCGGATCAGGTGTTTCGCTACGACCCCAACCACTACCTGCTGATGACCCTGCCGCTCCCCTGCGAGTGCGAGTGCTTCGCCTCCCCCGAGCAGCCGCTTATCGGTTTTACCATCGAGATCGATCTGGTCACCCTGCAAGAGCTGCTGCTGGAGCTGGGCGATGCCCTGCCCGCCCCCGCGCCGCAAAAGAGCGGAGTCCACTCGGTCCCCCTGTCGGAAACCATGTTCTGCGCTGCCGAGCGACTGATCGAGCTGATGGACAACCCGCTGCACGCCAGGGTGCTGGGGCCGCAGACGGTGCGGGAGATGCTGTTCCACGCCCTCACAGAGGGGGGCGGCCCGGCGCTGCAGGCGCTCGCCAATCGCCACAACCATGTAGGCCAGATCGCCCGGGTGCTGCGTATGATAGAGTCCCGTTATGCCGACAACCTCACCATGGAGGAGCTGGCGCGGGAGGTGAACATGAGCGTCTCCGCCTTTCACCACCACTTCAAGGCGGTCACCGCTACCTCGCCGTTGCAGTACATCAAGTCGTTTCGCCTGCACAAGGCGCGGATGATGATGCTGCACGATGGCATCAAGGCGGGCACCGCGGCGGCCAGAGTCGGTTACGAGAGCAACTCCCAGTTCAGCCGGGAGTACAAGCGCTTCTTCGGCAGCACGCCGACGGATCAGGCCTCCCGCTTCCGGGATGGCCAGCTGCGCATCATCGAGGGATAACAAGAGAGGGATTACTTATGCGTTCACTGCTTTGCCTGTTCACCGCTTTACTGCTGACGGCCTGTACCGGGATTGCCGATGGCATCCGCCCCGTTACCGGCTTCCAGCTCGATCGTTATCTTGGCACCTGGTATGAGATTGCCCGCCTCGACCACAGCTTCGAACGGGGGCTGGAGCAGGTGAGCGCCACCTACAGCCTGCGGGATGATGGCGGCGTCAATGTGCTCAACCGCGGCAAGCAGAGCGATGGCAGCTGGCGCGAAGCCGAGGGCAAGGCCTACTTCGTCGGCAACCCGGACGAGGCGCGGCTCAAGGTGAGTTTCTTCGGCCCCTTCTACGGCGGCTACAACGTCATCGACCTCGACCCCGATTATCAGCTCTCGCTGGTGACCAGCTACAACCACGACTACCTCTGGCTCCTCTCCCGCTCACCCAACCCGCCCAAGGCGAAAGTGGATGCGCTGGTCGCCAAGGCGAAGTCGCTGGGCTTTGCCACCGACCAGCTGATTTGGGTCAAGCAGAACCCTTGAGCCAGTCGTGAAATAACAAAGGGCAGCCCGCGGGCTGCCCTTTCTGTTGCTGGCGTGGCGGGATGTTAAAGCCGGAAGCGGCCGATCTCCTGCTCCAGCCGCTCGGTCAGCGACTTGAGTTCGGCCGCCTGCGCTGCCTCGCTGCCCGCCTGCTCGGCCAGCTCTTGCGAGACGTGGCGGATATTCTCGGTATTGCGGCTGATCTCGCCGGTCACCGAGGTCTGCTCCTCGGCCGCTGCGGCGATCTGGGTCGCCATGTCGCTGATGGAGCCGATCGCCTCGTTGATCCGGGCAAGGCTCTGGTTGGCCGCTTCCGCATCCTCGACGCTGGTACCCGCCAGCTGACGGCTGGTCTCCATGCCACCCACGGCGCGACGGGTGGTCTGCTGCAGGGTCTCGATCATCTGCTGGATCTCGTCGGTGGAGTCGTGGGTACGGCGCGACAGCACCCGCACCTCGTCTGCCACCACCGCGAAGCCGCGGCCCTGCTCACCGGCCCGGGCCGCCTCGATGGCGGCGTTGAGCGCCAGCAGATTGGTCTGCTCGGCGATGCCGCTGATGGTCGCCAGAATGCCGCTGATCTTCTGGGCATGGCTGTCGAGCTCATTGATGATCTGGCTGGCATCGGCCACTTCGTCCGCCAGACCGGTAATGCTGCGCTGACTCTGGCCAACCTGGGATTGGCCGGCGACCGCCAGTGCGACCGCATCGGTGGCGGTAGTGGCGGCAAACTCGGCGTTGCCGGCGATCTCCTGGGTAGCGGAGGCCATCTCGGTCACCGCGGTCGCCACCATCACGATCTCATCCTGCTGCTGGCGTACCCGCTGACTGCGGGCCTGCGCCCCGGCCGCCTGGGCGCGAGACTGTGCCGCCAGCTCGACGGTCACATCCCGCAACCGGCTGACGATACCGTGCAGCCGCGCCACAAACTGGTTGAAGTTCTGGGCCAGCTGGCCCACCTCATCCTTGCTGTGGGTGTTGATGTGAACGGTGAGATCCCCCTCGCCGTGGGCAATATCGTGCAGGGCGTGCGCGACCCGACCGAGATCGGCGAACAGGTATTTGAAGGTGGCGGTGAGCAGAGCGCTGAACACCAGCATCAGCACCAGGGTCAGCCCCACCAGCTCCCACAACAGGCTGCTGAGCGGCGCCTCCAGCACATCGCGATACATCACCATGGCCAGCAGCCAGTCGGTGCCCGGCACCGGTTGTACTGCCAGCAGCACATCCCGCCCGTCGAGGGTGGCGGCGTGCAGCTCGCTGTTTTCGCGGCCCCACTGCTGGAAGGTGGCGGCAGAGAGTCCCGGCGCCAGCTCGGCGATGGGCTTGAGCGCCAAATCCTTCTGCGGATGGCCGACGATGAGGCCGCTGCTGTCGAGCAGCATGGCGTAGCCCTCACCCTGCACCTTCATCGCCAGCACTTCGTCGATAAGCTTGTCGAGCGCCAGGTTGGCCCCCACGGCACCGACCAGCTCGCCCTGATGGCGTACCGGCTCGGAGAGGGTGACCACCAGCTTCTGCATGGTGACGCTGACATAGGGGGCAGTGACGATGAGCTGACCCGCTTTCACCGCATCCTGATACCAGGGGCGCTCGCGCGGGTCATAGTTACCGGTGTTGAGGGAGGGGTCCTGCCGGGTCATCACCCCCTGCGCGGAGCCAAAATAGGTAAGCCCGAATCCACCGGAGGTGTAGGCCTGCTTCAGGTGGGGCACCAGCTCGGCTTGGGGGTTATCGCTGATCAGGTTGACCAGCGCGTGGACTGTGTTCTTGCGATCCGTCATCCATTCGCCGATGGCGACCGAGTAGGCGTGGCCATAGTTGACCGCCTCGCTCTGGATGGCGCTCATGGTGCGGGATTTTAGGGTGTGAAAGGCAACGATGCCGAGCAGTGATGCCATCAGCAGCACTACGCCAAGACTGGTGGCCAGCAGCTTGCCGCGCAGAGAGAGGGTCATGACGACGAATCCTTGTTGTTGTGTCAGGCAGGGAAAACCCTGATGTATCAAAGGCTATCGGCCGCAATATGAACAGACTTTAGTGAATCTGTATATTTTCCCATCTATCAACAACAGAACGCGCTATTCGTGTGAACCAGATCGCTATTCCATGCTACTGACTCTTGTAACAACAAAGCAGTAGGCCGCCCGAAGGCGGCCTGTCACTTACCCCTGATATGCACCGGCGGAGTAGGTCAGCTCATAGCTGTGGCTGTAGATCTCGACGATATTGCCGAAGGGATCTTCCATGTAGACCATGCGGTAGGGTTTCTCGCCCGGGTAGTACTCGCGCACCGGCATCCGCTGCTTGCCGCCCGCCGCGACGATGCGCGCCGCCAGCCCCTCGACATCCGGATCCTGCACGCTGAAGTGGAACACCCCGGTCTTCCAGAATTCGAAGTTGTTTTCGCGCTGCTCGCTGTTGGGGAACTCGAACAGCTCGATGCCGATCTTGTCGCCGGTGGAGAGGTGGGCGATGCGGAAGGAGCCCCAACCCGGGCCAAACACGTCGTTACACATCACGCCGATGGCAGAGTCATCCTCGGTGATGGTGGTCGCCGGCATGATGAGATACCAGCCCATCACCTTGGTATAGAACTCGACCGCTTTGTCGAGGTCAGTCACCGTGATGCCGATGTGGGAGAAGTTGCGCGGGTAAGTCATAAGTCACCTTGAAATTGTGTGTGGGAAACAGGTGACATGATAGGAAGGGGCGACATAATGAAAAATAAGGTCAAACTAATGGAAGGCATAAATTAAATTTATGGTTAATCCGCTCTGGCTCCATACCCTGGTGGTGGTGCATGAAACCGGCAGTTTTACCCGCGCCGCCGAGCGGCTGGATCTCACTCAGGCCGCCGTCAGTCAGCATATCTCGCGCCTCGAGGCCGAATTTGGCCCCCTGCTGCTGCGCAAGCCCCGTCAGCTGGAGCTCACCCCGCGTGGGCTGGTGCTGCTCGACTTCGCCCGCCAGCAGGCACAGGCCGCCGAACAGCTGCGGGCGCGCCTCTCGGACGATGACCCTCACCGCGGCGCCATCACCCTGTCCACCCCGGGCAGCATTGGTCTGCTGCTCTATCCCCTGCTGCTCGACCAGCAACAGGAGCACCCCGGACTCACCATCCAGCACCGCTTTGCCCCCACCCCCGACATAGTGCAGGCGGTACTGGCGGGGCGCAGCGATCTGGGACTGGTGGATCAACCGCCGGAGCATCCCAGCATCGCCACCGAGCCCTTCGCCCGCGAACCCCTCTGTCTGGTGGTACCCAACGACGGCGAGGAGCAGAGCTGGCAGCACCTCTGTCAGCTCGGCTTTATCGATCACCCGGATGGCCGCAGCATGGCACAACGCCTGTTGGGACGACGCTACCCCGGCCAGCGCGTTGACGAGCTCCCCCTGCGCGGCTTTACCAACCAGATCGGCCTGATCCTGGAGCCGGTCGCCCGCGGCCTCGGCTTTACCGTGCTGCCCCGCTTCGCCGTCACCGCCTTTGCCCAGCAGGAGAAGATCCGGGTGATCCAGAGCAGCATTGAAGTGATCGACACCCTCTGGCTGATCTACCGCGCCGAGTGGCCGCTCCCCGCCCGCCACCAGCGGCTGGTCACCGTCCTGAAACAGCGGGTTGCTGCACATTGAACGCTCTTGCGGCAGACATCGAGATCAATGTGGCCACAGTCACCGAGGGCTAGCGGCAAGAAGGAGAAGAGAAAGGAGAGAGGGATAAATTGGCGAACGCCGGAAATGCGAAAGGCCAGCTCAATGAGCTGGCCTTTCTGAAAATGGCAGGGGCGGCAGGACTCGAACCCGCAACCATCGGTTTTGGAGACCGCTGTTCTACCAATTGGAACTACGCCCCTGCAACAAACGAGGCGTAGTATACAAAGTGGAGATCAAAGGTAAAGGCTTTTTTTACGCTTTCGATGCGATTGCACAAATCCCGAACAAGTCGCGGTTGTTTGTGCAGCAAAGCGGGATAACTTGCTGTATTTGCAGCCCTGCCGGGGTAGGAATGGGACATAAATGGGGGTAGGGTGAAATCAGGTACCGGGAGGCCACTTATGCTCAATTACCGATTGCTCCAACAACTGGCGCCCCTCAATTTCAGGGATGAACGCAAGACAGAGTCCCTGCCCGCCTATCTTGAACGGGTCGCACCGCTGGTGCCCTTTATTCCTGAAAATGTGCTCTCCCAGTGGATTTACCGCCATTGGCGCGGTTTTGAGTCCAACTGGAGCTTTATCGATCTCGCCAACCATCAGTTCACCTGTGAAAGCTGGCCCACCGCCCAACTGGTGGATCAGGTGGACTCCCGCCATATGGAGGTGATCGAGCGCTGGGGCGAGATGCTGCGCAGCAACCGCTATGTCCGCCGCTCCTGGCTCGGCGAGAAGATGCTGAGCGAAGGCACCTGGCCCGAACCTGTCATCGTGCTGGTGCCGGAGGAGGGAGCCCGCTACCCGAATGGGCAACCGTTACCGCAACCCTACTGCCTGCTGGAAGGACACCACAGACTCGGTTATTTGCGCGCCATGGCCCGCGATGGGGAATCGCTGCAAGAGACGCACAGAGTGTGGATTTGTCGTCATGTTTCCGACACTTAAACGTTTTTCATGCTGAAATTGGCATCGGAAATAAAATTTTGACAATTAAAAAAGCGGCCCTATAATCTGTCCGGTTTTGAAAAAGGTCGGGACGAAACGATGCAGTTTTTGATTCAGAAAACAGCCTTGCAGACGGGTGGTACGCACCAGAGCGGCCCCGTTGTTTCCGGTTCCCACCCCAACGATCCCCAGTTATTTTTAAAAAAAGCCCCTGTTTCAGGGGCTTTTTTTTGTGCCCGAAAAACCTCCAATGATGTCAAAGGGAATGCAGACGATGACCAATCCACTCTATAAGAAACATGTCATCTCCATTTCGGACCTGACCCGGTCAGAAATGGAACTGGTAGTCTCAACCGCACAACGGTTGAAGGCTGAACCTGACACCAGCCTGTTGAAAGACAAGCTGGTTGCCAGCTGCTTCTTCGAAGCCTCCACCCGCACCCGCCTCTCCTTCGAGACCGCGGTACAGCGCCTTGGCGGCAACATCATCGGCTTCGCCGACGGTGGCAACACCAGCGCCAAGAAGGGCGAGACGCTGGCTGACTCCATCAAGATCATCGGCTCCTACTCGGATGCGGTAGTGATGCGCCACCCGAAAGAGGGCGCGGCCCGTCTGGCCTCCGAATTCTCCCGCGTGCCGGTCATCAACGGCGGCGACGGCTCCAACCAGCATCCGAGCCAGACCCTGCTCGACCTGTTCACCATCCATGAGACCCAGGGCCGTCTGGACAACCTCAACGTTGCCTTCGTCGGTGACCTGAAATATGGCCGCACCGTGCACTCGCTGGCCCAGGCCCTCAGCCTGTTCAACTGCCGCTTCTTCTTCATCTCCCCGGAAGCGCTGGCGATGCCGGACTACATCTGCGAAGAGCTGGAAGAGAAGGGTATCCAGTTCAGCGTCCACCAGACCATGGAAGAGGTGATGCCGGAGCTGGACATCCTCTACATGACCCGCGTCCAGAAAGAGCGCTTCGACGAGACCGAATACAAGCACATGGCCGCCAAGTTCATTCTGGAGCTGGCGACTCTGGAAGGGGCCAAGCCCACCATGAAGATCCTGCATCCCCTGCCCCGCGTCGACGAGATCGATGTGGCGGTCGACAAGACTCCCCACGCTTGCTACTTCCAGCAGGCGGAGAACGGGGTCTATGCACGCCAGGCGCTGCTGGCACTGGTACTGAACGAAACTGTCTGAGCTTAGGGGAATATCATGTCTGACAAGAACCAACTGCAAGTCGAAGCCATCCGTCACGGCTCCGTCATCGATCACATCCCCGCTGGCCAGGGCATCAAGATCCTCAAGCTGTTCCAGCTGGTCGAAACCCAGGAGCGGATCACCGTCGGCTTCAACCTGAAATCCGGCGCGCTGGGCAAGAAGGATCTCATCAAGATTGAGAACACCCGTCTGACCGAGCAACAGGCCAACCAGCTGGCGCTGTTCGCCCCGAAAGCGACCGTCAACATCATCGAAGACTTCAATGTGGTGAAGAAGCACCAGCTGGAGCTGCCGGAGTTCATCGCCGGGGTGTTCCACTGCCCCAACTCCAACTGCATCTCCCACAACGAGCCGGTTGACAGCTACTTCCGGGTGCGCGAAGTGAAAGGCGTGGTACGGATGAAGTGCAAATACTGCGAGAAGTCCTTCACACAGGACATCGTCAGCGAGCGTTACTGATATCTGATTGGGCCCCGCGGGGCCCATTTTTGAACCCTGTCACATCACCAAATTTCCAGTCAGCTATAATTTGCCATCGCAAGATGGTAATGCCCGCTCATTCCCTGCATATAGGTTGATTATCAGTGTTTTTACCTGATAACTGACTGCTATGGCAGATATCGCGCGTTTACCTCCGGTCATCATCAAAGGAATTCGCCGTGGTCAAAACCCTCAGTCGTCCCGTTGCCCAAGAGCCCGATCTGGCCCAGCTGGATGCCTGTCGCCAGATCATCGGTCAGCACTGCTACAGCACCCAGGAAGAGATCCGCCGCGAGCTGTCGGAGCGCGGCTTTGCCGACATCAGCCAGTCCACCATCTCCCGTCTGCTGCGCCGCCTCGGCGTGGCCAAGGCGCAGAATGCCAACGGCAAGAAGGTCTACACCCTGGTCGATGAGCAGCTGGAACCCGCCGGCAGTACCCGCTCGATCCACGACATGGTGCGTGAAGTGGTACACAACCAGCAGATGGTGCTGATCCACACCACTCCGGGGGCCGCCACCGTGGTGGCTCGCCTGCTGGATCGCAACGCCAATCCCGAGATCATGGGCGCCGTCGCGGGCAATGACGTGGTGCTGGTCGCGCCGCGCCATATCAGCCGTACCCGTCAGGCCCATGCCGCCGTGGTGCGCACCCTGGCGCAGGCCCTCTAAGCTCTTTCCCCCAAATACACTGAGGCGACCTGCGGGTCGCCTTTTTGTTACCTGCTACTTTGTGCCCATCACTTCTTGCGCCCATAAAAAACGGGAGCCCGCAGGCTCCCGTTTCATCTTGCTTGTTATCCCTCAGGAGAGCACGGCCCCCAGGCTCAGGCAGACCACGATCAGCACGGTCAGGATACCGAGCAGCGGAGCCACCCACTTCAGCCAGCGTACATAAGGCACCTTGGCGATGGCCAGACCGCCCATGACCACGGCGGAGGTCGGGGTCACCAGGTTCACCAGACCGGAGGCTGACTGGTAAGCAGTCACCACCAGATCGCGGCCCACGTTGGCGAAGTCGGCCAGCGGCGCCATGATCGGCATGGTCAGTACGGCCAGACCGGAGGAGGACGGCACCAGGAAAGAGAGCACCACTTCCAGCACGAACATCACGTTGATAAAGACGATGGTGGAGAGGCCGGTCACGATCCCTTCTGCACTGTGCAAAATGGTGTGAGTGATCATGCCGTTATCCATTACCACCACGATACCGCGGGCGATACCGATGATCAGCGCCACACCCAGCAGGTCGCGAGCACCGTCGATAAAGTTGGAGGTCAGCTCCTCTTCGCTCATGCGGGAGATAAGACCAACGATGATGGCGGCAGCCAGGAACACGCCGGAGATCTGCGCCATCCACCAGCCCAGCACGGCCACACCGTAGATCATCACGGCAAAGGCGGCGACGAAGATACCCAGCACGATTTTACGGGTCAGGGTGAACTCCAGCATCTGGTCGCTCTTGTTGCCAAGGAAGTGGGCACGGTTCTCTTCCCACTTGTCAGCCACCAGAGATTTGCTTGGATCGCTGCGCACCATCTTGGCGTAACGCATGACGTAGGCAACGCAGAGCAGCCAACCGGCGACCAGCATGGCAACACGCAGCCAGATACCGTCGGTGAAGGAGATACCGGCAGCGTTGGCGGCAATAACAGTCGCAAACGGGTTGATGGTAGAACCCAGAGTACCGATACCGGCACCCAGCAATACGGTTGCTGCAGCCACCACAGGGTCGAAGCGGGCGGCCATCATCACCGGCACCAGCAGGGTGTAGAACGGCAGTGACTCTTCGGCCATCCCGTAGATGGTGCCGCCTGCGGCGAACAGCGCCATCAGGATCGGGATCATCCACTCTTCCCGGCCGCGCAGGCGGTCGGTCACACGTTCAATACCAGCATCGATGGCACCTGTCTTGGTCACAATGCCAAGAAAACCACCGATGATCAGGATAAAGAGGGAGACGTCGATGGCGCCTGCCTCATAGGTGTCGTGGTTGTAGAGGCCATCGATAGGTGCCAGCAGCACGTCGACGATCCCCTGGGGATTCCCCTCCACCAGTTTGTAGGTACCCGCCACCGGCACTTCTTTGCCGAGGGCTTCGTTCATGGTCATCTCATATTTGCCGGCCGGCACTATCCAGCTCAGGGCGGCCACCAGGGCGATCAGCACAAACAGTATCGTGTAGGCTGACGGGAACTTGAATTTGGTCATGGTCCAGCTTCCTTCTGTGGGTGTGGTATCCATGCAGGCTGCGGGTTGTAGGGTTGGAGGTATTATGCCGCTGTCACATGGTCGAAAAGCCGGGGGTCGCCCCCCGGCACCACTACTGCGACCTTAGTCGCCCAGCGTAGCAACCATCACTGCCTTGATGGTGTGCATCCGGTTTTCGGCCTCGTCGAACACGATGCTGTGCTCGGATTCGAACACGTCCTCGGTCACTTCCAGGCCTTTCATGCCATATTTGTCAGCCACTTCCTTGCCCATGGTGGTCTCGTCGTTGTGGAACGCCGGCAGGCAGTGCATGAACTTCACATCCGGGTTCTTGGTGGCGTTGATGACATCCATGTTGACCTGATACGGGGTCATCAGTTTGACGCGCTGATCCCAGGCTTCTTTTGCTTCACCCATGGATACCCAGACGTCGGTGTAGAGGAAATCAGCACCCAGCACACCCTCTTTCACATCTTCGGTCAGGGTGATGCGTGCGCCGGTCTCTTCGGCGATCAGGCGGCACTTGGCAACCAGCTCCTCTTCCGGCCAGAAGGCTTTCGGCGCGACCAGACGGATGTCCATACCCATTTTGGCGGCACCGACCATCAGGGAGTTACCCATGTTGTTGCGGGCATCACCCAGGTAGGCGAACTTGATTTGATCCAGACGTTTGCCCTTGCCGTGCTCCAGCATGGTCATGAAGTCGGCCAGGATCTGGGTCGGGTGGAATTCGTTGGTCAGGCCGTTCCAGACCGGGACACCCGCGTAGGCGCCCAGCTCTTCCACGATCTCCTGACCGTAGCCGCGGTATTCGATACCGTCATACATGCGACCCAGTACACGGGCGGTGTCCTTCATGGACTCCTTGTGACCGATTTGGGAACCGCTTGGGCCAAGGTAGGAGACTTGTGCGCCCTGGTCGAAGGCCGCTACTTCAAACGCACAGCGGGTGCGGGTAGAGGTCTTCTCGAAAATCAGGGCGATGTTCTTACCGACCAGATGCTTGCGCTCGTAGCCACCGTATTTGGCTTTCTTCAGGTCGATGGCCAGATCGATCATGTATTGGATTTCGCGCGGGGTGAAGTCCAGCAGTTTCAGGAAGTTACGGTTACGCAGATTAAAAGCCATGATGAGTTCTCTCTATATATGTTTCAGACCAGTTCGGGCAGTAGTGTTGACTACGCATTCTCAGTACAGATATCGGTAATTACGCATGTACGGTGCGGGTGGCGACGATATTGGTGCCGGCTTCACCCTTGAGGATGGCGAGGCCATCTTCCAGCGAGCCGATGCCGACCATGCCGCCGGTCGCTTTGACAAATTCACAGGAGGCTTCGACTTTTGGTCCCATGGAACCTGCATCGAACTTGACCCCGGCCAGCTCGTCCGGGCTGGTGACTCGCAGCGGACGCTGGGTCGGTTTGCCCCAATCCAGATAGACGGCATCGGCGTCGGTCAGGATCAGCAGGGCGTCGGCCTTGATCTGCTTGGCCAGATAGGCGGCAGACATGTCTTTGTCGATGACGGCTTCGATACCGGTCAGGCTCTGGCCATCCCAGGTCACAGGGATGCCGCCACCACCGGTACAGATGATGAGGTGGCCCTGGGCAATCAGGGTTTCGATGGCGTCGCCTTCAACGATGCGCTGAGGCAGCGGGGACGGCACTACGCGGCGGAAGAACTTGCCGTCAGCCTTGACCACCCAGTGCTTCTCTTCTGCCAAGGTGCGGGCTTCAGCTTCTTCGTAGACGGGGCCGATAAATTTGGTCGGGTTGGCGAATGCCGGATCCTTGGGATCAACCTGCACCTGAGTCAGCAGCGCGGTGACGTTGCGGCTCGGCATCAGGTTTTTCAGCTCCTGGATCAGCATGTAGCCGATCATGCCCTGAGACTCGGCACCCAGCACATCCAGCGGATAGGGGGATACCTTGGTGTAGGCGCTGTTCTGCAGGGCCAGCAGGCCGACTTGCGGGCCGTTGCCATGCACCAGCACCACGTTGTACTCCTGAGCGATCAAGGCGATGGTCTTGGCGGCAGTTGCAATATTCTTGCGCTGGATATCCGCTTCCAGTGGCTCACCACGACGGAGCAGTGCATTGCCACCCAGAGCGACGACGACAGTTGGTTTTTTCATAGTGGTTAATCTCGAGTTTGGTTCTGTGTGGCGCCAGCTTCTGCCGGCGCCACGCCGTCTCATCAGATGCTGTCGCGTTCCATCGGGCAGCTCATGCAGCGGGCGCCGCCGCGGCCACGGCCCAGTTCATCACCCGGGATGGAGAGAACTGTGATACCGGCTTTGTCATACTTCTCGTTGGTGTAGGTATTGCGCTCGTAACCCACCACCACGCCAGGACGTACGGTCAGCACGTTGTTGGCGTCGTTCCACTGCTCGCGTTCGGCTTCGAAGCTGTCACCGCCAGTGGTGATGATCTTCAGCTGATCCACGCCCAGTGCTTTCTCGATAGCGGTGACGAAGTAACCCTCTTCCTTGATGTTCATGCCGGTGGCGCCGCCCGGAGTCAGGCTCCAGCACTGCACATCCTTGCGGATCACTTCCGGATAGACCGAGAAGGTGTCGATGTCCATGTGGGTCATGACGGTATCCAGGTGCATGCAGCTGCGGTGTTTCGGCAGCTCCATGGCGATGACCTGCTTGGCCTGACCGTGTTTGAACAGGCTGCGAGCCAGATGCTCGACACCTTGCGGGGTGGTGCGCTCGGACATGCCGATCAGCACGGCACCGCGGCCGATAACCAGTACGTCGCCACCCTCGATGGTAGAGTTGTCGTAGTCACGCTCCTCGTCACCGAAGTACTTGATGAAGTCCTGACCGGCAAACATCGGGTGCCAGCGGTAGATGGCCTTCACATGGTTGGTCTCGCGGCGACGAGCCGGCTTGGCCATCGGGTTGATGGAGACGCCGCCATAAACCCAGCAGGAGGTGTCACGGGTGAAGAGGTGGTTGGGCAGCGGTTCGATGATGAAATCGGTCGGAGCGTGCATGCCAACTACCATGTTGACGCCGCTGTAGGGCATCTCGGAGTAAGTCAGACCGCCGGAGAGAATGCGGGCCAGTTCGCGGTGCGGCATGTCAGCCAGGAAGCAGCGCACATCGTTGGCAAAAGAAGAGCCGAGGCGGTAGTCGGAGACCTGATGTTGCAGCAGCCAGGTTTTGGCTTCCGGCACATCCAGGGTTTCCGCCAGCAGATTGGTCAGCAGGAAAACTTCGACATTCTGATCGCGCAGTACCTGAGCGAATTTGTCGTGCTCCTGACCGGCGCGTTCAACTGACAGGACGTCATCGAACAGCAGATCCTGGCAATTGGAAGGAGTCAGACGCTTCAGACTGAGGTTGGGGCGGTGCAACATGACACGGCGCAATTGGCCAAC
Source organism: Aeromonas sp. S12(2024) (assembly GCF_041402305.1). Lineage (NCBI taxonomy): Bacteria > Pseudomonadati > Pseudomonadota > Gammaproteobacteria > Aeromonadales > Aeromonadaceae > Aeromonas > Aeromonas sp. S12(2024). The sequence goes on from NZ_JBGLRB010000011.1 coordinate 92,859, forward strand.
TTCAGAACCTACATAAAATTTGCTCATGATTATATTCCGTCTAGCAGTGGTCCCTGCGAGTGATTGAATAGATTCCTTCTATTCATGCTCGTGGCTAAGGCGGGATATTCTTTATGTAGGGTAATCGGCTTATGTTCTATCCTGCCCTTGCCTTTCGAGACCGAGGTTAGCCCTGCAAATCACGACAAACTTAGACATTGATCACATTCACCCAGAACTGAATATATTCACCATCCAATCTATGACCCCGGTAGCAAATTGCGCATTTTCCACACAAAGTGCACCGAATAACCATGCAAAACCACCCTGCTATATTTCAGATTGATTCATTTTTTATTCATGCCAGTTCACTGGAGTGATTAAATGCAAATAACAAAAACCGTTAAAAATCATAATAATAAATGAAAATATAAATAGAGTTTGAATATTACTCCCTATGTATTGAATACATCGCCGTGACGAGGGGAACGCGGTAGAAATAAATACTCACATCGACCACATTCACTGCATAAATCTTTTCTTGTTCCAGATCATGGCATTGGTGCCAACCCCATCAGGCTCGGCCTCATCAGTCACCACCTCTTTGTGCAGTTCAACTTAATATGCACAAAGTCCGCATCAAGGTGGGCAACCATCCTCGTCGGTCACCACAACGCCTTTTGATACTTTTTTCATTAATTGAATTTATTCGTCTCACCTTGCGCTGGCTCCAACCTCGACTTAACTCAGAAAGTGATCCAGATCACACAGGAATGGCACTACCAAGGAGTTGTTATGAAAATGAAACCCATGCTGTTGCTCGCGACTTTGCTGCTCTCTGCGCTCCCCACCCTCAGTCAGGCTGAAGGAGCCCCTGCCATACCCATGGTGGTATGCCATGTCGACAAGGCCCCCCAGATGCTGGTGCCTGACTATGTCTGCCGCTGGCAGGGAGGCAGCGTTCATTACTAGTCGAAACAACGAGAGGAGCATCACTCCTCTCGCCTTGTGATGAGACAGGCCCCTCCTATACTGAAATCAGCGGTTTTCTCATGGATAGGGGAACGTCATGATCTTGTTGGTCGGTGGAGAGAAGGGGGGGAGTGGCAAGAGCTGCCTGGCACAAAATCTGGCGGTCTACCTCAGATCCCAATTTCAGGGGGAGGTGTTACTGGTCGACTGCGACCCGCAGCGCACCACCTCTGACTGGATTCAGGAGCGCAATGACAATCCGGAGCTGCCACAAATCAACTGCGTACAGCTCTATGGCAATATTCGCAACGACCTGCTCAGCCTGAAAAACCGCTACGACTACGTCATCGTCGATTGCGGCGGGCAAGACAACCGAGCTCTGCGCTCCACCATGGCTGTCGCCACCCACGCCTTGATCCCCTTGCGCCCGAAACGACGTGACCTCAAGACCCTGCCCCACATGGAAGATCTCATCACCACCTGCAAGATGGTCAACCCGACCCTCAATGCAGCCGTAGTGCTGACCCAGTGCCCCGCCCTGCCCAATCAGGTAAAACGCATTCTGGAAGCGAAAGAGGTTTGCTCCTCGTTCGGTGTCGACGTCCTGAACGCCATCACCTATGGCCGCAACGTCTATGACGACAGCGAAGAGAAGGGACTGTCGGTGATGGAGATCGAGCCGGATGGCAAATCCGCCGAAGAGATCCGGGCCATCGCCAAAGAGTTCCTGCAAGTGGGGGTGTGAGATGGGTCTGGCTGATCTGAAGAAAAAGCACCAGTTGCATCACCAGAAGAAGTTCACCGTCGACGAATTTATCGAAGATGCGGAGTTCTACGCCAAGGGCAAACCCAAGGTGGTCAGCCTCGAACTGGGCCTGCACCGTGACGAAGCCTTGTCGGCGCTGGCCTTTATCGAGAGCGGCGAGCACCTGAAGCCCAGCTACAAAAAGGCTACCTTCTCCATGAGCACGATGGCCATCGACGAGCTGGGTAATCTGACCCAGCAAGATGGCATGAACAAGTCCCTGTTGCTGCGCCTCTTTACCCACTACTTCTCTTCGCTGACTCCTGAGGAGCGCCAGACCATCTATGAGCGGCTCAACCAGCGCTCATAATTTCTCCATTCAACCGCTCTTTGTGTGCCTCGCCCACTCACCCCGAATGACCATCATCAGACGGCAAAATCTGTTTCTGAAGCAACCAAAACGCCGTGTAAGAGATCTGCCATTCCAGATGTAAGCCAACAGCCGAAAAGATCCCCGAGATAATCGGAAGATAAGATCTTAAAACATGAAGATGATTAAATTAACTAGCTGTTTATAAATGAAAAAATCGAAACCCATAACTTTCGAAATAGCTAATGACAAAAACGTTTTCCAATCTGGCGTTGTAGCCGGTTAGAAAATCCTTATAGTTACTCATGCACGGACGCAATGAAGTCGGTCAGGAAGACTGGCTGCCAGGGTTGGGCAAATGGACTCACCACAGGATGTGGTAAAGGACACCTCCCAGGACGGAGAAAGTGCGACGGGACAGGATGACTCGTCAGGCCAAGATGGCTAAAGGACACCCCAAAGGATTGGGAAGGGGAAACCTAAAGGAAGAGGTAAACAGTCAGGGATTGCAGGGAGCAACTTCGTTCAAGGATCTGAGCGATACGACTACCGGGGGCGACGCAAGTCGCCCCCATCTTTTTATCTGCATTTCACCGTCCCCTTGCTTGGCTCTCAATTGCTTGCCTCAGCGCAGAGACTTCTTACCAGAACCTTTCCGACCCGCTGCTTAAGCAAAAATACATATGAAAAGGGCGCCACGATGGCGCCCTTTTCTGTTTTCTAATCGGCAAACAAGCTTATATCACGCGAGAGAACTGTTGCTGGCGCGCCTTGTTGCGCAAGTACACGTCGAAACACATGCAGATATTGCGGATCAGCAGCTGCCCCGTGGAGGAGACCTCCAGACCATCCTCCGTCATACGCACCAATCCATCGTTGATGAAGGTCTGCAGCAGCTTGAGATCATCGGCAAAATACTCTCTGAAATTGAGACCGTGCGCCTGCTCGACAGACGCAAAGTTCAGACGGAAATCACAGATAAGCCGCTTGATCACCTCACGGCGGATCAGGTCATCCTGATTGAGCGAGCAGCCTTTCCACTGGGCATGACCCAGCTCTGCAACCTGTGCGTAATAGGTCTTGAGCTCTTTCTGGTTCTGGGAGTAGGCATCACCGATCATGCTGATGGAGGAAACCCCTAGCCCCAGCAGATCGCAATCACCTTGAGTGGTATAGCCCTGGAAGTTGCGGTGCAGCTTGCCCTCGCGCTGCGCCACTGCCAGCTCGTCATCGGGTTTAGCAAAATGGTCCATGCCGATGAACTGGTAACCCTGGCCAGTGAGGAAGGCAATGGTGTCCTGCAGCATGGCCAGCTTCTCCTGCGGCGCAGGCATATCCACCTCTTTCAACTTGCGCTGGGCAGCAAAGCGACTCGGCAGATGGGCGTAGTTGAAGATGGAGAGGCGCGCCGGATCCGTCTTGAGCACCTCTTCCAGCGTATGGTGGAAGCTGGCACGATCCTGATACGGCAGGCCATAGATAAGGTCGAGGTTGGTCGAGCGGAAACCCAGTTCACGGGCCCGTTCCAACATGGCTTTAATAAAGTCGTTGTCCTGCTCGCGGTTGACCGCAACCTGCACATCCTTGTTGAAGTCCTGCACCCCAAGGCTGATGCGATTGAAGCCGACGTCTCGCAGCACATCCAGCATGGTAATGGCAATCTCGCGGGGATCAACCTCGATGCTGAACTCCCCCTCTTCGGCGAAATGGAAGTGCTCACGCAGCATGGCCATCAGACGGCGCGTTTGCGCTTCATCCAGATAGGTGGGTGTACCGCCCCCCCAGTGCAGCTGGGTGACCATACGGTGCTTGAAGAGCGGGGCTTGCGCCTTGATCTCCTGCTCCAGGTAGTCGAGATACTCGTCAGCCTTGTGCTGATGACGGGTAATGACCTTGTTGCAGCCGCAGTAGTAGCAGAGCTTGTGACAGAAAGGGATATGCACGTAGAGCGACAGATTGCGCTCGGGATACTGGCCGGCTGCGCGGACAAAATCCGGATAGCCGAAGCTCTCGTTGAACTCCAGCGCAGTGGGATAAGAGGTGTAACGCGGGCCACTGTAGTTATATTTTTCGATCAAGGCCTGATCCCACACAATCTGTTCTGCTTGCACGCTCGCTTCCTCTCTTGTTGTTATTGTTGGCTCACCGACCTAACTGAAAATCCTTCAGCTGGGCCACATCCTTGAGGATCTGGGCCTCCAGCTCGGCCTCGTAGCCGCTGCGTTCGAGATCCATCTTCATCACTTCATTGCGCTTGAGGGCGCGTCTGGCCTCATGAGTCGGCATATCTTTCACCTTCTCATACAGCCCGTACAGACCCGGGAACTCGGCAACGAACGCTCGCCCCCCCTTGATCTGCAACGCATCCAGCAGATTGGTCAGCCGAATGGCGCCTTCGGAGTAATCGCACTGCCCCTCCTGCACCGCATGGGCAATGACCCGTACGCTCTCCAGAATTCGCTCATTGCGAGCAGTTATAGCCTGCCACTGCATCGCTTGCTGTCGCCTCAGTCTGGCCAGCAGCATGCCTGCATAGATGGCCAATCCTGACAAAATCAGGCCGCCCAACAGGGCGGCCAGCATCCATCCACTCATCACTTTTTCTTCGGCTCAGGCTTGGGTTCCGGCTTGAAATCAACCTGGTTGAAACGGTCCCACAACTCCTCTTCGGAGGCTGGTTTCTGCTCGTCGAACTCGGCATCATCGCCATCATCAAACGGCAGCTCATCATCTTCATCATCGTCGTTGTCGATGATGCCCAGCTCATCCATCAGCTCCTGATAACGGTCGACACGCTGATCAACCCAGGCCTGCTCGGCCGCTTCCAGGGTTTCACCTGCATCAAGACGATCCAGCAGATCATTCAAGCGGTCATCGTTTTCGATGGAAGCCAGCTCCTGCTCGGGGGTCATCACCAGCTTCTTCTCTTTCACCGCCTTGGGGGCTGTCGGCTTCTTCTGTTTGTCATCCACCACCAGTACCACCGGCTTGCGGGAACCGATACGCGGATCTTTGGACTGGCTATTGCCAGACTTGCTCTTCGGCTGTTCAACTTGCTGACGAGAACCAGCCTTCAGGCCTTTGCGCTTGGCTGCCCGTTTACGCTCACGGCCTTCCTGAGCACTGACATCAGATTCTTTGCGCTTGCCAGTAGGCTTGCGAGTGGGTTGTTTGGCAGACATGAATGGCTAACTCCGAAAATAACTGGTTTGACCCGTACCCGGGATGATCTCACCCGGTGGGATACGATGCGAGGAACAGTAAGGCTGGAACAAGAGCAGGATCCCGCACCAATCAGGCCCAATCAGGCCACTGAACACCGCAGGATCGGTATCCTCTGGGCATGTTGCTGGTATTTTGACACAGAATGGCTGATCGGGTTAATGACCCAAAAGAAAAAAGGCAGCCGAAGCTGCCTTGATATGCTCATGCGTGCGCCATCCTGAATGGGAAAACAATCTGTTTCGTCCTCTCCGTGACAACTTGTCGCCGCATCATATCGTTGTGTGGTCATCCTGACCTTATATTGGTCGTTCCTGAATGTGCGTGTGCCTGTTTGACCCATCTCGACCGCATCCTGCCATCGTGCCGGGGAGTCTGCATCCCGCAACCCCATCCCGCTCCGGAGATGGTCACCATCCTGATCCTTCAATCCTTTGCCAGCTCATCCGAGCCCATGGCATCCCGCCACGCCAGCCATCCTCTGCTCACAACACCCTGTCGTGAAACCGCCACCCAATCCGTGGGTGAATCCATTAAGCCTACTGTACCAACTCTATAAAGCGGCTCAATCCACTCAAAACATTCTCAACATGTCGAAAAATATCAATATTCATATAATTTATTGATAAATAATGATTATTTAATATTTTATGCAATTTTATGAGCCTTGACCTGCCTTGAGAATGGGAGATCTCTTACAGAACGGGGGGATTAAACCGAGAATTATCTGAAAGCCATAAAAACAACGGGGAGCCCAAGCTCCCCGTTTCAACTCAAATCGACCGTATCGACTATATCAGTGCAGACCCGCCACATATTTGGAGAGGGCTTCGATATCCTGATCAGTCAGTTTCTTGGCAACATCCCGCATCATGCCATTCGGATCGTTGTCACGCGTCCCGGCACGGAATGCGGTGAGCTGAGCCTTGATATAGGCAGGATGCTGGCCGGACAGGTTGGGATACTTCGCCTGTTCGACACCAGAGCCACGGGGACCATGGCAAGCCGTACAAGCTGCCAGACCGCGACTCATGTCACCACCCATATAGAGTGCCTTGCCCGCTTCGACCACGTCGTCAGGGACAGCGATAGGGGTAACCTTCAGGCTGGAGAAATAAGCCGCCAGATCATCCATGTCCTGTTCCGACAAAGGTAACGCCATCGGCCCCATCACTGGCGCAACCCGGCCAATTTGACCAGAAGCGGCAGCCTTCAGTTCAACTAACTGCTTTTTGATATATGATGCGTGCTGACCAGCAATTTTGGGGTACATATCAACCAGGCTGTTTCCGTCCGGTCCATGACAAGCCGCACAAACGGCAGCCTTGGTCTGTCCCGCAGCGGCATCGCCCTTGGCTTGTGCCATCCCCGTTACGCCAACCATCAGAGCAAGAGTAATGACTAGGTTCTTCATGGCGTTCCAACTTTTCGTTATTAGGCTTCCAGATCCCATGCCGCTGAAGGCATGTTAAAATAAACGCGTTTAAGCGACGCTATTTTACACCATTTTACAAAAAAGTAACTCTATAACCCTCTATCTCCATGGGGAATTTACGTTGGATACACAAACTCTGAATTTCAATAAGGTGCATTTTGTGACCAGCGCACCCGACATCCGTCACCTGCCAAATGATGGGGGTGTCGAGATCGCGTTTGCCGGCCGTTCCAACGCCGGTAAGTCATCTGCATTGAACACCTTAACCAAACACAAGAACCTGGCGCGCACCAGTAAGACACCTGGTCGTACCCAGCTGATCAACCTGTTTGAGCTGGAACCGGGCAAGCGTCTGGTCGACTTGCCGGGTTATGGTTATGCGCAAGTTCCGCTGGAAATGAAGCTCAAGTGGCAAAAGTCACTGGCAGAGTATCTGCAGCGCCGTGAGTCATTGAAAGGTCTGGTGATCCTGATGGACATCCGCCACCCGCTCAAAGATACCGACATGAACATGCTGGAGTGGAGCTCGCACCGTCAGTTGCCCGTCATGCTGCTGCTGACCAAGGCTGACAAACTGAGCCCCGGCCCGCGCAACAACCAGGTGATCAAGGTGCGCCAGGCCGTTGCCAACCTTGGTTCCCAGATCCAGGTCGAAGCGTTCTCCTCCCTCACCAATATCGGTGTGGAGAAGCTGGCGCAAACCCTGACCGAATGGTACGTCAGTGGTGACGATACCGACCTGCTGGACGCTGATGAACAGCAACCTGCCGAGGAGTAATCTACTCCTCGCTCTCCTTGCAATTGGCGGAGCACTCCTCCGCTGATTGAAAGGGTTTCAGATTGCCGCTTTCACCTGCCTCACGACAAATACCCCGCATTCACCTCCCCTGATATATCCAATACTGCTTAAAGTTCATATAGATAGGCAGTTAATTCACAAAAATAATTAACTTAAGCAGGCGTTGATAGCGTTTTCAAATTCGTTCTTTCAAAACGAACAAGAATTACAAAAAGAGACAAAAATGAAATTTAATTACAAGTTCTAACCGAAAGGGATAAAAATGAGGCCGGACGACAGTGGTGCCATCCAGCCTGAAATAATAAGTTCAAAAAATTGGGAAGAAGCTGAATCTTGAGTACCAGACGACAGGTATTCCTCAAGAAGCAGCCTCATTCTATCAAATGCATCGCCAATTTAAAGCATTTACTCTAAATGATGCGCATAAAAAAACACCCCGACGAGAACCTCATCGGGGCAGCTATTCAGCCACATTCAATTACGTGAAATAAAAGGTCTGAAAGATAGAACATCTTACCTCTGTACCCTACGCAGACAACTGTACAGCAAAGCAGCAGAAAGTGAAAGTAATTTATGTAATTTAGTTTCACAACTTACAGATTAAGAAAAAACCTTTTACTTTCATGCAGATAAAAAAATCCCCAGTACGAATACCGGGGAGTTATAAAGGTGACTAGCTAGCACTTCCTCAACTATCTAGTTAGTCAGCGCCATTTCAAAGTAGTTCCGCTACAAAACAAAAAAACTTTGAAAAATCAGAGGTAGATAGCGCCATCTTCAGCAAACTCTTGTTCTTCAATGAGTTTTTCAGCCATATCTTCAATATCAAAACGTACACTTTCGAAGGCTCTGACGATGTCATCCTCCCTCGTCAGCGCCAGACCTGTCATTCTCTCCAGCCGCCGCTGACTGATGTAACAATCTATCAGCGCCCCCATCTGCTGGGCAGGAAAACGCACCCGCTGTTCGTCAGCCTGCCACTCCATCAGATCAGGAAACAGAATACCCTGGTTCATATCACCCCCAAGTTACGCTTCAACTCTCTCAATACCTGTTTAGTCCCGGGACGAATTCCGCGCCACACGGTAAACGCTTCGGCGGCCTGTTCCACCAGCATGCCGAGTCCATCCATGGTTTGACGGGCCCCATGCTGTTTGGCCCAACAGATAAACGCCGTATCCGAGGCGCCATACATCATGTCGTAGATGGCAATATCAGTGTGGATCAGGGCAGGGGCCAACGGCGGCAGCTCTCCTTGCAGGCTGGCAGAAGTCGAATTGATGACGAGATCGAATGGCCCTGCCAACTGCTCATAGATCTGGGCAGTCACAGGCCCCAGATCGTGGAATTCGGCAGCCAACTGTTGCGCTTTTGTGTGGGTACGGTTGGCGATCACCAGCTCGCTCGGCAGCTCTGCCAGCAGCGGCGCCAATGCACCGCGAGCCGCGCCACCGGCACCCAGCAGCAGGATCCGGCTATCCGCCAGCGTCACACCATGGGACTTGAGATCGGCGACCAATCCGGCACCATCGGTATTATCCCCCAGCAACACGCCATCATCGGTCAGCTTGATGGTATTGACCGCGCCCGCCCGCTTGGCCCTCGGGCTCAAGCGATCGACCAGAGTGAATGCCTGCTCCTTGAAGGGAACGGTGACATTGCATCCCTTGCCCCCTTGGTCAAAGAAGGTGCGCAGGGCTTGGGCAAACTCGTCGACGGCGGGTTCAGCCAACCCATACTCCAGCTCTTGCTGGGTTTGTCTGGCAAACAGGGTGTGAATGAAGGGGGACTTGCTGTGGCGCACCGGGTGGCCAAAAACCAGATAACGATCCATCAATGAATTCCATCAGAGGGCAATATTCCGATTTAACGGGTTTTCACTCTCGGGAACAAGCCGAATAACGGCCAGTAAAAAGGGACCATCATGGTCCCTCGGGTCACAGCCACTCTCGCGGCGTGAGGTAATCGGTGTAGAGCAAGGCTTCAGGAGTGCCCGCCTCCGGCTGCCAGTCATACTCCCAACGGGCCAGCGGTGGCATCGACATCAGGATCGACTCGGTACGTCCGCCGGTCTGCAGCCCGAACAGGGTGCCCCGGTCATACACCAGATTGAACTCCACATAGCGACCGCGACGATAGAGCTGGAACTCCCGCTCCCGCTCGCCATAGGGCAGCGCCTTGCGTCGTTCGATGATCGGCAGGTAGGCATCGAGATAACCCCGACCTACCGCTTGCATAAAGGCAAAGCAGTCGGCAAAAGGCCAGCAATTCAGATCGTCGAAGAAGAGACCGCCCACCCCTCGTGTCTCGTTGCGGTGCTTGAGGAAGAAGTAGCGATCGCACCAGGATTTGAACTCGGGGTAGATCTCATCACCGAACGGCTGGCAGAGATCACGGGAGACCTGATGCCAGTGCTGCACATCCTCGGCAAACGGATAGAAGGGCGTCAAATCGAAGCCACCGCCAAACCACCAAATGGGCTCTTCGCCTTCCTTCTCGGCGATGAAGAAACGGACGTTGGCGTGGCTGGTCGGCACATAGGGGTTGTGCGGATGGATCACCAGCGACACGCCCATCGCCTCGAACTTGCGACCGGCCAACTCTGGCCGATGGGCTGTAGCAGAGGCAGGCATGGCATCGCCATAGACATGGGAGAAGTTGACGCCCCCCTGCTCGATCACCGCGCCGTGGCGCAGCACACGGGTGCGACCACCGCCACCGCCTTCACGGCTCCAGGCATCTTCCACAAAGGGTCCACTGCCATCGGCCTGCTCCAGACCACGGCAGATCTCGTCCTGCAACTGCAACAGGAAGGCCTTGACCTGGGCCACATCCGGTTTGCTCATCTTGTCTCCAGTCAGGCAGGATCGTGAACGCCCTGTCCATTTTTATAGTTAAATCAATCAGATGAGCTCACCGCTCAGCAGATTGATAGCAAATCATGACGTATCCGCCCGCTCAGGAGGGGCGGATAATGGCGCCGGTTCGGGCGTCCTTGATCTCGGAGGGGTTAGCTTGACCACCCACTTCACCGGGCAGGATATAGGCCAACTTGCTTGCCAGCCGCTCACCAATATCGGCCACCCGACGGGCAGGCACCTCACCGGTCAGGTTGGCGCTGGTAGAGACCAGCGGCTTACCAAAGGCACGGCACAACGCCTGTACCTGAGGATGAGCCGTCACGCGCACCGCCAGTGTCTCGAACTGCCCGGTCAGCCAGGCCGGCGTCGTTGCACGGGCAGGCATGATCCAGGTAAAGGGGCCGGGCCAGCTGGCTTCAACCCGAGCCAGTTGCTCACCGCTAAGTTGGCTCAGATCGATGTAGTCCTGCAGCTGTGCCATGTCGGCAGCAATCAGGATCAACCCCTTCTCTACCGGACGCTGCTTGATGGCCAGCAGTCGCTGCACCGCCACTTCGGAGTCGGGATCACATCCCAGACCAAACACGGCCTCGGTCGCATAAGCGATCACCCCTTCCTGCTGGAGGGCGGCAACCGCCTGTTCAAATTCATTTGGCATAGGAAAAATGCGGCAGCCAGGCTGCCGCCTCGTCGCTTAGTAGCAAGTTGAATCCATACGGCGGCGACCACAACAAAGTGACGTTTTGCTGTAGCACAGGAAAAATACGACACATCCGGATCGCCACCCGTTCACTTACTTGAGTTGAGCCTGCAGGGCGGCATCCTTGGCCATCACCTCTTCGGCATTCTTCTGGCGTTCGGCCCGAACCTTGGCCGCCAGTTCATCATCGGCTACTGCCAGCATCTGGGCTGCCAGATAACCTGCGTTCTTGGCACCGGCTTTGCCGATCGCCACGGTCGCTACCGGCACACCACCCGGCATCTGCACGGTGGAGAGCAACGCATCCAGCCCCTTGAGCGGGCCACCATCGATGGGCACCCCGATCACTGGACGAGTCGTGATGCCGGCTACGGCACCCGCCAGATGCGCCGCCAGACCGGCAGCACAGATAAAGACCTTGCAGCCACGGGCCTCGGCATCGGTCACATACTGATGGGTCGCAGCCGGCGTGCGGTGCGCGGAGGTGACTTTGACTTCCACTGCGATATCAAATGACTTGAGCACCTCGAGGGTGGTCTGCATCACGGGGAAATCAGAATCAGAGCCCATCAATACGGCAACAAAGGGTTTATTCATGGTGGGAATTTCCTTACTCCAAGTGGGGGGTTGAAGTTCACCGAAAACGTTTCAATCCGGTTGCGGCGGCGGGATTATACCTGCTCACTTTGGTGGCCGCATTTCTTTTGCGGACAGACCCAACGCAGAGTTCCCCTCACTTTTTTCTCTACCATGATGCCCCAACCACACGCGGGGCAAGGCATGGGGATCGGCTTGTCGTTCACCACATATTTGCAATGGGGATAGCCATCACAGGAGTAAAACTGCTTGCCGTAGCGGGAGGTGCGGCTCACCAGATGACCCTTGCTGCACTCGGGGCAGAGGATCTGGGTATCATCGCTCTCCTGCAGGGATTCGATGTGCTGACAGGCCGGATACTGAGTGCAGCCGACAAACAGACCGTAACGCCCCTTCTTGATCGCCAGCGGCTCTCCGCAATCGGGACAGGCAGAGCCTTCGAGCACCTTTTCGATGTCGCGGCCGGATGGCGTCAGGGAGCGAATGTAATCACAGGCAGGATAGGCAGAACAGCCGAGAAAGGGGCCATGTTTGCCCTGGCGGATCACCAGCTCGGCCCCGCACTGCGGGCACGGCTCGCGCTCGAAGGCATGTTCGTGGGCTGAAAAGAGGTGATGATCGATTTTTGACATGGGCCGCGCCTTGAAATCCAGATGGCCTGAATTCTACCAGCGCGGCACCGGACTGTCAGTGAATGACGCCGTCTGACTCATCAAACACCAGCTCTTCCATCTGCTGGTAGGCATTTTCACTGCCCGGCACGTTGAACAGCACCATCATGACGACCCACTTCAGGTCATCCAGCTCGATATCCGGCTTGTCCAGCTCGAGCAGGCGCTCGATACAGATTTCGCGGGTTTCGGCATTCAGCACCTGGGCCTGTTCCAGAAAGAGCAGGAAGCCGCGGCACTCGGTGCTGAGGCGTGCCAGCTCTTGCGGAGCGTAGATACGCATCGAGCCTTGCGCGCTGGCGGTGACATAGACCTCCCGCTCGCTATCGTGCAGATTGGCCAGCCGCTCCAGCCAGTCGAGCGCCTTGTCGATCTCTTCTTTATCGAAACCGGCCCGGCTCAACTCGTCGGTGAGCTCATCCTGCTCGACCATCACATCTGCATCGCTGTGGATGTAGGTCTCGAAAAGGTACATCAATACATCAAACATGATTCGCCCTCCTCGCTCTGACGTATCCACCGGCTACCGCCATCACTGCACCGGCCAGCTCCAGCTCTACCAACCTGCCCAATACCACTTCGACAGGAAGCTGGGCCCGTTCGGCAACGGTATCCACGCTCGTGGTCTCATAATCTACGTTATCCAACAAATCGGCATAAGGCAATTCGCTATTATGCGGTTGCTCAGATGGTATGGCCGACGAATGTGGCCGTGCGACCCACTCTGGCAGCTCTTCCACTATATCGGCCGCACTCAGCACAAGTTTGGCCCCCTGCTGAATTAATCTGTTGCACCCTATTGCCTGGGCGTTTTGCGGGGCACCGGGTACTGCAAACACTTCACGCCCCTGTTCAAGCGCATAGCGAGCTGTGATCAGCGAACCGCTCTGCTCGGTCGCCTCCACCACCAGAGTTCCCAGCGACAGACCACTGATAATACGGTTGCGACGAGGAAAATGTTCAGCCAGCGGCCCTTTATCCGGCGCCAGCTCGGAGATAAGCAAGCCACCACTCTCCAGAATCTGACCTGCCAGCCCCTGGTGGCGTTTGGGGTAGAGGCAATCCAGCCCGGACCCCAACACGGCAAGGGTAATACCGCCACAAGCCAGCGCTTGCTGATGGCAAACACCATCGATACCGAGCGCAAGGCCCGAGGTGATAGCTAACCCGCATCCAACCAGCTCGCTACAGAGGCGGGATGCATTATCTTTGCCTGCATAGGTAGGATGGCGTGTCCCCACCATTGCCAGCTGGGGTAGCGACAGCGTAGCAAGATCGCCACGACAGTAGAGCAACAGGGGGGCCGCGGGAATGTCCCGCAACAAGGGTGGATAAATCGGGTGATCTTGCGGAATAAGGATATTGTCAGGCAAAGCGGCCCAAGCCAGGCTCTGCTCAACCACCGGCGAGGGCCAGCGCAGTTGTTTGATCTGCTCTGACAACAACCCCATACCATGCAGTTGCGCTTCATCGCTCTGAAACAGGGCCTCAATACTTCCCCCGGCCCGCTCCAACAGACGTGCAGCGGTCACCGGACCGATACCGGTGACCGCATCGAGAGTGAGCCAGAGCGCCAGACGCGCGTCGGGGTAGTTCACGTCAGAAGTGAGTGACCTGATAACCCGCACTCACCATGTCGTTACTCTGCATGATGAGACCGTAACTCAGCTTGTCATACACCTTGAACAACATGACGCGGGCAATCGCTTCAGAGGGCAGTGGTGCCTTCTTGTTGCTGCTGTAAAACACCCGGTTAAAAACCGACGAGAGCTCCTTGTACTGCACATCGCCATTCTTGGTGACCAAGGCAGCACCGGGCCGTCTGACATCCAGTACATCCCCGGCGACCAGTTGATCGCGGCCACCCCGGTTGATCAGCACCACATCAAACTTGCCACCACCCCGGGTCTTGTTCGGCAAATCGATGATATAGCCCGGCGTGATGGCAGGTGCCGCTTTCGGTGTGAAGACGGCGGGCATGTTCTCCTGAGCCGGCAGCGGCATCACCTTGTCGCCCTGCAGCACTTCGCGCTGGTTATGAGTGAGGGTAACTTCAGTCCGATCGCCATCAAGACGCGCCACGGCCCGCACCACACCGGCAAAGATCGCCTCCTGGCCCAGCAGTTCACCGGTTTCGCGATCCTTGTAGACCACTCCGGGATGATAAATGCCATAGACCTGCCCCGGTGTCAGGGAGCCCTGCACATAGAGGGTGTCCCCCTCCAGCATGCCGATATGTTTCTGATCCGACCCCAGCAGATAGGGCAAGGTTTTCTGCTGCTGGCTGTCAGCCAGAATATGGTCGGTTTGCAGGAAGGGGCCTATCTCGCTGATAGGCAGGGTCGGAATGGGGTTGGCTTTGTTCTCGTAACGGGTTTTCGGACCGAGACGGATAACTTGCTTGCCACCCTGCATCGCCTTGCCGAGTCGGGGTTCACCATTGACCCAGCTCAGATGCAGTACATCACCGGGGTAGATCCAGTGAGGATTGGCAATCTGCGGATTGATATTCCAGAGACGGGGCCAGAGCCAGGGTTCGGAAAGATACTTGCCGGAGATATCCCACAGGGTGTCGCCTTTTTGCACTACATAGCTTTCGGGGTAACCCGCTTTCAGCCTCAGCTGATCGGCCAGTGCTGCCTGACTCACGGTCACCAGCAGGCAGGCGAGGATGGTTTGCTTCAGATACATAACACTCCCTGTTACTTCTGTACGCAAAGTGTTGCTGTTTTTTGTCGGCGTAAATGACTAGAATTACGCCAATATTGACTGCATTTATACGAAACTAAAGAAAAAACTATGGCCATTCTAGATGTATTGCGTTTTCCCGATGAGCGCCTGCGCACCGTTGCAGCCCCTGTCGAGACCTTTACACCCGAGTTACAACAGATTGTAGATGATATGTTCGAAACCATGTACGCGGAGGAAGGCATTGGCCTGGCCGCGACTCAGGTCGACATTCACCAGCGCATCATAGTGATCGATGTCTCTGAAAACCGTGAAGATCCTCTGGTATTGATCAATCCGGAGGTCATCGAGCAGTGCGGCAGCACCGGCATTGAAGAGGGTTGCCTCTCCGTGCCCGGCAGCCGTGCTCTGGTGCCTCGCGCCGAACAGATCAAAATCCGCGCCCTGGATCGCAACGGCAAGCCGTTCGAGCTGGAAGCCGACGATCTGCTCGCCATCTGCATCCAGCATGAGATGGATCATCTGGTCGGCAAGCTGTTTGTGGATTACTTGTCCCCGCTCAAGCGCCAGCGCATTCGCCAGAAGCTGGAAAAGATGGCCCGTGAAGATCGCAAAGTCCTCTGAGGATCTGCCCCATTGAATAAGCTGAAACTGATTTTTGCCGGTACTCCCGACTTCGCCGCCCGTCACCTGGCGGCGTTGTTGTCTTCCGACCACGAGGTCGTTGCCGTTTATACCCAGCCTGACAAGCCTGCTGGCCGTGGCCAGAAGCTCACTGCCAGCCCGGTCAAAGAGCTGGCACTGGCCCACAACCTGCCGGTTTACCAACCTGCCTCTCTGCGCAAGGAAGAGGCGCAAGCCGAACTGGCCGCCCTTGGCGCCGACCTGATGGTGGTGGTGGCCTATGGCCTGATCCTGCCCAAGGTGGTGCTCGATACCCCGCGTCTGGGCTGCATCAACGTCCATGGCTCCCTGCTGCCCCGCTGGCGCGGCGCGGCACCGATCCAGCGCTCCATCTGGGCGGGCGATGCCGAAACTGGCGTCACCATCATGCAGATGGATGTGGGGCTGGATACCGGTGCCATGATCCGCAAGGTCAGCTGCCCCATCGCCGCCGACGAGACCTCCGCCAGCCTCTATGACAAGCTGGCCGAGCTGGGCCCTCAGGCACTGGTCGACACCATCAATGCCATGGCTGCCGGTGAAACCGCTGCCGAGGCACAAGATGATGCGCTGGCCAACTACGCCGAAAAGCTCTCCAAGGAAGAGGCCCGCATCGACTGGTCGATGGAGGCTGTTGCCATCGAACGCTGCATCCGCTCGTTCAACCCCTGGCCCATCAGCTGGTTTGAAGTGGCTGACCAGACCGTCAAGGTATGGCAAGCCGCCGTCATTGACAGTGACCACGGCCAACCCGCCGGCACCCTGCTCAAGGCCGACAAGCAGGGGATCGATATCGCTACCGGCAAAGGGGTACTGCGCCTGCTAACCCTGCAACCGCCCGGCAAGAAGGCGATGTCCGTTTCGGATCTGCTCAACTCTCGCCGCGACTGGTTTGAACCCGGCACGCAATTGAATTGAACTGGATTGAATTGACACAAGCGGGGCCCAGGCCCCGACTTGCGCATCTAAGGTAACTCTATGAAAACACGTGCACAGGCCGCTCTCGTTATTCAACAGGTGCTGGATCAGGGTCAATCCCTCTCCGCTGTTCTGCCTGCTGCCCAGGAGAAGGTTGCACCTCGCGATCGCGCTCTCCTGCAAGAACTCTGCTACGGCACCCTGCGCTGGCTGCCCCGCCTTGATGCGGCAGTCAACGAGATGATGGACAAGCCGCTCAAAAACAAGAGCCGCATTTTCCACTACCTCATCCTGGTCGGTCTCTATCAGCTCATCTACACCCGCATTCCGGCTCACGCCGCGGTGGCCGAGACCGTCAACGCCGTCAAACTGCTCAAGGGCACCTCCCTGCGTGGCCTCATCAACGGCGTGCTGCGCAACTTCCAGCGCAGCGCCGAAGTCATTCTGCTGCGTATTGACCGTGTTCCCAGCATTCGCCTCGGTCATCCGGAGTGGCTCACCAAGCGCCTGCGTCAGGCCTATCACGATGAGTGGGAATTCATCATGGAGGCGAACAACCAGCGCCCCCCCATGTGGATCCGCAACAACAGCCAGCGCCAGAGCCGCGATGCCATGCTGGCTCGCATGGCCGAAGCCGGCATCAATGCCGTGGCCGGTGAAGAGGGCGAGGATTGCATCCTGCTGGAGCGTCCCTGCGATGTGACCAAGCTGCCCGGCTTCGAGGTCGGTGACTGCTCGGTACAGGATGGTGCAGCACAGCAGGCCGCGGCACTGCTCGACCCGCAACCGGGCGAGTGGGTGCTGGATGCCTGCGCGGCCCCCGGCGGCAAGACTGCCCACCTGCTTGAGCGTCAGCCCAAGCTGGCTGGCGTGGTTGCCGTCGATGCCGACGAAAACCGCCTCAAGCGGGTGCAGGAGAACCTGGACCGCATCGGCCTGAGCGCCAAGGTGATCCATGGCGATGCCGCGGCGCCGGAACAGTGGTGGCCGGAGGGCCAGTTCGACCGCATCCTGCTGGATGCCCCCTGCTCCGCCACCGGCGTGATCCGCCGCCACCCCGACATCAAGTGGCTGCGCCGTGATCAGGACATCCGCGAGCTGGCCGAGCTGCAGCGCCGCATTCTCAATGCCCTCTGGGGCAAGCTGAAAAGCGGCGGCACCCTGCTCTACGCCACCTGCTCCGTATTGCCGGAAGAGAACCGCGAACAGATCCGCGCCTTCCTTGCCGCGACCAAAGATGCCAAATTGGTACCGTTGCACGAACAGGACACCCCGGACTGCCCGGGTCGCCAGTTCCTGCCGGGTGAAGCCGAGATGGATGGCTTCTACTACGCCAAACTGGTCAAGCTCTGAGCCGGGCATGACAAACCTCATTCGGGAGAGCCGCCAGCTCCGTTCTGGCGCTCCCCTTTACAGCCTCAACGTGAGTAGACGTTCCCTATGAAAATCATCATTTTGGGAGCCGGCCAGGTCGGCGGCACCCTGGCCGAGAACCTGGCCGGGGAGAACAACGACATCACCATCGTCGACACCGACAGCGAACGCCTGCGCGAACTGCAGGACAAGTTTGACCTGCGGGTGGTCAACGGTCATGGCGCCCACCCCAAGGTGCTGCGCGAAGCGGGTGCTCAGGATGCCGACATGCTGGTCGCCGTCACCAACAGTGACGAGACCAACATGATCGCCTGTCAGGTGGCCTACTCCCTGTTCAACACCCCGAACAAGGTGGCACGGATCCGCTCGCCGGCCTATCTGACCGAGCGAGATCGCCTGTTCCTGCCGGAATCGGTGCCGGTGGATCACCTGATCGCGCCGGAGCAGTTGGTGACCGACTATGTACGTCGCCTGATCGAATATCCGGGCGCCCTGCAAGTGGTTGATTTCGCTGGAGGCCGCGTCGGTCTCGTGGCTGTCAAGGCCTACTACGGTGGCCCGCTGGTGGGCAACGCCCTCTCCACCCTGCGCGAGCACATGCCCAACATCGAGACCCGGGTAGCGGCCATCTTCCGTCAGGGCCGCCCGATCCGCCCGCAAGGGACCACCATCATCGAAGCGGATGACGAGGTCTTCTTCGTCGCCGCCGCGGGCCATATCCGTGCCGTGATGTCGGAGCTGCAGCGCCTAGAGAGCCCCTACCGCCGCATCATGATCGTCGGTGGCGGCAACATCGGCGCAGGCCTCGCCCGTCAGCTGGAGAAGCGCTACAGCGTCAAGCTTATCGAGCGCAACCAGAAGCGGGCGGAGCAGCTCTCCGAACTGCTGGAGAACACCATCGTCTTCTGCGGCGATGCGGCGGATCAGGAGCTACTGGCCGAGGAGCACATCGACCAGATCGACGTCTTCATCGCCGTGACCAACGAGGATGAGGCCAACATCATGTCGGCGCTGCTCGCCAAGAAGATGGGCGCCAAGAAGACCATGGTGCTGATCCAGCGCGGCGCCTACGTGGATCTGGTGCAGGGTGGCTCCATCGATATCGCCATCTCGCCGCAGCAGGCCACCATCTCGGCCCTGCTGACCCACGTGCGCCGGGCCGATATCGCCAACGTCTACAGCTTGCGCCGCGGTGCTGCCGAGGCGATCGAGGCGATTGCCCATGGTGACGAGAACACCTCCAAGGTGGTCGGCAAGACGGTAGGCGAGCTCAAGCTGCCGCCGGGTACCACTATCGGTGCCGTAGTGCGCGGCGATGAGGTACTGATCGCCCACGATCGCACCAAAATCCAGCAGGATGACCACGTGGTCATGTTCTTGGTGGACAAGAAGTACATCCCGGAAGTGGAGCGGCTGTTTCAGCCAAGCCCCTTCTTCCTGTAACGTCTTCATGCGCACAGGCTGTCAAACCAGACCCGGCTCAGCTCCCCCAAGGGGATGGTCCGGGTCTTTTGTTAATCAACGACCAGGTTATCGAACATGATCAAGCTGCGTCCCATTATCTTCACTCTCGGGCTGGTGCTCTCCAAGCTGGCGCTCTTCATGTGGCTGCCCACCTTGCTGGCACTACTCACCGGGTCAGAGGGATTTGTCGAGTTTCTCAAGTCCGTGCTGATCACCCACGGCGCTGCCCTGCTCTGCCTCCACTACGGTCGCAAGGCGGAGTTTCATCTGGGGGTGCGGGAGATGTTCCTGCTCACCACCTCGGTTTGGGTGGTGGCCTGCGCCTTCGGCGCCCTGCCCTTTGTCTTCATCACCCACATCAACTTCACCGACGCCTACTTCGAGACTATGTCTGGGGTAACCACCACGGGCTCCACCGTGCTCTCCGGCCTCGACAACATGGCCCACAGCATCCTGTTGTGGCGTTCCATCCTGCAGTGGCTGGGCGGGGTTGGCTTTATCGTGATGGCGGTTGCCGTGCTGCCCTACCTCAACGTCGGCGGCATGAAGCTGTTCCAGACCGAGAGCTCGGACTGGTCAGACAAAAGCGCCCCGCGTGCCAAGACGGTGGCCAACAACATCGTCGTGGTCTATCTGGTGCTCTCCATGCTCTGCTTCATGGCCTACTGGGCCAGCGGCATGAACATGTTCGAAGCGATCAACCACGCCATGACCACTCTCAGTACCGGCGGCTACTCCACCTCCGATCAATCCATGTCCCACTTCTCCAACTCGGCACACTGGATTGGCACCCTGTTCATGTTTCTCGGCGGCCTGCCCTTCCTGCTCTATGTGCAAAGCCTCAACCACAGGGACTACAGCCTGTTCAAGGATGCCCAGGTGCGCGGCTTCTTCTGGCTGGTGGTCTGGGTTACCGTCATCATGACCTTCTATCTGTGGGAGAGAGACCTGTTCGGCTTCTGGGATGCCCTGCGCATCAGCTGCTTCAACATCGTCTCGGTGCTCACCACCACCGGCTACGGCCTTGGTGACTTCGGCACCTGGGGGCCGCTCGCCAGCATCGTCTTCATCGTGCTGCTGGCTCTTGGGGCCTGTTCAGGCTCCACTGCGGGTGGTCTCAAGATCTTCCGGGTACAGGTGGCATTCGCCCTGTTCAGAAAGCAGATGCGCCAGCTGATGCACCCCTCTGCCGTCTTCCCCCAGAAGTACAATGGCCGGACGGTCAATGACGCCATCATCCGCTCGATGATCTCCTTCGTACTGGCCTACTTCGCCATCATTCTGGTGATAGCCGCACTGCTGGGCGCCATCGGGCTTGACCCCCTGACAGCCATATCCAGCTCCATCACCGCCGTTGCCAACGTTGGCCCGGGCATGGGCCCAGTGGTCGGCCCCAGCACCAACTTTGCCAGCCTGCCGGAATCGGCCAAATGGCTGTTGTCATTCGGCATGCTGCTGGGACGACTGGAGATCCTGACGGTCGCCGTGCTCTTCTTCCCCTCCTTCTGGCGCCAGTAATCCCTCACTGCAAGCCAGCAAAAAGCCGCAGCGTTCACCCGCTGCGGCTTTTTTATCTCACCCATCCCCACGACCTTCGCTCTACGCTCATCAGCCCCATTACCGGATGGCCTGAACGAGCTCATCAGGATGACCAGAGCGGATCACAGGCATAAAAAAACGGACCCAAACCAGAGGTTTGGGTCCGTTTATCAGTGAACCGTCAGCGGCCACGAAGGCTGCCGAGGCTCAGCACATGGCATTAACCACGGCCAGAGCGCTTACGATCCAGCTCAGTCAGCAATTTCTTGCGGATACGGATGTTCTTCGGAGTCACTTCTACCAGTTCGTCGTTATCGATGAACTCGAGAGCCTGTTCCAGAGTCATGCGGATCGGCGGAGTCAGCACTTGAGCTTCGTCGGTACCGGAGGCACGCATGTTGGTCAGCTGTTTGCCTTTCAGGCAGTTAACAGTCAGGTCGTTGGAACGGGAGTGAATACCGATCACCTGGCCTTCGTACACTTCGGTCGCGTGACCGATGAACAGACGACCGCGGTCTTGCAGACCGAACAGGGCGTAGGTCAGAGCCTTACCGGTTGCGTTGGAGATCAGCACACCATTCTGACGCTCGCCGATGCTGCCACCCTTGTGCGGACCGTAGTGGTCGAAGGTGTGGTACAGCAGACCGGTACCTGAGGTCATGGTCATGAACTCGGTCTGGAAACCGATCAGGCCACGGCTCGGGATCATGAAGTCCAGACGGACACGACCCTTGCCATCCGGAGTCATGTTGGTCATTTCGCCCTTACGCAGACCCAGTTGCTCCATCACGGAACCCTGGTGCGCTTCTTCAACGTCCACAGTTACGGTTTCGAACGGTTCTTGCAGAACGCCATCAACGGTACGCAGGATTACTTCCGGACGGGACACAGCCAGTTCGTAACCTTCGCGACGCATGTTTTCGATCAGGATGGAGAGGTGCAGCTCACCACGACCGGATACACGGAACTTGTCCGGATCATCAGTCTCTTCCACGCGCAGGGCCACGTTGTGGACCAGCTCCTGGTTCAGACGCTCTAGAATGTTACGGGAGGTCACGAACTTGCCCTCTTTACCGGCGAACGGTGAGGTGTTGACCTGGAAGGTCATGTTCACGGTCGGCTCGTCAACGGAGAGCGGCGGCAGGGCTTCAACGGCACCGTTATCACAGATGGTGTCGGAGATTTTCAGCTCGCCCAGACCGGTGATAGCGATGATGTCACCCGCTTGCGCGTCGGTAACTTCAGTACGGGACAGACCCAGGTAACCCAACACCTGACCGACTTTACCGTTACGGGTCTTGCCGTCGGCACCAACGATGGTGACTTGCTGGTTGGTCTTGACGCGACCACGGGTGATACGGCCGATACCGATAACGCCCACGTAGGAGTTGTAGTCCAGCTGGGAGATCTGCATCTGGAAACCACCTTCGGCATCAGCCTTCGGCGCTTCAACGTTGTCAACGATAGCCTGGAACAGCGGCTCCATGTTCTCGGACTCGACGTCCTGATCCATGGTGGCCCAACCGTTCAGTGCAGAGGCGTAAACAACTTTGAAATCCAGCTGTTCGTCAGTCGCGCCCAGGTTGTCGAACAGGTCGAATACCTGATCCATTACCCAGTCAGGACGAGCACCCGGACGGTCAACCTTGTTGATGACCACGATCGGCTTCAGACCCTGAGCGAACGCTTTCTGGGTCACGAAACGGGTTTGCGGCATCGGGCCGTCTACGGCGTCAACCAGCAACAGCACGGAGTCAACCATGGACAGTACGCGCTCTACTTCACCACCGAAGTCGGCGTGACCCGGGGTATCAACGATGTTGATGCGGTAGTCATTCCAGCGGATCGCAGTGTTCTTGGCGAGAATGGTGATGCCACGTTCCCGTTCCAGATCATTGGAGTCCATGATCCGTTCCTGGCCTTCCGTGGAGCGGTCCAGGGTGCCGGACTGCTGCAGCAGCTTATCAACCAGAGTCGTTTTGCCGTGGTCAACGTGCGCAATAATCGCAATATTGCGTAAATTCTCTAACATTCTCGCCTCAATCACCGGGTAAAATTGGGCGCTAATTGTACTCTTGCCTTTGTGATCTGCCTAGCAGAATTGCAGTACATTCGCGCATAACAACAGATCTGGATCATAGACCTCTCTGACAAACCCTGCTTAGATGGGCGGTGACCGTATTTCGCGCACCATTACAGTGCACCAAAACGATCCACCATCGCACTAAATTGATGCAACGCGAGTCGAGATCGCCTGATTTTGGGGAGCCTCTTCAGCGAGATTGCCCTGAAATCAAGCTGTCACAAACTTGGCACGATACTGGCTTGTGTGAATACGACGACGCATTCACCCAGAGAGTTTTAACACCGGAGGTTACTTAGCATGTCAGCCCAGAACGTTTTGGCCCTGATCCAGGAACACGAAGTCAAGTTTGTTGATCTGCGCTTTACCGACACCAAGGGTAAAGAGCAGCATGTATCCATCCCTGCTCACCAGGTTGATGAAGATTTCTTCGAAGACGGCAAGATGTTCGATGGCTCCTCCATCGGCGGCTGGAAAGGCATCAACGAATCCGACATGGTACTGATGCCGGACGCAGCCTCCGCCAAGCTGGACCCGTTCACCGAAGAGACCACCCTGAACATCGTTTGTGACGTACTGGAGCCTGCCACCATGCAGGGCTACGACCGCGATCCGCGCTCCATCGCCAAACGTGCAGAAGATTTCCTGAAGTCCAGCGGCATCGCTGACACCGTGCTGTTCGGGCCGGAGCCGGAATTCTTCATGTTCGACAACATCACCTTCTCCAACACCATGGGCCACAGCTTCGTGAAAATCGAATCTGAAGAAGCCGCATGGAACTCCGGCACTGCCTATGAGCATGGCAACAAGGGTCACCGTCCGTTCGTGAAAGGCGGTTACTTCCCGGTTGCACCGGTCGACTCTTCCCAGGATATCCGCGCCGCCATGTGTCTGGTGCTGGAAGAGATGGGCCAGGTCGTTGAAGCTCACCACCACGAAGTGGCCACTGCCGGTCAGAACGAGATCGCTACCCGCTTCAACACTCTTACGCTGAAAGCTGATGAAGTGCAGGTACTGAAGTACGTGATCCACAACGTGGCCCACGCCTACAACAAGACCGTTACCTTCATGCCGAAACCCATGTTCGGTGACAACGGCTCCGGCATGCACTGCCACCAGTCTCTGGCCAAGAACGGCGTCAACCTGTTCGCTGGTGACCTGTACGGCGGCCTGTCCGAGATGGCTCTGCACTACATCGGCGGTATCATCAAGCACGCCAAGGCCATCAACGCCTTCGCCAACCCGACCACCAACTCTTACAAGCGTCTGGTTCCGGGTTATGAAGCACCGGTCATGCTGGCCTACTCTGCCCGCAACCGCTCTGCCTCCATCCGTATCCCGGTGGTACCGAGCCCGAAAGCCCGTCGTATCGAAGTGCGCTTCCCGGATCCGGCTGCCAACCCGTACCTGGCCTTCGCAGCCCAGCTGATGGCCGGTCTGGACGGTATCATCAACAAGATCCATCCGGGCGATGCCATGGACAAGAACTTGTACGACCTGCCGCCGGAAGAAGCCGCAGAAGTGCCGACCGTTGCCGGTTCTCTGGACGAAGCCCTGGCCGCTCTGGATGCTGACCGCGAGTTCCTGACCCGTGGCGGCGTGTTCAGCGATGACTTCATCAACTCCTATCTGGAACTGAAACAGCAGGATGTTGACCGTGTGCGCATGACCCCGCACCCGCTGGAGTTCGAACTGTACTACTCCGTCTAAGTCTCAGCAGACTGGCCGTTTAAATCTGGTCAGCTTGCTTAATCGTGACAAAACCCGCCATCTGGCGGGTTTTTTCTCTGATAGGATTAAGCAAAATACCGTCAAGGAGAGATGGATGAACAACAAGCATGGCATAGGGGTGCTCAGCCTCCTGTTGCTGACCTCGTTCGGTGCGGACGCGGCCAAGGTCTACTCCTGGGTCGATGGTAATGGCATCACCCACTACTCGGATGCGCCACCACCCGGCAAAAACGCCAAAGAGGTCGATCTGCGGGTCGCCCCGCTGCTGGGCAGCAGCGCGCCCAGATCGGTGCAGGTGGATAACTTCAACAGCCTGACCGGCGCCGATGCCAAGAAAGAGAAAGAGGCGGCCAAGCTGACTATCGAACTGCTCTCCCCGGAACAGGGCAGCACCCTACGCGACAACACAGGCAACATCGTCTTTCAGGGCACCATCAGCCCCAAACCTCCGACCCAGTATGATGTGCGCCTGACCCTGGATGGCAAAGCCGCCCCCATCGTCAGCAACAGCCTCTCTGTCCGCGTCGAAAACGTCGATCGCGGCGCCCACGAAGCTCAGCTCGAGCTGCTCGCCAAAGACGGTACGATCCTTGCTAAATCCAGTGCAGTCACCTTTTACCTGCATAGAGCGAGCGTGACGCCGGCTCCCAAACCCACCCCCAAAGCCGACTAGGGGTGATATAGCGCACCGATGCGGGTAAACTCTATGCACCATATCGGTGCATAACAGGTGTGTAGCACCGTTTTAGGGAGAAACCTGTGCCAACCCGCTCGGACAACGCCAAAACACTCTTGGATAATTTGCTGACCGCCGTGATCCTGATGGATGAGCGGCTCTGCATCCAGTTCGTCAACCCGGCGGCTGAACAGCTGCTCTCCCTCAGTGAACGCAGGCTGATCGGCATCGAACTGCCCCATCTGCTGGAACATATCTCCCTCGATTTGCAGCGGCTCAAGCAGTGCCTCGTGTCAGGGCAAGGCTTTACCGACAGCGAAGTGACCCTGGTGGTGGAAGGAGAACCGAGACTGGTGGAGCTGAGCGCCACCCCGATGGCCGACCACGAACAACGTCTGCTGGTGGTGGAGCTGCGCAAGATCGACCAGCAGAAGAAGATCAGTCAGGAGCAGCAGCAACATGCCCAGCAGCTGGCGGCCAAGGAGCTGGTGCGCGGGCTGGCCCACGAAATCAAGAATCCCCTCGGCGGCCTGCGCGGCGCGGCCCAGTTGCTGCAAAAAGAGCTGCCGGATCCGGCGCTGCGCGAATATACCGGCATCATCATCGAACAGGCCGATCGGCTGCGGGTACTGGTCGATCGGCTGCTCGGCCCCCAGCGCCCCGGCCGTCACCAGATGCACAATGTCCATTCGGTGCTGGAGCAGGTACGCCGACTGGTGGAGCTGGAGCTACCACCGACGGTGCGCATCGAACGGGATTACGACCCCAGCATTCCCGAATTCGAGATGGAGCCGGATCAGCTGCAGCAGGCGTTTCTCAACATAGTGCGCAATGCCGCCGAAGCACTGGGCGATCAGACCGGGCTTATCCGCATCAAGACCCGCACCGCGTTCCAGATCACCATCCACGGCCAGCGTTACCGGCTGGCAGCGGAGATCAAGATCATCGACAACGGCCCCGGCATTCCCGATGCCATTCGCGACACCCTGTTCTACCCGATGATCACCGGCAAGGAGGGGGGCACCGGGCTCGGCCTCTCCATCGCCCAGAACCTGATCGACCAGCACAAGGGGCGGATTGACTGCATCAGCTGGCCGGGTCACACCGAATTCACCATTTTTCTACCGCTTCGCAAGTAAGGGAACCCCATGACCGCCAAAGTGTGGATCGTCGATGACGACAGTTCTATCCGCTGGGTGCTGGAGCGCACTCTCGGCAGCGAAGGCTTCAACTGCGAGAGCTTTGCCGATGGCGAAGCCCTGCTGCACGCCCTTGAGCTGCGCTCGCCCGATGTGATCCTCTCCGATATCCGGATGCCCGGCATCGATGGTTTGAGCCTGCTGGAGCAGATCCACCGCCGTCAGGCCGATCTGCCCATCATCATCATGACCGCCCACTCGGATCTCGACAGCGCGGTCAACGCCTACCAGCGCGGCGCCTTCGAGTACCTGCCCAAACCGTTCGACATCGACGAAGCGGTGACCCTGGTGCGCCGCGCTGAGAATCATCTCAAGGAGCAGCGCACCAAGCGCAAGTCTCGCCAGCAAGAAGCCACCGCCACTCCGGAGATCATCGGTGAAGCACCGGCGATGCAGGAGGTGTTCCGTGCCATCGGTCGCCTGTCACGCTCCAGCATCTCGGTGCTGATCAACGGTCAGAGCGGTACCGGCAAGGAGCTGGTCGCCCACGCCCTGCACAAGCACAGCCCGCGCGCCCACAAGAACTTCATCGCCCTCAACATGGCGGCTATCCCCAAAGATCTCATCGAATCGGAACTGTTCGGTCACGAGAAGGGGGCTTTCACCGGCGCCAACAACATCCGCCACGGCCGCTTCGAGCAGGCCGACGGCGGCACCCTGTTTCTCGACGAGATCGGTGACATGCCGCTGGATGTGCAGACCCGGCTGCTGCGGGTCTTGGCCGATGGCCAGTTCTACCGGGTCGGTGGCCACCAGCCGGTGCAGGTGGATGTACGGATCATCGCCGCCACCCACCAAAATCTGGAGAAGCGGGTCGCCGATGGCGAGTTTCGGGAAGACCTGTTCCACCGTCTCAACGTCATCCGCATCCACATCCCCGCCCTCAAGGAGCGCCGTGAGGATATCCCCCAGCTGGCCCGTCACTTCCTGCTGCGCGCCGCCAAAGAGCTGAATGTGGAGGCCAAGAGCCTGCACCCCGATACCCAGGCCTATATCAGCCGCCTGCCATGGCCGGGCAACGTGCGCCAGCTGGAGAACGTCTGTCGCTGGCTCACCGTGATGGCATCCGGTCAGGAAGTGCTGGTCGGCGACCTGCCTGCCGAGCTGCTCACCCCCATCACCCACAACGCCGAACCGGGTCAACCGGCGTTGCCAGGTTGCTGGCAGCAGCAGTTGCAGGAGTGGGTGGCCAGCAAGTTGGCGCTGGGAGAAACCGACATCCTGGCCGATGCCATGCCCCAGTTCGAACGGATCATGCTGGAGACGGCGCTGGAACACACCCACGGCCACAAGCAGGAGGCGGCGCGCCTGCTTGGCTGGGGTCGCAACACCCTCACCCGCAAGCTGAAGGAGCTCGATCTCTCCTGAGTCCCGGGGAAAAACGATTCCCATCACGCCCTGACAAATCACCGCCTGCCAGAACCCCGTTTAACCATAAACGGGGTATCTTTTTTGAAAGCCCCGCCTAGAATGGCAGGCTTTCAAACCTGACTCGACGAGGGCGCCCCCATGATTGACAGATCTCTCCCCCTGACCGACCTGCACCGCCATCTGGACGGCAACATCCGCCCGCAAACCATCCTCGAGCTGGGTCGCCAACACAATATCCAGCTGCCCGCCTTCGAACTGGAAGCGCTGCGCCCCCACGTACAGATCGTCGAAAACGAGCCGAGTCTGGTTGCCTTCCTGAAGAAACTGGACTGGGGTGTGGCCGTGCTGGCTGACTATGACGCCTGCCGCCGGGTTGCCTACGAGAACGTGGAAGATCTGCTGCGCGCCGGTATCGACTATGCCGAGCTACGCTTCAGCCCGGCCTATATGGCCATGGCCCACAAGCTGCACCCGCAGGGCGTGGTGGAAGCCATCATCGACGGCGTGGCCGCTGGCAGCCGCGATTTCGGTATCAAGACCAACCTGATCGGCATCATGAGCCGCACCTTCGGCACCGAGCAGTGCAATCAGGAGCTGGCCGCCTGCTTGGCTCACCGCGACAAGCTGGTCGCCATCGATCTGGCCGGTGACGAGCTGGGCTTCCCGGGCGAACTCTTTGTCGACCACTTCCGCAAGGTGCGCGATGCAGGCATGCGCGTCACCGTACACGCCGGTGAAGCCGCTGGCCCCGAGAGCATGTGGCAGGCCATTCGCGAGCTGGGCGCCGAGCGTATCGGCCACGGCGTCAAAGCGATTCAGGATCCGGCCCTGATGGCCTATCTGGCCGAGCACCGCATCGGCATCGAATCCTGCCTCACCTCCAACGTCCAGACCACCACGGTAGCGAGCCTGACCGAGCACCCGATCCGCCAGTTCCTGGCTGCCGGTGTGCTGGCCTGCCTCAACACCGATGACCCGGCGGTGGAAGGGATCGACCTGCCGCACGAATATGAGGTGGCCGCTCCGGCCGCCGGCATGACCGCCAGCGAGATCCGCACCGCCCAGCAGAATGGCCTGACCCTGGCCTTCCTGAGCGATAGCGAGAAGGCCGAACTGAGCGCCCGCGCAGCCAGCCGCTGATCCACACCGGCACTGCAAATAAAAACGGCCCACTTCGGTGGGCCGTTTGCTTTGCGGATTTCAGATGATGGGTAAGCACTGGGCAAGCAGGCAGATAGCAAAAGGCCCAAACCGGGTTTGGGCCTTGGCTGATGACGGTGCAGGTAAAAACTACTCCAGCTCCTTGTCACGCTCCAGCGCCCGTTCCACCAGCGGCTCGGGCAGGCTCTTGGTCACCTCCACCCCCAGCTCGCGGAAACGCTCGACCTGCGCAATCAGGTTGCCACGGCCGTTGACCAGCCGTCCCATTGCCTTGTCGTAGCTCTCCTGCGCCTTGTGCAGGCTGCCGCCCATCTGCTGCATCTCCTCGACAAACAGCCGCAGCTTTTCGTAGAGACGACCGGCCCGCTCGGCAATCTGGCGGGCATTCTGGTTCTGCCGCTCGTAGCGCCACAGGTTCTCGATGGTGCGCAGCGCCACCATCAGGTTGGTGGGGCTCACCAGCAGGATGTTGTTGTCGAGACCGTAACGTACCAGCGAAGGATCGGCCTCCATCGCGGTGAGGAAGGCGGGCTCCACCGCCACGAACATCAGCACATAGTCGAGGGTGCGCACCCCGGGCAACTGCTGGTAATCCTTGCGGCCCAGCTCGCGGATATGGTTGCGCACCGAGGCGACGTGCTCCTTGAGCGCCACCGCCTTCTCCAGCTCGTCATCGGCGTTATACCAGCGCTCGTAGGCGGTCAGCGACACCTTAGCGTCGATGATGATGTCCTTCTCCTGCGGCAGGTGGACAATCACGTCGGGCTGGTAGCGCTTGCCCTTCTCCACCTCGATATTGACCTGGGTGTGGTACTCGTGGCCCTCGCGCAAGCCGCATTCGCTGAGGATCCGCGCCAACACCACTTCACCCCAGTTGCCCTGCTGCTTGCTGTCGCCCTTGAGGGCGCGGGTCAGGGCGGCCGCCTCTTCGGTCATGCGGGCATTGAGCTCGGCGAGGCGCTCCAGCTCGAACTTGAGGCTGTGGCGCTGGGCCGTCTCCTGGGCGTGGGTCTCCCCCACCTGACGACGAAAGCCCTCGAGCTGCTCTTTGAGCGGTGTGAGCAGCAGATCGAGGCTATTCTGGTTCAGTTCGCGGAAGTTGCCGGAGTTTTGCTCGAAGATCCGGTTGGCGAGATTCTCGAACTGCTGACTGAGGCGCTGCTCCGCCTCCTGTTGCAGTTGCAGCTTCTCGGCGGCGGCCAACCGTTCGCTGCGCAGGGTCGCTTCCGCATCCTTGAGGCGGGCGGTGAGCTTGATCAGCAGGGTCTGCTGCTGATCCAGCTTCTGCTGGCCCTGCATCCGCTCATCCTGCAACTCGTCGAAGCGATCCTGCAGCACCTGATAACGCTCCTGCGCCAGCATCAGCTCCTGAGCCTGCGCCGTGGCGGCCCGCCGCCCGATCAGCCAGCCCAGTCCGAGGGCCAGCACGGCGGCAGGCAGCAAGATCCCCCAGAGCCCGGGGTCGATCATTTGCGGCTCCGCTGACGCAGGAAGAGTTCGAGATAGCGGTTAACCAGGATCCAGAGCACCACGTAGATAAGGTAGGCGGCCAGCACCACCCACTTGTGGGTGTTGACGCCGGTATCAAGCTCGGCGAACTCGATATCCTTGATGCGGCAGTAGGCCCACATCAGCAGGGGAAAGACATAGAGCAGGGACGCACGCCAGAGAAATAGCCACATATGTTTTCATTCAACCACGTAATAAGACCCGCCTAGCTTACACAAGGGCAACTGCGCTTGCGATCCTGACGGCCGCTATTCTCTGGCCTGCTTCCCGAAACTTCGATAAAATTAACCCCTAATAGGTATCAGGGGCGAGCATGACTCACTATTTCCTCCGTTGGCTGACACAAGGTTGGCAAGCTTCCCGCAAGCCCGCCGTGGTTTGCCATGAAGCGCGCCCGCCGTGGGCCATCGAGGAGTCCCAGTACCTCTCCCTCTGCACCCGCTGTGGCGAGTGTTTCAAGGCCTGCCCGCGTGGTCTGCTCAAACCGGCCACCCAGGAGGAGTACGAGGGGAGCCCCATCGCCGGTACCCCGGTGCTCGATCTCGCCTGCGGCCAGTGCAGCTACTGCGGCAGCTGCGCCAGAGCCTGTCCCACCGGCGCCCTCGACCTGCAACTGGGTCGGCAGGTGCAGACCCGGGTGCAGATTGAAGAAAGCTGTCAGGCACGGCAGGGCTTCTACTGCCTGCTCTGTGAAGATGCCTGCCCACAACAGGCGATCAAGGCCACGGCCGACGGCATCAACGTCAATATGGATGCCTGCAATGGCTGCGGTGCCTGCGGCCTCGCCTGTCTGCACGGCGCCATCACTCTGATCCGCCAGCCAGGCAGTCGCTAAAAACCACCCGCGTACAAAAGCAAAAGGGGCCATCAGGCCCCTTTCACATCTTGTTCAATATTCCGCGCCCCATCAGGCCATGGTCACAATAGTCTCTTGCTCGATACCCAGCAGGTGGCAGAGACGGTTAGGATCGCGCACCGCATCAGCCAGAGTGTACTCACCCAGCACTTCGAGGAAGGCGTTCATGGCGCGGCGCAGAATGCCCTGAATGCGGCAGCCACCTGAGAGACGGCAGTTTTCGCGCTTGCAGTCGACCGGACAGAGCACATGCTCCATGTCCATCACCACATCCCGCAAATTGATGGAGACCGCCGAGCGACCGAGGCGGATGCCACCGTGCTTGCCGCGTACCGTCTCAATGTACCCCTTGATGCCAAGCTGGTGCACAATTTTGACCACGTGGTTGCGAGAGATGCCGAAGGTATCGGCCACTTCGGTAATGGTCGACAGACGATCCCCCGGCTGAACCGCCAGGAAGGTCAGGGTACGCAGGGCGTAGTCGGTAAATCGTGTCAGTTGCATGGTCGCACTTGCCTCTTACTACAAGCCAGGAATCAGGACGACAACGTTGAGCTAAGAGGCAGGAGACAACCGGTTTGCCTCTGTTTGCCCATTGGTTCGCCAGAGGAGGGCCTGTCTCTTAATCTGAGTTGCGGAGTGACAGGTTAAGAGCAGCACAACCGGGTGTCGATGAAGATGCACATAAATCGACACTTTCTTTGATTGATCGCAAACTTGCCGGGTTAGCCCGGCGTTTGCCCGCTTTATGGCGGGTAAATCTCCCGAACCATCCCCCTCACCAAGCCCCTTCGACCAGCAGCCAGATGGCCCGCAAACCGCCCCTCAATCGACAGTCAAGGAGGTGGTTCAGTGGGGTTGTTTCAGCCAGTTTTTCAGGGCAACCGAGGGGATGGAGCTCTCGGAGGCGACAGCAAATGCGCCCCAGTCCACCGCGCACTGCAACGCATCCTTGATGGCCATGCCCCGCGCCAGACCGTGGATCAAGCCACCGGCGAAGGCATCACCCGCCCCCGTGGTATCGACCACCGAGACGGGCCGGGCGGCGACCCGGATCTGCTCGTCACCATGGATGGCTACCGCCCCCGCCTTGCCTTCGGTCAGCACCAGCCATTCGAGCTGCTCCCCCGCCAGCTGGCGGGCATGTTGCCAGGGGTCGCTCACCTCACCGAGATCGGAGCGGGAGGCCACCAGCACATGACAGGGGCGGCGCGCTTGGCCGCCTTTGGGATACTGGGCCACCACGAAGCTCTTGCCGAGCATCTGGCGCATGTAGCTGATGATGGTGGTGCCGGGATAGTTCACATAGAGGCAATCCACCCCCTCCAGCGGCAGATCGCCGGGCAGATCGGGGCGCCGTGGGCGGCGCAGTATGGTGCGCTCGCCAGTGGAGTCCACCAGGATCAGCAGCTCGCCGGTCTCGCCGCCAAAGCGCTCCACATGGCTGCAATCCAGCCCGTAACCGGCCGCCTGCTCCAGCAGCCAGTCGCCGGTCTCGTCCAGCCCGATACGGGAAGCAATGGTCACCTCGTGGCCCGCCCACACCAGCCCGATGCCGGTGTTGGCCGCGCCGCCTCCCAGCCTGCGCCCCTGATCCACATATTGCAGCCGGGCCCCCGCCACCAGCGGTTCGGAGAGGGAGAGCACATGATCACAGTTGAGATTGGCAAGCAGCAGAATGCGGGACATAGAGACCTCGGACGATGGAGATAGCCCAAAAGAGACAGGCTGAACCCCGAGTAGAGCCCAGCCTGACAGAAGAGACAACCGGCAGCGATCGGGAATCCGATCGGGATCAATAGATGGGCAGCTCCACCCCGGCCAGCAGCTCGTCGATGCGCGCCTGACTCGGCTGCTGCATCACACTCTGGATCACCTCTTTGGTAAGGTGGGGCGAGAAGGAGCTGATAAAGTCATACATGTAGTTCTGCAGCAAGATGCTCTTACTGAAACAGATCTGCGCCGGACAGGGCTTGAACAGGTGCTCCAGATTGATGGAGACCAGCCCGGAGCTGTCGGTGTCGTTGGCCACCAGCGAGGAGATGATGCCGATGCCAAAGCCCAGCTCCACGTAGCGCTTGATCACCCCGGCATCCATCACCGTCATGTAGTAGCTTGGGGTGAGACCTGCCGCTTGAAACACCTCGTCCTGTACCTGACGACCGGTGGCGCCGCTCTCGTAGCTGAGGATCGGGTAGTGGCAGAGCTGCTCCAGGGTCGGCTTCTTCACCTTGGCCAGGGGATGATCCTGCGGCACCACCAGCGAGAGAGTCCAGAGGTAGGCGGGCAGCGCAATCAGCTCCTTGTCGAAGCCAATCTCGTGGGCAACGATGGAGAAATCGGAATAACCCTTGCTGATCTGCTCCTTGCTCGCCGACATCACCGGATGGAGGTGGAACGAGATCTTGGGATACTTCTTGGTGAAGTAGGTGACCGACTTGGGCAGCAGGTAGCGGGCGATGGTGTGGGTGGTGTGAATATTGAGGGTTCCCACGGTCGGATCCAGATACTCGCGGGAGATCGCCTTGATCTTGCTCTCGATGTTGAGCATCGCCTCGGCACACTTGATGATCTCCTCCCCCACCGGCGTGATGCGGTGCAAATGCTTGCCACGGCGCTCGAAGATCCGCACCCCCAGCTCGCTCTCCAGCAGGCCAATCTGTTTGCTGACCCCCGGCTGACTGGTGAAGAGCGCATCGGAAGCCACGGACACATTGAGGTTGTGGTCCCGGATCGCGATCAAATACTTCAATTGCTGTAGTTTCAAGGCGTCACACTCTCACACTGGTTTGGCTCAGACAGGTTTGGCTCAGGCCGGGACGGCAATCAAGCCAGACAAACAGGCCGCCACATGGGCGGCCAGTGTACCATCCGATCCCGACATCTCAGCGCTTGATCCTTCATTTTGCTACAAAATCTAGCATCCGAAGGGGTGGCTGACAAACCGGGTTCAGGCCGCGCCAGCCCGCAGCGGCAGGATCCCCAGAAACTGCAGCAGCCACTGCATCATGGTCGCCGAATCCACCTCCCCCTCCAGCGAGGAGAGGCTGCTCTGGTAGCGCTCGTCGGGCAACAGGCCGCGGCGTCGCTCGATCAGCGCCCGGTTGTACTCCACCGAAAATTCCGGATGTCCCTGAATGGCCACTATGTTGTTCCCCTGCAGGAACATAAAGTTGGGACAAAAATCGTTGCCCGCCAGTCGGGTTGCTCCGGGCGGCAGCAGGGCCACCTGATCCTGATGGCTGGCCAGAATGCGGATCTGATCCCGCGCTGGCGCCATCCAGGGCTCATCTGCCAGCATGGGATGCACCGACACTCCCAGCCCCCATCCCTTGGTGGACTTCACCACCTCTCCACCGAGCGCTTGGGCGATCACCTGATGACCGAAGCAGACACCGGCCAGCTTGACGTCGGCATCGTGCGCCTGACGGATCCACGCCCGCAGTGCCTGAATCCAGGGGATATCGCTGTAAGCGTCGTGGCGCGAACCTGTGATAAGCCAGGCATCGCACTCGTGCAGATCCTCCGGCAGCTCCCCATCGAGAGCCGACCAGACCCGAAATTCCAGTTCGGGGGCCAGGGCCGCAAAGCCCCTGATAAACATCTCGGAGTAAACGGGGCCAAAACGATCCGCCAGATCGGGATCGAGCCGGTCACAATCGAGAATTCCCAATCGCATCTGTTGTTCCTTTACAGAGTTCGCCCCCGCCAATCATTGACCGGCGGGGGCAAGAGGTTAGGCCATGAACACGCGCCAGCACGTCACTTCATGGTCGGCATGGAGAACTCGGCACCACTGCGCAGGCTCTGGGGCCAGCGCGCCGTCACCGTCTTCATCCGGGTATAGAAGCGAACCCCGTCCGGCCCGTGCATGTTGAGCGGCCCGAAGATGGAGCGCTTCCAGCCGCCAAAGCTGTGAAACGCCATCGGCACCGGAATGGGAACGTTCACCCCTACCATACCGACCTGCACCCGCGCCGTGAAGTCCCGCGCAGTGTCGCCGTCACAGGTAAAGATGGCGGTGCCGTTGCCGTACTCGTGCTCGTTGATGAGGCGCAGCGCCGTCTCGTAATCCGGCACCCGCACGATGGAGAGCACAGGGCCAAAGATCTCCTCGCGGTAGATGCGCATCTCGGGGGTCACCTCGTCAAACAGGCAGCCCCCGATAAAGTAACCCTCATCGTGGCTCAGCGTGCGACCATCGACCCGCAGCGTGGCCCCCTCGGTCACCCCCTGATCCACGTAGCCGCGCACCTTGGCCAGATGTTCTTTGCTGATGAGCGGCCCCATCTCGTTTTCCGGGCTCTGGCCCAACCCCGGGCCCACCCGCAGTTTTTCCACCAACGGCGTCAGCTTGGCCACCAGGGCATCGGCGGTCTCGTCACCCACCACCACGGCCACCGAAATGGCCATGCAGCGCTCGCCCGCTGCCCCATAAGCGGCCCCCATCAAGGCAGAGACCGCCTGATCGAGATCCGCATCCGGCATCACCACCATATGGTTCTTGGCACCGCCCAGCGCCTGCACTCGCTTGCCATGGGCCGAGGCGGTGGCATAGATGTACTGGGCAATGGGGGTCGAGCCGACAAACGACACGGCACCGACCCGCGGATCGGTCAGCAACACATCCACCACCTCCTTGTCACCGTTCACCACGTTGAGCACGCCATCCGGCAGACCGGCCTCCTTGAGCAGCTCGGCCATCCGCAGCGAGAGAGAGGGATCCTTCTCGGAGGGCTTGAGAATGAAGGTGTTGCCGCAGGCGATGGCGACCGGGAACATCCAGAGCGGCACCATGGCCGGGAAGTTGAACGGCGTGATACCAGCGCAGACCCCCACCGGCTGCATCATGGAGTAGCTGTCCACACCGCGGCCGACGTTGAGAGAGTGCTCCCCCTTGAGCAGATGGGGAATGCCGCAGGCAAACTCCACCACCTCCAGCCCGCGGGTCAGCTCACCCTGCGCATCGGAGAAGACTTTGCCATGCTCGCGGCTGATGAGCTGGGCCAGCTCGTCCCTGTGCTGCTCCATCAACTCCTTGAAGCGGAAAAAGACCCGGGCCCGCACCAGCGGCGGGGTTTGCGACCAGTCGGCAAAGGCGCGCTCGGCGATGGCGATCGCCTCCTGACACTCGGCGGCGCTCGACAGCCCCACGCTCCCCTGTTGCTTGCCGCAGGCTGGGTTGAAGATGGCCCCCTGGCGCTCGCTGCGACTCTCCTGCGGCTGGCCATTGATGAAGTTGCTGACCCTGTATGTCATGTATCCTCCGTGATAACTGATGCAGTAAATGCGCTGAGCAAATCAACGCAAGGCCCCGCCAGTGCGGGGCCATCAAATGGGTTAAGGTTGTACCTGCAGGGCATCCTGCAGCAGGGTGAAGAGATCGTCGATCTGGCTGCGCTCGATGATGAGGGGAGGCGACAGGGCGATGATGTCGCCGGTCACCCGGATAAGCGCCCCCTTCTCGAAACAGCGCACGAACACCTCGTAGGCCCGCTTGCCCGGCGCATCGGGCATGGATTCGAGCTCGATGCCCGCCACCAGGCCGTAGTTGCGCACGTCCTTCACGTGCTTGCAGCCCTTCAGCGAATGGGCCGCCTCCTCCCAGTAGCCTGCCAGATCGGCGGCGCGGCTGAGCAGGTTCTCGTTGCGATAGATCTCGAGGGTCGCGAGCCCCGCAGCCGCAGCCACCGGATGACCAGAATAGGTGTAGCCGTGGAACAGCTCGATAGCCCCCTTTCCTGCCGCCATCATGTCGTCATAAATGTGCTTCTGCACCAGCACCGCCCCCATGGGGATGGCGCCGTTGGTCAGCCCCTTGGCGCAGGTGATCATGTCGGGAATGACATCGAACTCCTGCGCGGCGAAGGGGGAACCGAGGCGGCCGAAACCGGTGATCACCTCGTCAAAAATCAGCAGGATGCCGTGTTTGGTGCAGATCTCCCGCAGCCGCTTGAGGTAGCCTTTGGGCGGCATCAGCACGCCGGTACTGCCAGCGATGGGCTCGACGATCACCGCCGCGATATTGCTGGCATCGTGCAGGAAGACGATCTTCTCCAGCTCGTCGGCCAGCGCCACATCCTCCTCGGGCAGCCCTTTGGTGAAGGCGTTCTTGGCGATGTTGAGGGTATGAGGCAGATGATCCACCCCGGTCAGCAGGGAGCCGAACCACTTGCGGTTGCCGGGAATGCCCCCCACCGAGATGCCGCCAAAGCCTACCCCGTGATAGCCACGCTCGCGGCCAATCAGCCGGGTGCGGGTGCCCTGACCGCGAGCCCGCTGCCAGGCCAGCGCGATTTTCAGCGCGGTATCGACCGACTCGGAGCCGGAGTTGGTATAGAAGACGTGACCGAACCCCTTGGGGGCGATCTCCACCAGCTTGTTGGCCAGCTCGAACGGCAGGGGGTGGCCCATCTGGAAAGTGGGGGCGAAATCGAGATGGGAAATCTGCTGGGAGACCGCCTCGGCAATCTCGCGCCGACCATGGCCCGCGTTGCAACACCAGAGTCCGGCTGTGCCATCCAGTATCTTGCGGCCATCCTCTGAGTGATAATACATCCCCTCTGCCGACTTCAGGATGCGCGGCGCCGCCTTGAACTGCTGGTTGGCGGTGAACGGCATCCAGAAGGCGGACATGTCGGAGGGCGTATTGATGTCGCTGATCGGTTTCATGGTCACCTCATCCTTAAGGTGTTTAGCAACTGTCGGCCAATGCCTATTAAATTAAACACCTGAATCCATAAAAAAGGGCCCGTTATCGCCCTGTCTGGTGCCACCCCTAGCTAGACGCATCAGCAGGGTGGTATAAGATATTTAACACAATTTTAATAATAGTAAACAGTCAAGGAGTGTATATAGATGGATATCGGTCACCGCCTCAAGGCGGTTCGCACCAAGGCGGCCCTCTCCCAGCGCGAGCTGGCCAAGCGCTCCGGTGTGACCAACGGATTTATCTCCCAGATCGAGAAAAATCAGGTGAGCCCCTCTGTCGCCTCCCTGCGCAAGGTGCTGGAAGGCATCCCCATGTCGCTGGCCAGCTTCTTCACCGAAGAGACTGAAATGGGCACCGAAGTGATCTTCCGCGCCGCCGATATGCCGGATCTCGGCACGCATCCCATCAGCTACCGGCTGGTCGGGCACAGCCGAGCCAACCGCGCCATCGGCATGTTGCAGGAGGTGCTGCCACCTGGCGCCGACACCGGCGACGACATGCTGAGCCACGAGGGTGAAGAGTGCGGCATCGTCATCAAGGGCGAGGTTGAAGTGACCGTGGGCGAGCAGATCTACCTGCTGGGCGCCGGGGATGGCTACTACTTCGACAGCCGCACCCCCCACCGTTTTCGCAATAGCGGCGAGCAGGAATGCGTGCTGATTTCGGCCAACACCCCCGCCAGTTTCTGACATTCAGACGCGCATCGGCAGGGGCGCAATGTTTAATGAATTGTTACAAGATGGATTTACAAGCGGCTGGATGTTTAGCATATTGATACGCGGAAACTGACTTTTGCCGGTTCAAGGAGTGAACATGAGTGACCTGACCCTGGCCCAGTGGCAACACAAGGCCGCCCATCTGACCCTGCCCTCGCAAGCCTTTATCAACGGCAGCTATCGGGATGCCGTCAATGGCGCCACCTTCGATTGCATCAACCCGGCCAACGGCAAGCTGCTGACCAAAGTAGCGGCCTGCGATTCCGCCGATGCCGAACTGGCGGTACAGGCTGCGCGTGACGCCTTCAACGACAAGCGTTGGAGCGGCCTGCCGCCGAAACAGCGCAAACAGATCATGCAGCGCTTCGCCGAGCTGATGCGCCTCAACAAGGTTGAGCTGGCGCTGCTGGAGTCGCTGGATATGGGCAAACCCATCGGCGATGCCATGGGCTATGATGCCCCCGCCGCCGCCAACTGCATCGCCTGGAACGCCGAAGCGATCGACAAGATCTACGATCAAGTCGCCCCGGTCGAGGAGTCCGCCCTGGCACTGGTGACCCGCGAAGCGCTCGGAGTGGTTGCAGCCATAGTGCCGTGGAACTTCCCGCTGGTGATGGCCTGCTGGAAGCTGGGCCCGGCGCTCGCTACCGGCAACTCGGTTATTCTCAAGCCTTCCGAGAAATCTCCACTGACGGCCCTGCGTATCGCAGGTCTGGCCAAGGAGGCAGGTATTCCGGACGGCGTGTTCAACGTGCTGCCGGGCTTTGGTCATACCGTGGGCGAGGCGCTGGCCATGCATATGGATGTGGACTGCATCACCTTCACCGGCTCCACCAGGATCGGTAAACATCTGGTGGAGTGCTCCGGCAAGTCCAACCTCAAGCGCGCCTTTATGGAGTGCGGCGGCAAGAGCCCCAACATCATACTGGCGGATGCGCCGGATCTGGACGCAGCGGCCAAGAGCGCCGCTGGCGCCATCTTCTACAACCAGGGCGAGGTGTGCACCGCCGCCTCCCGCCTGCTGGTGCAAAACAGCATCAAACCGCAATTTATGGAGCGACTGCTGGCCCATGCCCGCGAGTGGATCTCGGCCAACCCGCTCGACCCTGCGACCCGTATCGGCGCCATGGTGGATCACATCCAGATGGAGCAGGTGCTGCGCTATATCGAGATTGGCAAGCAGGAGGGGGCCAAGCTGCTGCTGGGCGGCAACCGCACCAATATGGAGAGTGGCGGCTTCTATATCGAACCCACCATTTTCGACGACGTGACCCCGCAGATGCGCATCTTCCGCGAGGAGATCTTCGGCCCTGTGCTGGCGGTGACCGGCTTCGATACCCTGGAAGAAGCCATTGCGCTGGGCAACGACACCGACTATGGGCTGGCGGCGGCGATCTGGACGGCGGATCTCAACAAGGCGGTGAAAGGCTCGCGCGCCCTGCGCGCCGGTACCGTGTTCGTCAACAACTGGGACGGTGGTGACATGACCATGCCGTTTGGCGGCTTCAAACAGTCCGGCAACGGTCGCGACAAGTCACTTCATGCGCTGGAGAAGTACACCGAGCTGAAAAGCACCTGGATTCAGCTGGAATAACACGACAAAGCAGCACTATCGGATCAAAAAGGGGGAGAAATCCCCCTTTTGCATTTTTGGCCTTCCATCACCGGGCTCAATCCTTATAATGATAAAAAAGCCAACATGTTAAATATAAAGACAAAAATGCTATTTTTTCTGGGAAGCGTACTTTTTCTGGTGATCGGTTTGCCCCTGCTGTTCTTCGTGCTGGGGCACGGCGAGGCCTACGTGACCTGGGGCCCCTGGATCTCCGCCATCGCCCTGATGTTGTGGCTGTTGATGGACGTCGACAAGATCCGCCGCGGTAAAGGCTGACCGGCCAGCCACCCTCCTCCTATCCCTCAAACTTCGTTTATTCGCTTCTTTCCCCGCAAAAGGATCGCTACACTGATTTTTTGCGATGTTTTCCCGCATCCAACGCTTCAGTAAAGGTCATCCGCATGCCGCAACAGATCCAGCGTCAGGGCGTCATCTACGCCCTGTGCGCCTATACCCTTTGGGGCATAGCCCCCATCTATTTCAAGACCATCTCTGCCGTTCCGGCCGCCGAAATCCTGACCCACCGGATGATCTGGTCCTGCGTGCTGCTGATGGTACTCACCCAGGCAGGGCGCCAGTGGCACAAGGTGCAGGCGGTGCTGTGCCAGCCAAAAGTGTTGCTCACCCTGGCGTTTACCTCGGTCACCGTCGGCGGCAACTGGCTGCTGTTCATCTGGGCCATCAACAACGGCCATATGCTGGATGCCAGCCTCGGCTACTACATCAACCCGCTGTTCAACGTACTGTTGGGAATGGTGTTTCTGAGCGAGAAGCTGCGCCGCCTGCAGTGGTGGGCGGTGGCGCTGGCCTTTGCCGGCGTGGCCATCCAGCTTATCGCCTTTGGCTCCTTGCCCTGGATTGCGCTGGTGCTGGCGTCGAGTTTCGCCATCTATGGACTGGTGCGCAAAAAACTGGCCCTCGATGCTCTCACCGGTCTGCTGATCGAAACCATGATCATGCTGCCGCCAGCAGCCATCTATCTGTGGGGCTTTGCCGACAGCCCCACCAGCCATCTCACCCAGAACGACTGGCACCTCAACCTGCTGCTGATCGCCGCAGGCGCCGTCACCACGGCCCCCCTGCTCTGCTTCACCGCCGCCGCGACTCGGCTCAAGCTCTCCACCCTGGGCTTCTTCCAGTATATAGGCCCCAGCCTGATGTTTATCCTCGCAGTCACCCTCTATGGGGAAGCGCTGGCGATGGACAAACTGCTCACCTTTGCCTGCATCTGGAGCGCGCTGGTGCTGTTCAGTCTGGATGGGCTGCGCAGCGGCAAAGCCGCGCCAAGCCGGGCCTGACACCGCCTCACCACCAGCGACCCCGGCTCATCAGCCGGGGTTCTTTTTCGTGCCACCAGCGGCCTTCTGACTGCGACCTCCCCTTCTCCAGAGCCGACTCGCCATCAACAGACCACACCCGAGTCTCACTATCCCGCCAGAGAGCTATGCTATCCATGAACGGAGCCGAATGGAGGCAACATGCTCAAGCACATTCACGACAGATCCCTGCTTTTTGGTCAGGTTCTGGGGATCATGGTCATTATCACGCTGATCTCCATCAGCTTTTTCGGGCTTTATT
The DNA here is from genome assembly GCF_041402305.1 of Aeromonas sp. S12(2024). Lineage (NCBI taxonomy): Bacteria > Pseudomonadati > Pseudomonadota > Gammaproteobacteria > Aeromonadales > Aeromonadaceae > Aeromonas > Aeromonas sp. S12(2024). The sequence continues at coordinate 135,063 of NZ_JBGLRB010000011.1, forward strand.
CGGTCCGGAGCGCAGCCGATCAGATGGGACAGGGGAAGGATGTGGTAGCCGATATTCTGCCGCCGCCTCTCTACCTCATCGAATCCCAGTTGCAGGTCTACACCCTGCTCCATGCCAAACCGGAGGAGCGGGAGGCCCTGCTGCAAACCCTCACTCGACTGCAGCAAGAGTTCGAGAGCCGTAACCGCTTCTGGCAAGAGAGCAACCTGAACGAGCCCCTCAGGGAGCTGCTGCTGGGGGAGCAAAAAGTGCGGGGGGAGCTGTTCTGGCAGTTGCTCAACGACAAGTTTGTCCCCGCCATCAAGGCTGGGGATCTGGCGCAAGCGGGCGCGATTGCGGCGCGCCTGCACACCCTCTATAACGCCCACCGGCTAGGGGTGGACGCCACCGTCATCCGCGGTAACGAGTATGCCGCCGAGCAGATGGCCCATCTCGCCAACACAACCCGACTCTGCTACGGACTGCTGTTGTGCGCTGCACTACTGGGGGCCGGGCTCATCTTCTGGCTGGGACGCCCCACCCAACAGCGACTGCTGGCCGCAGGCAAGGCCACCGCCGCGATCGCCGAAGGGGAGTTGAACCGCCCCATGCCGGAGCCGGGCCTTGATGCCATCGGCGAGCTGATCCGCCAGATCGGGGCCATGCGTGACCAGCTGGCAACCCTGGTGGAATCGCTGCAACGCAGCGCCAGTACGCAGGATGATCGCGCCACCAGCCTGACCGCCATGGCACAACGGCACACCGATGACAGTCAGGCACAGGTCGGAGCGGCCCACCATATCGAACAGGCCATCGAACAGCTCACCCACTCCATTGAACAGGCGGGTAGCCAGCTGCATCAGGTGGGGGAGCAAACCCTGCAGTCAGCAGAGCGGGCACAAGAGGCGACACTCGCCATCCACACCGTGGAACAGGTGATCGGGGAGCAAGTCACGGGCGTGAAGCAGGTCTCCCATACCATTTCGGATCTGGCTGGCCTCTCGCAGCAGATTGCCGGGCTGGCGGGCGCCATTCACGATATTGCGGAGCAAACCAATCTGCTGGCGCTGAACGCCGCCATTGAAGGGGCGCGGTTTTGCCGTGGTGGCGGATGAAGTACGCTCGCTGGCGACCCGCACCGGCAGCGCCACCACCGAGATCAACACCATCATCGGCAAGATCCAGGATGTCAGCCTGCGCGCCGCCAGCGAGATGGATACCGAGCTGGCCCGGGTCGAACAGGCGGTCACTCACACGATGACAGCGCGCCAGAGCGTCGCCCGGATCGCGCAGAGCTGCGAGGAGATCAATCAGCGCATCGCTCAGGTCGATCAGTTGATGAGCGATGAGACCCGGCTGATACAAGGGATCCACCATCAGGTCGGCGAGATGTCGCGGTTGGCGGCCGAAGTCAATCAGAGCGCCAGCCACGCCGCCGAAGAGGCGACCATGGTCGCCCAGCACGCCCGCATCCTGACCTGGCAGACTCACCACTTCCATCTCGACACCACCCGCCATTGATCCCCGGCGCTGACGGGAGTCAGCGCCCCCCTTTTTCTCTGCATTGACTAAATGGGTAGCATTGGACTCCACGAGGGAATAGGATCCGCCCCTCTGAAAACCAACTGCAAGGATCAACAGACATGAATCGAAAATGGTCGCTCCCCATCGTGGCAATCGCGGGGGGAGCGTTACTCTGGCTTGGCAACACCTTTGGTATGAAATGGGCTCTGATGGCCCTGATCGGATTCGGCTTCACCCTCTCCTTTAGCCGTTTCGGCATCGTGTTCGGTTGGCGCGAAATGCTGACCAAGCGCAACAGTTACTATGTGCGGGTTCACCTGCTCACCATCGCCATCGAAATTCTGCTGTTCACCACCTTCCTCTCTTTTAGCCACGCCCTGTTTGGCGATGCCATGGTGGGTAACGTGATGGCTATCGGCATTCCTTTCATCGTCGGTGCCTTCCTGTTCGGCATCGGCATGCAGCTGGCAGGCGTCTGTGCCACCGGCACTCTTTATTGCTGCGGCGAGGGACAACCCCGCTTCTGGCTGGTGCTGATCTGCTACGGCATCGGCACCCTTATCAGCAACCAGTTCCGCCCCGAACTGGAGGCCACCTTCTCCAGCCATGTGGTGCTGGCCAAGGATTTGACCGGCAATATCTGGAGCGGCATGCTGCTCAACCTGGCGCTGGTCGCCGCGCTATTCCTGCTGTTTCGCAACAGCGAACTCAAGCGTACCGGCGAACTCAAGCCCCTCTTCAGCGGCGGCAATCTGTTCTGGCGCGATGGCCGCTTCACCGTGCTGACCGGCGGCATCATCATCGCCATACTCAACTCAACTGTCGTCGCCCTGCATGGCTCGGCCTGGACCATCACCGGCGCCGTCTATGACATGGCGCTGCGCGGCGCCTCCCTGTTCGGCCTGTTCGAGGGGAACCCGAAACTGGCCCAGCCACTCTTTATCAACCCCATGGTCGGCATGTTCTGGCTCGGTATTCTGGGGGCCATGCTGGCGCGCTGTTTGAGCGGTGGCGGCACCTTCGCCCCGATGCGGATCGGCAACAGTCTGGCCTCCATCATCGGCGGCCTGTTGATGGGGATGGGCGCCATGTACGCCGCCTGCAACCTCGGCGGCTTCTTCGATGGCACCGCCTCTGGCAGCCTGCATGGCTGGGTCTGGATGCTGATGGCCCTCGCTGGCAGCCTGATCGGCATCCGCCTGCGCCCGCTGTTCGGGCTCTGAGGCACGACATCGTAAACACCCCATAAGAAACGGGAGGCCAAGCCTCCCGTTTTTACCTTTATTGCTCCCGTCGCACTGCTTATTGGACAGGCTGGGAAACCCCTTCCAGATGAATTTCCACTCGGCGATCCGGTGCCAGACAGGCAATCAGCTCCTGCTTGGAGCGGCTGGCGCAGTTGTTGCCAGTAACCGGATTGGCCTTGCCACGCCCCTCGACTCGTACCTTGTCGGCATACAAGCCTTTGGATACCAGATAGCTGGCCACGCTCTGGGCCCGCTTCTCGGAGAGGACCAAGTTGTAGTTGTCGGAACCGATGCGGTCGGTATAACCGATGACAGTTGCGACGCCATCTTTCGGATTGGCCGCCACAATCTGGCTGAACAGGGCATCGAGCGCCTGATTGGCTGCCGGCTTCAGGGTCGCCTTGTTGAACTCGAACAGCACATCGGAACTCAGACTGAAGGTCTTGGGCTCAACCACGGCTACAGGTGCCGGTTCGGCGGCCGGAGCGGGCGCCGGTGCTACGACCTCGCCACCTTGCTGACCGAAGCGATAGAGCATTCCGAACGAAATCAGGCCGTTATCCATCTCGATGCCGGAGCGATCGAGAGAGGCATCTCCCAGCGGCGTGGTGTACTGGTACTCCAGACGGGCAGCCCAGTCACGATCGATGGCATATTCGGCACCCAGCGCACCAACGAAGGCGGCGCCATGCTTCTTGCCGGTCTCGCTGGTATTGGCGAAGCTAATCTCGCTATCCGTCCAGGCATAGGCACCGCCCAGTCGGCCATAAAGATCGAGCACATTCGTTGCCGGGAAGCTGATCTTCATGGTGGCCTGAATCATCTGACCTTTGGCTTCGGTATTGAGGGTATTGGCGCCAGTACCCGAAGTGGTGTCGTATTTGCCAAGCCAGTCATAGCCCAGCTCGAACCCCAGGTTGGGGTTGAGCTGGTAACCGGCGAACAGGCCCAGACCCAGATCATCCGTGTTCTCGCTGGTATTACCCAACGTCTGGGCAATCGACTCGGCATACTGGTTGTGGTCAACGCCATAGTAATTGGACCAACCGGCCTTGCCACCGACATACCAGGTATTGTCCTGAGCGGCGGCCTGCACGGCTCCGGCCGCCAGCAAACCACTGACCAATACGGCAAGCATGGATTTATTCATATTTTCGCCTCTGCAATAAGTCGTTATGGGCGCCTGAGTGCGCACTTTCCCTGTGTGAAGCCGTCAGGCGGCCTCTCCGCTATTCAGGGTATCCCATCCGAACGCAGCCTCAAATGACCAGCAGCTCAGGAGTGTGAAGCGGCCTGCATTATCGCGGTATCGTCGGTCAAAATGGTCTTTGCCAGCATTCTGGCCTGCTCCAGCGCCAGTGGCTGCTGATAGCTGTGAGCCATCACGATCGCCCCCTCCAGCAACAGGCAAAGCTCGGTAGCCTGTGCCAGAGAACAGTTGAGCTGGTTTATCACCCAGCCCAATAACGCCTGCTTGTGGGCCATCACCAGCTTGCGCACCGGATGGCGTGGGTCGGCAAACTCGGCGCTGGCGTTGATAAAGTTGCAGCCATAGAAATCAGAGCGGCCAAACCACTCTGCAAAACCGTCAAACAGCGCCTGCAGGCGAGCTTCACGTCCGCTCACATCGGCCAGCCGCTGGTCAAGCAAGGCGAAGAACTCCCGGTCACGAGCGAGCAGCACCTCCTCAATCAAGGCATCCTTGGTCGGGAAGTGGCGATAGAGGGTACGCTTGGTACTCCCCGCCTCGGCCCAGATGCGATCTATGCCGGTGGCATGAAAGCCATGACGGTTGAACAGACGGTAGGCCGTCGCCACCAGTTGTTGACGCTTCTCACTCATGATTTGCCTCTTGAAGTACACCGATCTGTCTACCTAATGTGCCTAATCAGTTCTGGCAAACCAAGAGGAAAGCATGATGACAAAATGGTATGGCCCGTTATGGGCAGGTGTGGGCGCCGCACTCACCATCGGCATATTGGGATGGCTCAATCTGAGCTGGCATGTCGCGCTAGTCATGGCACCTTTCGGGGCCAGCTGTGTGTTGTTGTTTTCCCTGCCAGATAGTCCGCTGGCGCGCCCCAAAAACGTGCTGGGCGGTCACCTGCTGACGGCCTGCGTCGGACTGGTTATCGGCCTGCTTCCACTCCCCGCTGAAGTGCAGATGGCTCTGGCAACCGGGCTGGCCATCGCCCTGATGCAGGGACTGAATATCCTCCATCCTCCAGCGGGCGCCAATCCCTTGCTGATCCTGATGACAGGACAAGAGCCAGCCTTCCTGTGGCAAACGGTACTACCCGGAACCCTGCTACTGATGGTGCTGGCTCATGGATTTCAATGGCTCAGACAGAAGTGGCCAATTGCAGCCTAAAAACAGAGGGAGGCCAACGCCTCCCTCTCTCCTCATCGCAGCATCAACTAGCCAGAAACAGCCGGTAGGCGGGGTCGTCGCTCACCTCTTTCCAGCCGTAGCCAATCTCGCGCAGGTAGTCGTGGAAGGCGGCTACGTCCTCGTCCGGCAGCTCGAAGGCGCAGAGCACACGGCCGTAGTCGGCACCGTGGTTGCGGTAGTGGAACAGGCTGATGTTCCAGCGACAGCCCAGGGTCTCGAGGAAGCGCATCAGGGCGCCCGGCTGCTCCGGAAACTTGAAGCTGTAGAGCCGTTCACCGAGGGGCCGGGCCGGGCGGCCGCCAATCATGTAACGCACGTGATTCTTGGCCAGCTCGCTCTCGGTCATGTTGACCACCGGATAGCCGTTCCCGCCGAGCTGATCGATGATCTGACCCAACTCGTCATCACCTCCGGTGAGGCGCACCGAGACGAACAGCGAGGCCTGCTCGGCATCGGCGTAGCGGTAGTTGAACTCGGTCACCATGCGGGGGCCAAGCTGACGGCAGAAGTCGAGGAAGGCCCCCTTGCGCTCGGGGATGGTCACCGCCAGCATGCCCTCGCGCTTCTCGCCAATCTCGCAGCGCTCCGACACGTAGCGCAGGCTGTGGAAGTTGACGTTGGCACCGGAGAGAATGGCCGCCATCCGGCCACCCCTGACCTGCTCCCGCTCGCTATAGGCCTTGAGGCCCGCCAGAGACAGGGCACCCGACGGCTCGGCGATGGCGCGGCAGTCGTCGAAGATGTCTTTCAGCGCGGCGCAGATCTGGTCGTTGGAGACGGTCACTACCTCGTCCAGATACTGGTTGCACAGGCGGAAGGTCTCCTCGCCGATACGCTTGACCGCCACCCCGTCGGCAAACAGCGAGACTCGCTCCAGATTGACCGGCTCGCCAGCCGCCATGGCAGCCTTGAGACAGGCGGACCCCTCCGCCTCCACCCCGATCACCTTCACATCCGGCAGCAGTTGCTTGATATAGACCGCCACCCCGGCGGCCAACCCGCCACCGCCCACCGGCACAAAGATGTGAGTGAGGTGGGTATCCTGCTCCAGCAGCTCCTTGCCGATGGTGCCCTGCCCGGCGATCACCTCAACGTCGTCAAACGGCGGGATCAGGGTGTAGCCCTCAAGCGTGGCGAGGCGGCGACTCTCGCCATAGGCCTCGTCGAAGCTATTGCCAAACAGCATGACGTTGCCGCCCTGACGGCGCACCGCGTCGATCTTGATGTCCGGCGTGGTCTTGGGCATCACGATGATCGCCTTGATACCGAGCTTGGTGGCCGACAGGGCGACTCCCTGCGCGTGGTTGCCAGCAGAGGCGGCGATAACGCCGCGCGCCTTCTGCTCCTCGGTCAGGGTAGCGATCTTGTGGTAGGCGCCGCGCAGCTTGAAGGAGTGGACCGGTTGCAGATCCTCCCGCTTCAGGCTGACGTGGTTGCCGAGCCGCTCGGAGAGTTTCTTCAGGGTTTGCAAGGGGGTGACCCGCGCCGCCTCGTAGACGGGGGAGAGCAGTACCTTGCGTAGATAATCCGCCGCAGAGACCATGATTTATTCCCCCAGCATCGAGCGATCGCGCACCGCGCCTTTATCGGCGCTGGTGGCGAACATGGCATAGGCGCGCAGGGCAAAGGAGACCTGACGCTGACGATCGAGCGGCTTCCAGCCACGGGCTTCCACGGCGACACGGCGGGCAGCCAGCACGCTGTCGGCCACCTCCAGCACCATGCTACGGGCCGGGATGTTGATGCTGATGATGTCGCCATCCTCCACCAGACCTATGGTGCCACCGGAAGCGGCCTCCGGCGAGACGTGGCCGATGGAGAGGCCCGAGGTACCGCCGGAGAAGCGGCCGTCGGTGATCAGGGCGCACGCCTTGCCGAGGCCCATAGATTTCAGATAGGTGGTGGGGTAGAGCATCTCCTGCATGCCCGGGCCCCCTTTCGGCCCTTCGTAGCGGATCACCACCACCTCGCCCGCTTTCACTGTGCCGTCGAGGATACCGCTCACCGCGCTCTCCTGGCTCTCGAATACCCGGGCCGGACCGCGGAAGGTGAGGTTCTCCTCATCTACCCCGGCGGTCTTGACGATGGCGCCATTGACCGCGAGGTTGCCGGAAAGCACGGCAAGGCCGCCCTCCTGGCTGTAGGCGTTGTCCAGCGAGCGGATGCAGCCCTCGGCGCGGTCCAGATCCAGCTCCGGCCAGCGGCAATCCTGACTGAACGCCCTAGTGGTGCGGATCCCGGCCGGCCCGGCGCGGTAGAAGTCCACCACCTCCTGACTGGGCTGGCGGCTGACATCATATTCATTGAGCTGCTCGACGAGGGAGCAACCCAGCACGGTACGGGCATCCCCATGCACCAGACCCGCTTTTTCCAGCTGGCCCAGAATGGCGACCACACCGCCGGCGCGGTGCACATCTTCCATATGGTACTTCTGGGTGGAGGGCGCCACCTTGCAGAGCTGCGGCACCTTGCGGGACATGCGGTCGATATCGGCCATGGTGAAGTCGACACCCGCCTCCTGCGCCGCCGCCAGCAGGTGCAGCACGGTATTGGTGGAGCCGCCCATGGCGATATCCAGCGCCATGGCATTCTCGAACGCCGCCTTGGTGGCGATGTTGCGCGGCAGGGCGGTCTCGTCATCCTGCTCATACCAGCGCTTGGCCAGGGTCACGATACGCTGGCCCGCCAGCTTGAACAGCTGCTCGCGATCGCTGTGGGTCGCCAGCATGGAGCCATTGCCCGGCTGGGAAAGGCCGAGCGCCTCGGTCAGACAGTTCATGGAGTTGGCGGTGAACATGCCGGAGCAGGAGCCACAGGTGGGGCAGGCGCTGCGCTCCACCTGTTCGCTCTGGGCGTCCGATACCTTGGGATCGGCGCCCTGGATCATGGCATCCACCAGATCCAGCTTGATGATCTGGTCGGAGAGCTTGGTCTTGCCCGCTTCCATCGGGCCGCCGGAGACAAAAATGACCGGGATATTGATGCGCAGAGCCGCCATCAGCATCCCCGGGGTGATCTTGTCGCAGTTGGAGATACAGACCATGGCGTCGGCGCAGTGGGCGTTGACCATATACTCCACCGAGTCTGCAATCAGCTCGCGCGATGGCAGAGAATAGAGCATGCCGCCGTGGCCCATGGCGATGCCGTCATCCACGGCGATGGTGTTGAACTCCTTGGCGACGCCGCCGGCGGCTTCGATCTCGCGGGCCACCAGTTGCCCCAAGTCCTTGAGATGGACGTGGCCCGGCACGAACTGGGTAAAGGAGTTGACCACGGCGATGATGGGTTTGCCGAAATCCTGATCGGTCATTCCGGTGGCACGCCACAGGGCGCGGGCCCCGGCCATGTTACGTCCGTGGGTGGTGGTGGCGGATCTCAACTTCGGCATGTCTCTACTCCCTGAATGCCCATATGGGCTCGATGCGTTATGCGGTGATGATACGAGTGGATCGGAATCGATCCTGGTGAAGGCTCCTCTGGGAAGCGCTCACCGGAAGCGACTCGGGGAGGCTCCGCGCCTCCCCTCTCTCATCAGTCGTTGACGGGCGTCAGCCAACCCCACTTGTCCTCGGTCTGGCCGCTGAACAGGCCGAAGAAGGCGTTTTGCAGCTGCTCGGTCACTGGGCCACGGCTGCCAGCGCCCACCTTCATCCGATCGACGGAGCGCACCGGGGTCACCTCGGCCGCCGTGCCAGTCATGAAGATCTCGTCTGCCACATAGAGCGCCTCACGGGGCAGTGCCTGCTCGCGCACCTCGTAACCAAGATCACGGGCCAGCGTCATGATGGTGTCGCGGGTGATGCCGGGCAGGATGGCGGCGGTAGCAGGCGGGGTGAACAGTACGCCGTTCTTCACCAGAAACAGGTTCTCCCCCGCCCCTTCGCTCAGATAGCCGTTCACATCCAGCGCCAGCCCCTCGGCGAAGCCGTTGCGCTTGGCTTCGCGGCTGATCAGCTGGGATGACAAATAGTTACCGCCCGCCTTGGCGCCGGTGGGAATGGTGTTGGGAGCGAGCCGGTTCCATGAGGTGACGCACACATCCACCCCATTTTTCAGCCCCTCTTCCCCCAGATAGGCGCCCCACGGCAGAGCCGCGATCATCAGATCTGCCTTGGCATCCAGCGGCGGATGCAGCCCCAGCCCCACGTTGCCGACAAAGGCCAGCGGGCGCAGGTAGCCGCTCTTCAGGCCGTTCTCGCGCACCACGGTGCGGCAGGCTTCATTCACGTCGGACTCGCTGTAGGGGACGTCCATCCAGTAGATCTTGGCGGAGTCGAACAGACGGCGGGTGTGCTCCTGCAGACGGAAGATGCAGGTGCCTTTGGGGGTATCGTAGGCGCGTACCCCCTCGAACACCGAGGAACCGTAGTGCAGGGCGTGGCTCATCACGTGCACCTGGGCATCCTGCCAGGACACCAGTTTGCCGTTGAACCAGATGTATTGGGGGTGAGTGGCGGATTGGGAAGGCTGTGACATTGGCTTGGCTCCTTAAGCTCTGATCCGGGGTTGCTGTTCCAGTGCATCGACCCGGGAGACGTCCACCAGCTTAACCAGCTGGCTCCACAACTGCTGGATGGGACGCACCGACTCGACAGTAACCGTGATCCGCAGCTGTTGGCAATCCTGCTCCATATTCAATGCGCAGAGAGCGAAGCCGCGGTGGCGCACCACCCGCAGCACCCGCTCCATCACTTCGGGTCTGGGCTGGGCGTGGATATGCAGGGTGTGCTGTGCAAATGCTGGCTGGGCAAGGGGGTGCGGGTTCATGGGCGTTGCTCCATCATCTGGTGATTGGCGACTCCCGGCGGAACCAGGGGCCAGACGTTTTCTTCCTCTGAAATGGCCACATGCAGCAGATAGGCGCCGTCGTGCGCCAGCAGGCGGTCAAGCGCAGGCGCGACCTCCTCCTTGCATGTGATGGTCTCGCCCTGAATGCCGAAAGCAGCAGCCAGGGCGACGAAATCGGGGTTGTCGGAGAGGATGGTCTCGCTGTAGCGGCCGTCGAAGAACAGCTCCTGCCACTGGCGCACCATGCCGAGGCGCTGGTTATCCAGCAGCACCATCTTCACCTTGAGCTGGGCGCGGCGGATGGTGCCGAGCTCCTGCACGTTCATCATGAAAGAGCCGTCACCGCTTACCAGCACCACTTCATCCTCCGGGCGCGACATCTTGGCACCGATGGCGGCGGGCAGACCAAAGCCCATGGTGCCGAGACCGGCGCTGGAGAGATGGTTGCGCGGGCTGGTGAAGCGCATATGCTGGGCCACCCACATCTGGTGCTGACCCACATCGCAGGCCACCACGCTGCTATCCGGTAGCCGGGTAGAGAGCTGCTTGAGCAGAGCCGGGGCATAGATGGCCTGACCCGGGTGATCGTAGCGAAATGCATATTCGCGGGCCATGGCGGCGCAGTGTTCACGCCAGGGGGCGATGTCGAGAGTCATGGCGAGGCGCGGCAGCACCTGTTTGAGATCCGTGGTGATACCCACCTCGGCAGCGCGGCGCTTGCCGAACTCGGCAGCATCCACATCGAGATGGATCACCTTGGCTTCAGGGGCGAACTCTTCCAGCTTGCCGGTCACCCGATCATCGAAACGGGCGCCCACCACCAGCAGCAGATCGCACTGCTGCACCGCATAGTTGGCGGCCTTGGCGCCGTGCATGCCGAGCATGCCGAGGTAAACGGGGCTATCGGGGTCGAGCGCGCCAATCCCCTTGAGAGTGGTGACCGCAGGCATGCCGGTGGCGGCGGCAAAGTCACGCAACTGCTGCTCGGCATTGGCCATGCCCACTCCGCCACCGACGTAGAGCACCGGACGCTCGGCGGCGGCCAGCAGGGTGCGGGCCGCGGCCAGATCCGAGGGGTTGAGCACCTCCGACTCTTCCACTGCAAACAGCGGGCTCTGGGCAGGCACGGCAGCCAGTTGCACATCCTTGGGGAGATCGATCAGCACAGGGCCGGGGCGCCCTTCGGTGGCGATAGCGAAAGCCTCTGCCAACACCCGCCCCAGGTCGGCGGCATCGGTCACCATGAAGGAGTGCTTGGTGCAGGAGAGGGACATGCCGAGCACGTCGACCTCCTGAAACGCATCGGTGCCGATGGCGGAACAGGGCACCTGACCGCTGATGGCCACCAGCGGCACCGAATCGAGCAGCGCCTCTGCCAGACCGGTCACCAGATTGGTGGCGCCGGGGCCGGAGGTGGCGATGCAGACGCCCACCTGACCGGAGGCACGGGCATAACCCACAGCCGCCATGGCAGCGCCCTGCTCGTGGCGGCAGAGCTGATGGGCCAGACCACCGTCATACAGGGCATCGTAGACCGGCATGATGGCCCCGCCCGGGTAACCAAACACCTGGGTCACACCCTGTTTTTTGAGAGCCTGTACCAAAAACTGCGCGCCGTTCATGTGGAAAATCCTGTCCTTTGGTCGAAAAAAAACCCCCGGGCTGTGAGGCTCGGGGGTCGCTTGTTTCGTTCTGTCCGGTGGTGGGTCTATCCCTTGTTCCGTGCAGCTAAACGAGCCCCGAGCGGTGAGATAATAATCACCACTAGGACCACAATAATGCTGACGAAACGGGAGGCCATGTTCATAGTTACAACCGGAAATCCTGTGAAATTTGGGCGGTTTCTACCGCGAATGGCTATTAGAACTAGCACGGTGATTTTTATTGGGCAAGCCTTTTTTCTGTGACAACCCACTGATTTTGGCTATTCCTCAGCCGGAACTCTGGAATAAAAAACCAACAACAAGCAGTTAGTCAGAACATATATCAACTCAAGGACGGGATTTATGTCATTAGCTGTGGTTTATAGCCGTGCCAGCCTCGGGATCGCGGCCCCGCAAGTTACAGTGGAAGTTCACCTCTCCAACGGCCTGCCCGCCTTCAACATGGTCGGCCTGCCGGAAACCTCGGTGAAGGAGTCGCGGGATCGGGTCCGCAGTGCCCTGCTCAACGGCAACTTCGAGTTCCCGAGCAAACACATCACAGTCAATCTGGCCCCCGCCGACCTACCCAAGGAGGGTGGCCGTTTCGATCTGGCTATCGCTATCGGTATTCTTGCCGCGTCCAAGCAGATACCGGCAAAATATCTGCTCGATCACGAATTTTTAGGGGAGTTGGCCCTGACAGGCGAAATTCGTCCCGTACTCGGGGTACTGCCTGCCGTACTCGCCTGCCGGGATGCGGGGCGCACCCTGCTGGTACCGCGGGAGAACGGCCCGGAAGCCTCTCTCATTCAGGATGCCGAGGTGCGCACCGCCCATCAGCTGCTGGCCGTCACCGCTTGGCTGGCGGGTCAGTACGAACTGCCGCTGCCGGCCCCCCAAAGCTCGGAGAGCCTGCCCGACGTACCAGATCTGCAGGATGTTATCGGCCAGTCTCAGGCCAAGCGGGCGCTGGAGATCGCCGCCGCCGGCAGCCACAACCTGCTGTTCATCGGCCCGCCCGGCACCGGCAAGAGCATGCTGGCGAGCCGATTGCCCGGCATCTTGCCGCCGCTGAGCGAGCAGGAGGCGCAGCAGACCGCCGCAATCCACTCCATCGGTGGCCTCACCCCGCGCGCCGGTCACTGGCACCACAGACCCTATCGCACGCCCCACCACAGTGCCTCAGCGGTGGCGCTGGTGGGCGGTGGCAGCCACCCGCGGCCCGGCGAAATTTCGCTGGCCCACAACGGGGTGCTGTTTCTCGACGAACTGCCCGAATTCGAGCGCAAGGTGCTCGACTCCCTGCGTGAGCCGCTGGAGACGGGCCACATCACCATCAGCCGGGCCGCCCGCCAGGTGGATTTTCCCGCCCGCTTCCAGCTGGTCGGCGCCATGAATCCCAGCCCCTGCGGCCACTATGGCGACGGCCAGACCCGCTCCAGCCCGGATCAGATCCTGCGCTACCTCGGCAAACTCTCCGGCCCCTTTCTCGACCGCTTTGACCTGACGGTGGAGGTGCCGCTGCTGCCCAAGGGGAGCCTGACCGGCAAGGCGGAGCGGGGGGAGTCTAGTCAGCAGATCCGCGATCGAGTGCTGGCGGCGCGAGAGCGCATGCTGAGCCGTAACGGCAAGCTCAACAACCTGCTGGATAGCCGTGAGATAGAGGATATTTGCCGCTTATCGGCGCAAGATGCCGAATTTTTGGAGAATGCCATCCAGAAGCTGGGGCTCAGCATCCGGGCCTGGCATCGCATCCTGCGGGTGTCACGCACCATCGCCGATCTGGCCGGACAACCCGCCATCGGCAAGGAGCATCTTATCGAGGCACTCGGTTACAGGGCCATGGACAGGCTGCTGTCGCGACTGCGCAGCAGTTGACAGAAGGGAAAGGGTGAGTCCGACACCGTAACGGCCCTGAATGGTCTCACGGGCAATCGGCTGATATTATGGCCACAGATCTGACCACTTGATGGCCCTTTATCGACAGCAAGACGGACCCGACTCATGCCCAACAAGCTGACAGAGCGACTGCGCGGCAGCCTCTCCACCCTGCTCTATTTTTTCAACACCCTCTTCTGGTTTGTCCCCATCTTCTCGCTGGGTCTGCTCAAGCTCCTGCTCCCCCTCAAGGGGTGGCGCACCCTCTGCAACTGGCTGCTCGATGGCTGTGCCAGCTGCTGGATCGGTTTCAACAATCTGATCCAGAAAACCATCATCAAAACCCCTTTCGAGGTGGTCGGAGTGGACAAAGGGCGCCGGAATGAGTGGTATATGGTGATTGCCAACCATCAATCCTGGGTCGACATACTGGTACTGCAGCGGGTTTTTAACCAAAAAATCCCCTTCCTGAAGTTTTTCCTCAAGAAAGAGCTGATTTGGGTACCTTTTCTCGGTCTGGCATGGTGGGCGCTCGACTTCCCCTTCATGCGGCGATATTCCAGGAAATTTCTGGAAAAGCATCCCCATCTGAAGGGAAAAGACATTGAAACAACCCGTAAAGCCTGTGCCAGGTTCCGCCACATTCCGGTGAGTGTGATGAACTTCGTCGAAGGCACCCGCTTCACCAAGGGCAAACATCAGAAGCAGGGTTCGCCCTATCGTCACCTGCTCCACCCGAAAGCAGGCGGCATCGCCTTTACCCTGGCAGCCATGGGTGACCAGTTGCATCAACTGGTGGATGTCACCATCGCCTATCCGGACGGCATCCCCAGCTACTGGGACTTCATGTGTGGCCGGGTCGGGCAAATCAAGGTTCAGGTCCGCTATTTGCCGATCGACCGCAAACTGGTGGGGGATTACTTCAATGACCCCGAGTTCCAACAAGAGTTTCAACAGTGGTTGAACGGGATCTGGCACGAAAAGGACCAGACCCTGAGCCAACTGCTGGCAACCAAGGCGCAGTAAACATTCATGCTATCCCTGCTTCCCGGCCCGCTGGTGCTGATCATCAGTGCGGGCCTGACCATCCTTTTCACCGCCTTGTGCGCCAGTCTGATCCTGCTGGTGTCGCTGGCCAAACTGCTGCTGCCGATCCCGGCCTTTAGCCGCGCCTGCAGCCGCCTCAACAACCGCTTCATGCGCCTGTGGCTAGCCTGCAATGCGCTGGTGATCCGCCTCACCACCCGCATCGACTGGCAGGTGGAGGACAATACCAAGCTGCGCAAGGATGGCTGGTATCTCATCATCAGCAACCATATGAGCTGGACTGATATCGTGGTGCTCGGCCACCTGTTCCGGGATCGGCTGCCGGTGCCCAAGTTCTTTATGAAGCACGAGCTGATCTACATCCCGCTGCTGGGGCTCGCCTGCTGGGGGCTCGATATGCCCTTTATGCGTCGCTACTCACGGGAGTTTTTGCTGAAGAACCCGCACCTGCGCGGCAAGGATATCGAGACCACCCGCAACGCCTGCGAGAAGTTCCGCCACATCCCCACTACCGTCATCAACTTCGTGGAAGGGACCCGTTTCACCGAGCAGAAACGGGATGCGGCCCGCTCCCGCTATCGTCACCTGATGCCGCCCAAGGCGGCAGGACTGGCCTTTACACTGGCGGCGATGGGCGAGCAGTTCGACAGCCTGATCAATGTCACCATCCGCTATCCGGACAACGCCGAGACCCCGTTCAAGGACTTCCTGATGGGACGGGTAAAACGCATTCAGGTGCGGATTGAGGAGCTGCCAGTGAATGAGCAGCTGATAGGAGATTACTTCAACGACAAGCAGTTCAAGCGCGGTTTTCAGGAGTGGCTAAACCAGCGCTGGCAGGAGAAGGACGAGGTGCTGGAGGGGTGGCAGAGCGGTCAGGCGCCGCTACCGGTTGCCGCCAAATCCGGGGAGGAATCCAAAGAGAGCGCAGAAGCCAACTCGGCCAACTGATTTTCGGAAAAGACAGCAATCCCGTGGCGGCGCAGCAGGGCGGTGGTCTTGCCCTCGCCAGCCACAGAAACACCTTCGAAGCGGCCGTTATAGATACGGCCGCTGCCACATGAGGGGCTCCCCTCTTTCAGCAGGGCGAAGCGAATGCCCTGCGTCTGACAGATTTCCAGCGCCAGCTCGGCGCCGCGATCAAACTCTTCAGTCACATCCAGTCCGCTCGCCGTCACTACCCGCTCGCCCTGCCGCTCGGCAGGAAGGCGCGGGGTCGGCAGACCGCCCGCCACTTCGGGGCAGAAGGCCAGCGCCCGTCCTTCGGCTCCCAGCGCACTCAGCCAGTCGCTGACGATCCCCTTGCTCTGACCGTCGTAACGCACCGGCTGACCCAGCAAGCAGGCACTCACCAGCACCTTGTGCACGCCGGTCTCACTCATGCTTCCGCTCCATGCATCACCTGATCGAACATCACGCAGCAGGGACTCTCTAACCGGTAGAGAATAGCGGGGCGCTGTTTGCCGGTGCGCTTGCGGCCGGTGTCTACAAGAATGTCGGCGCGATGGATCCGCTTGCGAAATGCCGCCGTATTCATGGGGGTCTGCAGGATGATTTCGAAGGCGCGCTGCACCTCGGAGAGGGTGAACTCGGGCCCCAGCAGTTGCAGCGGCAGGGTGCTGTAGCGGCTCTTAATCCGCAGCCGCTCCAGCCCCTTGGCGATAAGCTGGACATGGTCGAAGGCGAGGCTCAGCCCCGGCAGGTTGGCGAGTGGATGCCAGCAGCCGTGGATCGCCTCCACTTCCGGATCCACCAGACAGAGATAGACCAGGGTCGTGGACCAGCCGCGGGGATCCCGCTCCAGATTGCCGAGGGTGCAGACCTGCTCGCTGTAGCAGTGACCGAGCCCCCACTCCGCCAGCAGACGGCGCTGGGCGGCATCCAGATCCCGATCCCGGGTCTCGTCGATGCGCAGCGCCGGCAGTTGCCAGCAGTGGGCAAAGGGGGGGTGATCGCGGGTCTCGAGGAGCAGCTCGAGCCGCTCCTCATGCAACCGCAGCACCACCATATCCAGACTCATTCTCAGCATGCCGATCGCCCTGCTCGCCTTCCATTAATGTTTGGTAGATAATATCACACGAATAGTATGTGCAGGAGCCAATCATGGGAACCGTCGCCAGCCTGGATATTGATGCGCAGAAGGGCTTTACCCCCCTCTGCCCGAACGAACTGCCCGTTGCGGGCGGTGATGATATTGTGGCTGCGCTCAACGCTCAGGCCACCCTCGCCACGCTGCGGATCGGCAGCAAGGACTCTCACCCTGCCAATGCCGACTGGGCCGTCTCTGACCCCGCTGGCATGCTGCTGCCGCTGGATCTGCCCAACGCCGACCTCACCTGGCCGGTGCACTGCGTACCGGGCAGCAAGGGCTTCGAGCTGCTCGACGGCCTGCCCGCTCCCATCGACTATGACTTCTTCGTCTGGAAGGGGGTCGAACCGGATCTCCATCCCTACGGCACCTGCTTCCACGACCTGGCCGAACGGCGCAGCACCGGACTCATCGAATTCCTGCAAGCCCGCAAGGTCGATACCGTACTGGTCGGCGGCCTCGCCACCGACTACTGTGTCAAAACCAGCGTGCTGCAACTGCGCCGCGCCGGTTTCCGGGTGATCGTCCATCTCGATGCCTGCCGTGGCATCGCCCCCGCGACGGTTGCCAGCGCCCACACCCAGATGATCGAGGCAGGGGCCGAACTGGCCCAGACCCTGATCGATGTACAACGCCTGCTGGACGCCTGATATGCCACCGATTCTTACCAGCCTGCTCGATACCGACGCCTGCACGTTACATATGCGGCAGGGGAGCTCCATCGTGCTCACCAGTCTGCGAGGAGCCTGATATGCCCCCAATCCTCACCAGCCTGCTCGACACCGATGCCTACAAGCTGCATATGCAGCAGGCGGTGTTCCATCGCTATCCGGATGCCGAGGTGGTGGCCGAGTTTCACAGCCGCAATGAAGAGGATCTGCTGCCCATGATGGGGCAGATCGAGGAGCAACTGCGCCTCGCCGGTTCCCTGCGACTGACCAAGCCAGAGCTCGATTTTCTGGCCGAACGCCCCTTCTTCACCCCTGACTACCTCGACCACCTGCGCCGCAAGCCGCTCGATGCCTCCCTGCTCAAGGTGTTCGAGCAGGATGGCCGCATCAATGTGCGGGTCGAGGGCCCCTGGCAGGATGTGATCCTGTGGGAGATCCCGGTGCTCGCCATCATCAGCGAGATGCGCAACCGCTTCCGCTACCCCCAGTTCGGCGTCAGCCATGCGCTGGAGCGGCTCGATCAGAAGATCGACAAGCTGGAGAAGGAGCTGAGCAGCGATGAGATGAGCGAGTTCAACCTCATCGACTTCGGCACCCGCCGCCGCTTCTCTCACGCGGTACAGGATGCGGTAGTGGGTCGCCTCAAGGAGCGGCTGCCGGCGTTTCGCGGCACCAGCAACTACATGCTGGCCCAGAAGTACAAGCTGCCCGCGGTCGGCACCCAGGCCCATGAGTGGTTCCAGGCGCACCAGCAGCTCGGCTTCCCGCTGGAACACAGCCAGCGCGCTGCCCTCACCAGCTGGCTGGACGAGTTCACCGACCATCTCGGCATCGCCCTGACCGACTGCATCACCATGGATGCCTTCCTGCGGGACTTCGACTTCGAGCTGGCCAGCAGCTATCAGGGCTTGCGCCACGACTCCGGCGATCCCGTAGTGTGGGGCGAGAAGGCGATCAGCCACTATCAGCGGCTCGGCATCGATCCTACCGACAAGACCCTGGTCTTCTCCGACGGGCTCAACCTCGACAAGGCGGTGCAGCTGTTCCGCCACTTCCGTGGCCGCATCAATACCAGCTTCGGCATCGGCACCAAGCTCACCTGCGATCTGCCCGGTGTCAGCCCGATGAACATCGTCTTCAAGCTGATCGAGTGCAATGGCGGCCCGGTCGCCAAGATCTCCGACAGCCCGGGCAAGACCCTCTGCCGGGATGCGGAGTTTATCCGCAACCTCAAACAGGCGTTCCACGTCGGGGTCTGATCTTCGAGATCGCCATGTCTAGTCCTGAAATAGGTTTACACATTTTCAACTAGCATTTTTCTACTCAGAATCCCCTATGTACCGCATCGGGGGTTCTGTATTTCAACGCATGATGCGGCCGCTC